>JBPCKZ010000131.1:0-50467 GCA_051003795.1 Bryobacteraceae bacterium | reverse complement strand
GATTCCCGCCGTAAATGCCGCCGCGCGGCGCTATCCCGAATGCGAGTGGATCGTGGCGAACGCAGATCGCTTTATCCCGTACGCCGACCGCCTGTTCTCACTCGTTTTGTCGATCACGGCGCGGATGCATGCGAGCGAATTCCAGCGTGTTTTGCGCGACGACGGACGCCTCCTGGTTGCCCTTCCCGCGCCGGAGGATCTGGTTGAACTGCGCGGAGTGGGACGCGATCGCGTGGCCCGAACCTTGGAGACATTCGCGGACGATTTCACCCTCGTCAATCGGGGCCTTGTCACGACGGCGGCCGATCTCGACGCGGCCGCCGTTCAGGATGTGCTGCATTCGATTTACCGGCCGATGCGCTCGCGGCCGATTGAAGCGATGCGAGTGACGTTCAGCCTGGATCTGCTGCTGTTTCGAGCGACGTAGGAAAGGCAAAGTTGGGTGATATACTGGCGCTTCGTCAATGCACCCACTTATTATCCAGAGCATTCTCTCGCTAGCGCTCGCTTCTTTTTGCGCCGCGGATACCTTCTTGATACGCGACGCTCGCGTGTTTGACGGCGAGGAAATGCTCGGTATTCGCGATGTCCTCGTCGCCTCGGGGAAGATCGCCGCTATTGCTCCCCGAATCAGGCCCCCTTCCGGCACGCGGGTTATTGACGCCCGAGGGTTGACCCTTTCGCCCGGCCTATTCGATTCACATGCGCATATCGAGGACGGCGGATATTATTTACGCGCCTCGGCGTTGTTCGGTGTCACGACGGTCGTCGACCTCGGCACGGCGGGCCCGGGCAACACTCCGCGCGAGATACACGAACGGGTCCGAAATGCGCCTCCGGGTGAGTCAGCCGATTTTCTGAGCGCGGGTATTTTCGTAACCGTCAAGGGAGGTCATGGAACCGAGTTTGGGAGGTCGATACCCACGCTCGACGACCCAGCGGAGGCTCAATCCTTTGTCGATGCCCGTATCGCGGAGGGATCGGATCTTATAAAGATCATTTATGAGGATTTCGGCGGAAAAATGCCGCGCCTGCCCAAGGCGAGCATGGAAGCTGTTATCGCGTCCGCACACGCGCGCGGCAAACTTGCCGTGGTTCACGCGGGTGAAGGGCCGGGCCCTATTCGCGATGCTTTAGATGCCGGCGCCGACGGCATTGCGCATGTATTTGTAAACGGCATTGCTGAACCCGGCTTCGGTGAAATGTTTGTTTCGCACGGGGCATTTATGTCGCACTACCGGTGCTGGTCATCCCCCCGCCGTTGTTCATTCCAACGTTGACGGAACTAGTGAATTTGTGTGGACTGCCCGATAACGGCGCGCTCGGCCGGGACCGGCTGATCGCCCGCTGGCTTCCCGAAGCGGAGGCAACGAGGCTCACAAAATCAGTCGGCAAGCCGAAACGTCACTACGACTGTGTTGGCGCCTTTGCTGCAATTCCGCTACTGGTAAATGCCGGAACCACGATTCTAGCCGGTACCGATGCGGGGAACCCGGGTGTTTCCTATGGTGCAAGTCTACATTAGGAACTCGAACTGCTTGTGCGGTGCGGTTTGTCCCCAAAACAGGCGCTAATAGCCTGCAACATCGGCACCGGCTCGCGTCTGGCGGTTAAGCGACCGCGGTCGTATCGCTCCGGGGCTTCGCGCCGATCTGCTCCTGGTCAATGGCGACCCTACCGAAGACATCGTTGCGACACGCAATATCAGCCAGGTATGGCTTGCGGGGGTGCTTGTCGATCGCACTAAACTGTTGCAAACGGTTAAAGCCATGCAGCCTAAATAGCTGGCTATCATCTCCCAACTCTCAACGGACGGCGATCGGGAGCCCCACCGGAGGACGATGTCGCATCCGGCAGGGGTCCGCACTCCCCACGTTATGATGAAAGCTCATGCCGGTCGCGTTTTCTCCATCGGTCGCGGTTAAAAAGCTGACCGAACTCGAAACGGCTCTCGATTCGACAATCCGCGGCAAACCCGACGTGGTCAGGCTATCGCTGGTTTGCCTTCTGGCGCGGGGCCATCTGCTGCTCGAAGACGTTCCCGGAGTCGGTAAAACCACCTTGGCGCACGCGCTCGCCCGCTCCATCGATTGCAGCTTTCACCGGCTTCAATTCACCAGCGACATGCTGCCGGGCGATGTCCTAGGCGTGACAGTATACAACGCCCATTCGGAAGCGTTCGAATTTAAACCCGGTCCGGTTTTCACGAATTTTCTGCTTGCGGACGAGATCAATCGAACCACGCCCAAGACGCAATCCGCGCTGCTCGAAGCGATGAACGAGCGGCAGGTAACCATCGATAGCCGGTCGTACGCGCTGCCCGAACCGTTCATGGTGATTGCGACGCAAAATCCGGCGGAGCATCACGGCACTTATCCGCTGCCCGAATCGCAACTCGACCGGTTCCTGATGCGATTGCGGATCGGTTATCCCGACGCGGCGAGCGAGCGCGAAATTCTGCGCAATGCCGACCGCCAGCCGGGCGATTCGGTCCCGCGAATTTTCGGCGCCGCGGAACTGCTCGAATTGCAAGACACTGTCAGTCGCGTGGCGGTCGACGAATCGCTGCTCGATTACATACTCGCGATTGTCGAGAAGACGCGCGCGCACGAGTCGCTCTCGCTGGGCGTGAGTCCGCGCGGCTCGCAAGCCCTGTTTCGCGCCGTGCAAGCGCGGGCGGTGCTCGAGGGCCGCAATTACGCGATCCCGGACGATGTGAAGCGGCTTGCCGTCGCCATCTTCGGGCATCGCGTAATCTTGAATTCGCGCGCCGTGCTGGCGCAAAAGCGATCCGATTTCGGCGACCGCGTGATTGAAGAAATCCTCAATCAAATCGAAGTTCCCCTCTAATGAAAACCGCCATTATCGGTCTCCCCATGGTGGGCAAGACCTCTCTTTTTACGATTCTCACGGGCGTCCATCAGGAGACCCGAATCGGGGCGACCGCCGTTCGCACGGGCGTCACGAAGGTACCCGACGCGCGTCTCGACGAACTGGCGAAACTGTATCAGCCTCCGAAGGTTACATCGGCGACCGTGGAATATCTGGACCTGCCCGCGATTTCAAAAGAGACGCTCCGCGATCCCGGTTATCTCGGCGGCTTGCGCGTGGTGGACGCGTTTGCGCACGTGCTGCGCGTGTTTGACGATCCGAAGGTTCCGCACGAGAACGGGTCGGTGGACCCGCTGCGCGATCTGGAAGATGTTGAGATCGAGCTGATCCTAAGCGATCTTGTGGTGGTTGAAAAGCGCCTGGAGCGCCTCGAGAAAGATCGCAAGAAGATTCGCAATCCGGAAAACGATCGCGAGTTCGAGCTGCTCGAAAAGTGCAAGGCGCTGCTTGAGGAGAACAAGCCGCTGCGAAATATGCAGCTCGACCCGGAGGATGACAAGCGCATTCGCGGCTTCCAGTTCCTTTCGCAAAAGCCGATGCTCTATGTGCTGAACTTGGGCGAAAACGACGCCGCGCGACTGCACGAAGTGGAAGAAAAATACCGTACCGGCGCCCTGGCGGGGCGTCCGCAAACCGAAGTTACGGCCATCTGCGGAAAGATCGAGGCCGAATTGGCACAGCTTCCGCCGGAAGACGCGCGCGAATACTTATCCAGCTATGGTTTGAAAGAATCGGGGCTGGAGCGATTGATCGCCGCGACCTATCGGTTGCTCGGCTTGATGTCTTTTCTGACGGCCGGGGATACGGAAGTGCGGGCCTGGACGGTGCCGCTTGAAAGCACGGCGGCAAAAGCGGCAGGCGCGATCCACTCGGATTTCGAAAAGAAGTTCATCCGCGCCGAAGTGGTGAACTGGAAAAATCTGGTGGACCTCGGCGGGTATCCGGGCGTTCGCGAAAAAGGATTGCTGCGGCTTGAAGGTAAAGACTACATCGTCAAGGATGGGGATGTTCTAGTGATCCGGCACGGCTAGATGATGCGAGGTTCAGGCCGGCTAAGCCGATCAGCGCCAGAATGCCGCCCAAAGCCCAGCATTCCGTGCCATAACCGTGCCGCGATAGTTCGCGTGCCAGTTCAATAGTCACAATGAGGGCGGCAAGAACCAAAAGTACCAGGGAGATTCCGCGCTGGAAGCGTCCCACGGCAGATCTCACCCACGGATCGAGTGAAATCGAAATCGTTCGCCCCCGGTTTGAATTGGTGCAGCGTTCCTTAAGTGAACAACTGTTGCACGCTTGGGCGGGCGCTCGGTAGTGGATCACGCGCAACTCATTATCGATTTCACTGCGTTCCAGCCTGGTGCCTTGCGGACATTCCCAGGCGTCGCGACCGGCATCGAATCGAAATCCCCCGGTGTCGTACCGTTCGGAGCGGTTATGCGAATGCCGCGCCAGGCATTCGAGCAACATGGCAATGAGAATTATCAGAATGGAATAGCCGCCCGCCAGCAGCGGTTCCAGATTATTCACTTCAGGCCTTCAACGGGTTCGGTGATTTCCGCAAAAAGGATCGCCTCCGGCTCTTCGAGCGTCGTAACGGAGACGGTGTATCGGATTCCAAGCCAAGTCAGATACAGCAACGGCAAAATACCGCCGACGATAAAGACCACGTCACCGGGGAAGCGCATCCACTCGATGAACGCGTTCACTGGATTGCCCAGGAACTGCAGGGTGCGGGCTTCAAAATATCCGCGATGGACGGATTCGTAGAGCTGTAGAATTCCCAGCGGGAACAGGGTAGCGAAAACCATCCATGCCAGCCCCGCATTCAACGACCAGAAACTGACACTGGCGGCGCGGTCGGACCAACGGGCTTCAGGAATCAAATATCGTATGCAGAACAACGCCAGCCCCACCGCCAGCATGCCATAGACGCCCATCATGGCCGCGTGCGCATGATTCGCCGTCAATGCCGTTCCAATCTCGTAATAGGAAACGACCGGCAGATTGACAAGGAACCCGAACACCCCCGCACCCAGGAAATTCCAAAACCCGACGGCGACAAGGAACATCACCGCCCAGTAGTGCGGGAAAGTAGTCCGGGATTTCGACTCCTGCCGCGCTCCCAATTGCAAAAAGCTCCATGCCTCAACGGTCAGGAACGTTAAAGGAATGACCTCGCCGGCAGAGAAAAACGCCCCGAGCGCCATGTGCTCAGCGGGTGTCCCGGAGAAGTACAGGTGATGCATGGTTCCCACAACACCGCCCAATGAGTACAGCAGGATGTCCAGATAAATAACCGTAAGGGCGACGCGTTCGGCGACGACTCCGAGCAGCACAAAAATGCACGCCACCATGATCGTGGTAAACAGTTCCAGGAAATCTTCGACCCAAAGATGCACGACCCAGAAACGCCAAAAGTCCGTCGTGGTGAAATGCGTTTCCGGCCTGGCAAGCAGCCCGACGGCATAGAAGGCCGGAAGAGAGAGCGCGGAAAAAAAGAAGAGCCAGGGCATGTTGCCCTTGTGTTCGGTGCGAAGCCGCCCGCGCAAACCCAGATACAGCATCGCCACCCAAAAGCTAAGGCCGATGGTGAGCAGAATTTGCCAAAACCGGCCCAGGTCGAGGTACTCGAATCCTTGATTGCCGAACCAACTCCATCCGGTCTTGAACCAGCCGTGAATGCCGGCGAACTCGCCCGCCAAGCTTCCAAATACGACAATTGCCAGCGCCGCGAGCAGGCCGATAGCCAGCCATTTCTGCACCTTCGGCTCGCGGCCGCTCAGCATGGGTGTCAGGAAAATGCCCGCCGCCAGATACGAGGTCGTTACCCAGAAAATGGCTAACTGCACATGCCAGGTGCGCGCGAGATTGAACGGCAAAATGCGTGCCAGATCGAGGCCGAAAAAGTTCTGGAGGTCCGCTCGATAATGTTGCGAGGCACCCCCGACAAGCGACTGAATCAGGAACAGGAGAACCATCACGAAAAAGAACCATGCGGTCACCCGTTGCGCGGGCGTGAGCGCCACCTCTCCCGGAGGACGGAAAGTGAGGGTGTTGCGCTCCCGCCCGTGCCACCCCAGGACGTTCCATCGTCCAAAGGCCGCGAACAACAGGCCGATCCCTCCCAACAGCGCAACCAAGGAAAGAACGCTCCAGACGACTGTATCCGCCGTAACGGTATTCGCAACCAACGGTTCCGGAGGCCAATTGTTGGTGTAAGAATAATCGTGTCCGGGACGCAGGGCGGCGGCGGTCCATGCCGACCAGCAAAAAAAGGCGGTCAACTGGTGCGTGTCCCGCGGATCGGAGATGGCGTTTGGCCGGAGTCCATGGCGGGTGGTCGGCTCGGAAAAGAACGCCCTGTAATAATCGTCGAGTTGCCCGAAGGCTACCGATTGCGCGGCTGAGAAGGCAAGCGTATCCGTGGCAGGATCGTAGCGGTTTGACTTAAATTCCTGAATCGTCCGGCCTCTTGCCCGATCCGATTGGGGACCGCCGTATGAATCCAGAACGCCGGTTGCCGCGCGGCGTAGATAGTCGGCCGTGAAATCCGGACCGAGATATGCTCCGTGGCCGAAAATAGAACCATATTCCATCAACCCATTGCGAAGAAATACTTGCTGGCCGCCAAGAATATCGTCGTGTGTAAACAGGACTTTTCCGGCCGGATCGATCACCCGTGCGGGGATCGGCGCCGCGCCGGTATACGTCCGGTATGCCAGAAATCCCAAAATGAAGAAGCCAAACAGAACGACAATAGCGACGGCCTGAAGCCATGCTTTTGAAACCAACAAATCCCGTTTGGGGGTCCGCGGCGTGATTTCGGCCATTTGCGAGGACTTAGCTTAGGTCCCGAATGGGTGCACTTCTTATCGAGCACCCACTCGGGGAAAGACGCGGATTCTTACGAATGCCGCGCCATGCGGCCCATTGCGATCGTGAGAGCCGTGATGCCGAGGCCCTTCACCAGATCGGGATGCTGCGAGTAAAAGCCGCTCACCTGATCTACAACCGAAGGGTTGTTCTTTTCCGCGTGAGCCGCAATTTGTTGCACCACTTCCGGCGGGATCTGCTGGGCCTGTTCCGGGGTGACTTGCGCATGGCCGCCGCTTAACATTCCTGAAAGCGCGCCTGGAAGCGCGGACATCGCGCCAGTCGCCGCCAAACTGGAAAGCATGCCGGGGCCAAGGGACGAAAGCAGATGGTTTAAGACTCCCGCCTGCTGCTGCCCGTTCGACTGGCTGTACATTTGTGACACCATCTGGCCGAATGCAGGCGTCTGGTCCGAACGAAACGCATCGGAAATGCCGCTGGCAAGGACGTTTGGCGGGGCGCTTTGCGCGACCTTGCTGAAATCCTGCTCCACGTTGCCCGAACCCGCACCCCCACCCGTGTATTGATTTACGATGCTGCCGAGTTGATCCATCCAGCTCATAATCGCCTCTAGACGTCCTGGGATGGAATAGTGAGTTGGTCGCCCACCCGGACTTTATCGGGATCTTGCAGCTTGTCGCGGTTGGCGTTAAAAATGCGCATGTAGTCGCTGGCGCTGCCGTAAAACTGCTGCGCGATCTTGGAGAGACTGTCACCCGGCTTGACGGTGTAGGTTTGACTGCCCGGGCCTCCGCCAACCGAAGCTCCCGCACCTTGAGCCTGGGTGCCCGACGACCCGCCGCCGGCCTGCGCGGTGATGTCGCAAGTTAAATCGCTGTAGCTCGGGTCCACTGCCTTAATCGCATCCCAAACCTTGTTTTTCGCGGCTTCGGATGGCGCGGTGCCCTGGATAAAAAGCTTGTTTCCTTCCATGTTGACATGCTGCAGCGATACATTCTGCTGCTGGATGACCGTCATCACGGACTGATACTTCTGTTTCAGGGCTTCGAATTGTTGATCTTGAGTTGCCATTACGATTTTCTCCTTGTGTGTTCCAAGTGCCAGGCACCAGGGTACCGCAATTTCCTTGCAATGTCCGGGCCATTCGCAAAGGCGTTGAGCCTTAGCGCGACCCGGCCTTCTGCAAGCCCTGTTTAGACAGAAAATCGTGAATAGCCGCGTACACTAGAACGTACTGGTCGTCCGGAAAGTGGCCGTGGTGACCGCCCGGGACGGTAAATAGGCGATTCGGAACACCGGCCTTGTCCAAGGCTTCGTGCAGTCGGACGCTGTGATTGTAGGGCACGGTAGGATCGTCATCTCCGTGGATCATGAGAATCGGCGGCAGACCCGGCCTGACATAGGTGAGAGGCGAGACTCGCTTGGCAATTTCGTTGCGATCCGGCAAGCTGCCCATCCATGCGACCGCGTACGATTTGCGGTTGGGACCATCGAGAAGATCGCCCACGTCGGTGATCCCGTAGAAATCCACGATTGCCGCGACCTTTGGCAGCGGGACTCCGGGGCATTCGCGATCCAATCCGGCGCTCTCCGGGATCATGCCGGTGGTGAGCGAGAGGTGCCCACCCGCCGAATCGCCCGTCACGACGATGCGGTTCGGATCCATATGATGCTCTTTCGCGTGGGCTGCAACCCAGCGAAGCGCGCAGAGGCAATCCTCGACCGCGGCGGGGGCCAGCGAAACACGCCCGAGCCGGTACTCGACATTGACGACATTCCAGCCCATTTCGAACCACGGCATTGCGGCGGATAGTCCGCCTTCCTTCGAGCCGCCGACCCATCCGCCGCCGTGGATGTAGACCACAGTTGGTTGGGCGTCGGGAAGGTCACGACGCTCATAGAGGTCGAGCTTGGCTTCATAGTTATTAGCGGTGACATAGGTGATGTTCGGTTGCACGGCGTAGTGATTGCCGAACTGCACCGTCCAAGGCGATGGCGTTGTTTGCGCCACAAGCGCCGAAGCGATTGCGAAAACAGGTAAGAGTTTCATACCGGTTGATGGTACTAAGTTTTGGGACGCTCAAGTTCCCGCCGGCTTCCCGAATCAGGTCACCGGGCCGGGATTGAACGGCGAGAGCGTATTTCCCAAACCCCAGTGCTGCGACCAGGTTTTCTTCCGTCCGCTCGCGACATCGAGCATGAAGCGCAAAATCTCCCAGCCCATCTCTTCGATGGTTGCGTGCCCGGTGGCAATGCGCCCCGCATCGATATCGATCAGGTCGTGCCACTTCTCCGCAAGCGCCGTTCGCGACGAAACCTTCACTACCGGGACCAGCGCGAGGCCATAAGGGCTGCCTTCGCCAGTCGTGAAAACGTGCATATTCATGGAGGCAAGCTGCTGCGTGCCGCAGATGAAATCGCTCGCCGGCGTGGCGGCGAAGACAAGACCTTTCGCCGTGACCTTTTCGCCATGACTCGCGACCGCCATCAGAGCGGTGCTCCCCGCCTTGGCAACACTTCCCAACGCTTTCTCGACTATATTCGACAGGCCGCCGCGCTTATTGCCGGGTGTCGTGTTGGCACTCCGGTCGGCTTCGCCGCGGGCCAAGTATTCGTCGTACCAGCGCATTTCACGAATGAGGTCGCGGGCGATTTGCGGGGTTGCGGCGCGCGGGGTCAGGAGATGGACGGCATCGCGCACTTCCGTCACTTCGGAGAACATCACGGTGGCTCCGGCGCGCACCAGCAAATCCGCCGCGTATCCCACCGCCGGATTGCATGTCACGCCGGAGAACGCATCGCTTCCGCCGCATTGCAAACCGACGACGAGATCGGAAGCCGGGCAGGTCTGCCGCCTTCGCCGACCCAGTTCGGCGAGCCGCTTCTCCGCGGCCCGCATAATCGCCGCGACGGTCTCCGCGAATCCAAGTTGATCCTGCAAGCGGATAATACCGCCCTCGCCGATTACGGGAAAATCGTTACTGAACAACCGCGCGGGTTGCAATTTCTCGCACCCGAGGCTCACGACCAGCGGTTGGCCCGCGAAATTCGGGTGCAGGCT
This sequence comes from Bryobacteraceae bacterium, assembly GCA_051003795.1. GTDB lineage: Bacteria > Acidobacteriota > Terriglobia > Bryobacterales > Bryobacteraceae > JALYXS01. Next base: position 40,680 of record JBPCKZ010000131.1, on the reverse strand, counting down.
GATGTGCTTTAAGGTGCGGATCGGAATCGCCGCGCCCGGCGCATCGATGGCGACGCCGCAACCGTAGGAATGCGTGATCGCGACCACGTCGTCGACGTTCGCGAAGCGTGGCAGGATCTCAAGCTTGATGCGGCGGACGGCGTAATCGACGGTCGGCGCGACGCACTGGACGGTGGTTGCGATGCCCAGGATATTGCTTGTGCCGACGCTGCCGTCGGCGTTCCGAAAACCATCGAATTCGTAGCCTTCGAGCGGAGGAAGCGGAGCGGGAATCGCGGTGGCGAGCGCAAGCCCATCAAGCGGCGGAGGCGCGGGCATATCGAGCATTTCTTCCCGCACCCAGGAGCCGGCCGGAATCGCGCGGTTCGCGCTCCCAATGATATGCCCATACCGCCAGACCGGTTCGCCTTTCTCCAGGTCGTGTAAGGCAACTTTGTGCGATTGCGGAATTCGCTCCCGCGCCGTCAAGCCTTCCGGCGCCACGACGATCGCCACGTTGTCGCGTTCGTTCACGCGGATGTAAAGCGGGGCCAAAGACAATTCTAGCGAGCCGGTTCCTGCCCGAGCTTCTCCAGAATCAGCCGCAACGATTCCGGGGCTGCCGCGCATCCCGCCGGCCGTTCGCGCCAGAGCTTTTCCGCGAGCGCCAGTTTCTCCTCCGCCATCTCGTTAGTAACGTGCTCCGGGGCTTTGGTTGCGTCCGGCATTGCCACCGCCGCACATCCTTCGAAATTTGCGATCGTCAAATCCAAAATCCGCAAGCTGCGCCGATATTTTTCCAACGAAGGCAGCTTTCGCGCGGTTGGGTCTAACGCCGTCAACGTGCTCGCCAGCTCCATGCGATGCCGGATCGATACGTCATTGGGCTTACGCCGGAAAGCCGCCAGAAATGCGGCCTGCGCATCGCGATAACGCCCCTGCACGAGTTCGACTTCTCCCAAGCCCGTATACGCCCCGGCATCGCCTGGGGTTTGATGGATCAGGCGGCGGTACACGTCTACCGCGCGCGCCGGCGATCCCGCCGTGAGATATAGCTTCGCCAATCGATTCTCGATCGCGAGATTTGCCCCGGCTTCCTCTTCCAGGGGAAGCAGTTCGGCCAGCAGTTCCTTCTTGTTTCCATTCGCCGCCAAGACGTCGATAAGCTCCAGGCGGGCGGCAGTGCGATTCGCGGCGGCATCGCGGGGCCATTCGCCGTAGATCGCGCGGTGATAATCCGAATCCGCTTCCGCGGTTCTTCCTTTCTTCAACCTCAGGCGCGCCGCGATCAGGTTCGCGCGGCCGTTGTTCGGGTCGCGTTCGAGAACGTCGTCGATCAGAGGCTCGGCGTCGCTAATCCGCCCCCCGAACAGGAGCGCATCGATCAATTCGAGTTCGTAGTCGCGATTCGAGCGCGCCAGCATATGCGCCCTTCGAAGCATCTCGACCGCCTGATCCGCGTTGCCTTGCCCGAGGGCGCGCGACCCGTCGGCATATAAACGGCCCGCCTCATTCTCCAACTCGTTTCGCTGAGTTTTTTCGAGAATACGATCGGCCGCGGCCAAGCCGGCGATGACGGAGGCGACGACCGCAGCGAGGAATAGTTTCGAGCGCGGCGGCCTACTCATTTCCGTTCGCGACGCCATATTTTGCGAGGATATCGGCCAGGCTCACAACTCCCTGGATTTCGTGAATATCGGCGCGGCTCACGACGGGAACGACGTCCACGCCGGCCGAACCCATGCGCTCCAGAGCGAGACTCAAGGGGTGGTCCAGATGAACGAAAGGGTAACTCGCATTGTCTGCGACGAGTTCCCCCACGGTCGCCGGAACGGGTTCCGCCGTCTCGATCCGCTGCGTGCTGACCATCCCTTCGACGCGCTTCCGTTCGCCCACCGGCCAAGAGCTGCGATTCTCCCGCTTCAAGCGAGCCTTTGCGGCGTTGAGGTCCGCATTCGGCGAAAGCATCTCGATTCCGGCATGCATCACGTCGGCGACGCGGATGCCGGCGAACTCCTCGCGCGATTCGCCGGTAGGAAGAAAAACGCCCTCCTGAAGCGCCAGCGCTTCGTATATCGGCTCGCGTTGAAGCTGCTGCGAGATGAAGAAACTGATCAGATTGGAGATCATCAGCGGCACGATGATCGAATAATCGCGCGTCATTTCGAAGATCATGATCACCGAGGTGAGCGGCGTTCGCACGATCCCCGCGAAGGCGGTTCCCATTCCGATCAGCGCATACGCGCCGGGGTTTGCAGTTACCTCTGGAAACAAAGAATGCGCGACGCTGCCCACCGTGCCTCCGATCATGGCGCCGATAAACAGGCTGGGGCCGAAGATTCCGCCCGCATTGCCCGAGGAGTAACAAAAACAGGTGGCGACGATTTTCAGGACGGCCAACACGGCGACGGTCTTGAGCGGGAAATCGCCGCCGAGCACGCGCTCCACGTAGTCGTATCCCACGCCGAGCACTTCCGGACGGAACCATCCGAACAGCCCCACGACAAGGCCGCCCACGGCGGGTTGCAGCCACAGCGTCGATTTTGGAAGCCGTTTGAACCAGACCCGCAATTTCAGGAGCAGTTTCACAAAGCAAACGGAGCCAAGCCCGCCCACGACGCCGAGAATGGCGTAAATACCGAACTCGAGCGGATTGACGAGCTGATACGCGGGGACGTGGAACAGCGGCTCGTCGCCGAGGATGAGATGCAGCACGATCCAGGACGTAGCGGACGCAATGACGACGGACCCGAGCACCGGCGCATGCAGATTGCCTAACACCTCTTCGAGCGAAAACAAAACGGCCGCGATGGGCGTATTAAACGCGGCCGCCAGGGCCGCCGAGCAGCCGACCGGGACCAACGACTTTACGTTCGCGGCGCTTAAGCCGAAGCGCCTGCCGAGCACGGAAGCGATGCCCGCGCCGATCTGGACGGACGGGCCTTCGCGTCCCAGCGCAATGCCGCTCGCGAGCGAAATGGAACAACAGAAGAATTTGCCCAGCACGGTCCGTAGCGAGATGTATCCATCCTGGATGAACATCGCGAACTTGGTCTGGGGGATCCCGCTTCCGCGCGCGTTGGGGAAATAACGGGACAGCAAGAATCCGGTCAGGAGGGCGCCGGCGGTGGGGATGAACACGCGGCGCCACGCAGCACCGCTGGGCGGGTAAAGACGAGCGGCCAGGCGGCCGGTGAGCAGGATGAAAGCGACCACCGTCAGGCCGGTGACTACTCCGATCACGATGCTGAGCACGATCGAGAGCTGATCTTCGCGGTTCTGAAAGCCCGTCCAGTTCCATCGTTTTGGCCCGAGCCGCAGTTTTCGCACTGATCCTATCTTTTCAGATTGCAAGCCGTAAACTCGTCCTATGTCGCAGTGTGAACGGTTTATGATCGGAACGCTTGGATTAATTGTCGTTCCACTGTTGCTCGCCTCCGCGCCGATAAGCCGACGGGAGGTAGCGATCACGATCGACGACCTCCCGTTTGCACAATCGGGCAAAGGGGCGTGCGAGTTCAAACGGCTGCGCGCATCCACGGATCGCCTGCTCGCTCCGATCCGCGCGCGACACGTTCCCGTTACGGCGTTCGCCATAGCGGGCAGTTGCGCGAGTCTGAGCTATTTGGAACGCCGAACAATTTTGCGTTCCTGGATTGCGGCGGGCGCGGAAATCGGCAATCATACGTATTCGCATCAAGGCCTGAACTCCATTCCCATCGAGAAATACGAGCGGGATATTTTGCGAGCGGAACCCATTCTCAAAGATGCGATTGCCGGTCGCACGCTTCGGTATTTCCGTTCGCCGATGCTGCAAACGGGGCCGGATCGCGCGACCGCGGAACGACTTGAAACCTTCCTGGCCGCGCACGGATACCGGCAAGCGCCAGTCACCTTCGACAATTCGGATTGGATGTTCGCCTACGTCGTTCATCAAGCCGCCGAGGATGGCGACCAGGCGCTCCAGGATCGTGCGAGGAGCGCCTACATCCCGTACATGGAATCGGTGGTTGCGTTCTTCGAAAGGAGATCCATCGAGGTGGTTGGCCGCGAATTTCCGCAAGTTCTGCTGATCCATGCGAACGACCTGAACGCGGAAGCGCTGCCGAGGTTACTGGACATGTTCGAGCGGCGCGGGTACCGATTCGTGACGCTCGATTGGGCATTGAAAGACGATGCATATAAGCTTCCGAACGGCTATGCGGGGCCGGGCGGATTCTCCTGGATTCACCGATGGTCGATAACTCAGGGAATGCCGAACAAGGGCGAACCCGAGGAACCGGCGTGGCTTAGGGATGCTTACGAGAAAATGGGTACTCTCAGCAGACACAACCAGAAAGCGCAACGGGCGAAGTAATCCTACAATAATCTCTATATGAAGAGGTTTTACGGCATTTGGTTACTTGCTTTCGCTTTGCACGCCGAAGTGTACACGCTCACATTGCGGCAGGTCGTGGATCGGGCTTTAAACGACAGTCCGGACATCGCGCTGGCGCGGCTCGACGAGCAGAAAGCAGTTCAGGCGGTTCGGATTACGAAGGATCCGTTTTCGCCGCGCATCGGTATTGGCAGCGGCCTCGCGTATAACAACGGTTTCCCGTTCAGCAGCGAAGGCGCGGGCCCGTCGGTAGTTCAAGCTCGCGCCTCGCAGTTCGTCTACAACAGACAGCAGAGTTATTTGGTGGCGCAGGCGCGGGAAAACGCGCGCGGCGCGGGGTTTGCGACATCTTCGAAACGCGAAGAAGTCGCGTACCGAACGGCGTCGCTATATCTTGACGCCGACCGCTCGGCACGGCTCGGCGCGATGGCTTCGAAGCAGGTGGACAGCCTCGCCAAGGTTTTGGAAACGGTGCGCGGACGGGTGCAGGAAGGCCGGGAATTACCGATCGAGAGCGATCGAGCAAACCTCGAAGTAATGAAGGCCAGACAGCGGGCCGAATCGCTGCTTGCCGATCGGGATTTCGCCGAGAGGTCTTTAGCGATGGTTCTTGGCTACACGGCCGAAGATAGGGTTCGGGCGCTGGGAGAGGATCGGGCGACGCCGAAGACGCCGGCAACGGAACAGGCGGCGGTGGAGACCGCGCTTGCGTCCAACAAGGAATTGAAACGGCTCGAATCGGCCATGATCGCGAAGGGCCTCGAAATCCGTTCGGATAAGGCGGCGAAGAACCCGCGGGTCGATCTTGTCGCGCAGTACGGATTCTTCGCCAAATTCAACCATTACGACGAATATTACCAAAAATTTCAGCATAATAACGGGCAGATTGGATTTTCATTCCAGTTACCGGTGATGCCGGGGCCGGCGGTGAACGCGCTGACGCGGCAGGCGGAGGGCGACTCGGCGCACCTGCGGATCGAGATGAACGCTTTGCGGAACCGGATTTCGCTCGATATTCACAAGAACTATCAGGATATCGAGCGGGCGGAGATGGCGCGGTCGGTGGCCAAGGCGGATCTGGATTTGGCGCGCGGCAGTTTGTCGATAACGCTGGCGCAAATGCAGGAGGGGCGAGCGTCGCTGAGGCAGGTGGAAGAAGCGCGTTTTCTGGAAGACGAGAAGTGGATCGCGTTTTTCGATGCCCAGTTCACGGCCGAGAAGGCGAGATACAATCTGCTGCGGCAAACGGGAGACCTGGTGGCGGAGGTCCGCTAATCTCGGCACCATGGATTCCGCCGGCGATGAGCGGTTGCAAGAGTTGATTCGGGCGATCGCGCGTCTACAGGAGCAGCAGGCGGATCTGACGCGGAGGCTTTGGCGGATTGAGCAGGCGATAGCGATTCCGCAACCGGCGGCCGCACCAGCGGTTGCCGCTCCTCCGCCGGTTTCCGCTCCTTCGCCGGTTTCTTCTTCTCCGTCGCGTCCGGCGCGGCCCCAATTCGAAACGCGGATGGGGTTGACGTGGATCAATCGCATCGGGGCGGTTACGCTGGTCCTGGGCGTCGGGTTTTTCTTCAAATACGCGATTGACAACCGGTGGATCGGCGAGACCGGCCGGGTGCTGCTGGGCATTCTGGCGGCGATCGCGGAGCTAGGCGCGGCGGACATTCTTTGGAGACGCAACCAGGGAGTATTCGCGCAAGGAATTTCCGGCACTGGCCTTGCGATTTTGTACCTCTCGGCATACGCGGCGTACGCGTTTTACCATCTGGTGTCCCTTGGGCCGGCATTCGCGGTCATGGCGCTTACGACCGCTCTCGCGGGGGCTTTGGCTTGGCGCTACGATGCGGCCGCAATCGCGGCATTGGGGCTATTCGGCGGTTACGCAACGCCACTCTTACTAACCGATGGACGCGACCGGCCGTGGTTTTTCTTCAGCTATTTGTTGCTTTTGAATCTTGGGGCACTGGCAATCGCGCGCATCCGCAAATGGCCCGGACTCGAATGGCTGGCGTTGATCGCAACCACGTACCTGTTCGGCGCTTGGGCCAGCCGGGATTTCAATCCTTCGAAACAATTGGTGGCGACTACGTTTGTCCTCGGGTTTCACGGGCTGTTCGCGAGCTCGCGGATTCGCTCGATCGTGTACGCCTCGCAGTTGGCGGTGAATGCAGGGATTGCGGTCTTCTGGATGGATACCGTTGGGCCCTATCCGGTGCTGGTGTTGGCGCTCGCGGCGGCGGGATTGGGAATCGCCGACAGGCGGAAATGGCCGCGAATGGTTCTGGTCTCGTTGATTTCGTTCTGGCTCTCGTACCGGGTGTGGACGATGAAATCCCCGCCGCATCCGCTACCGGCGCTCATTGTGCCGCTCACGTGCGCATTCCTATTGTTTCTGGCATGGATTCCATGGCGCGCGGCGGTCCGCAAGACCGCCTTTATGCGAGAGGATTACTTGCTGTTGCCGCTGAACGCCGGTTCCTATTTCGTTCCGATGTTCGGCCTGCTGCGAGCGGGACACCACGAATACCTGGGTTCTATCGCTGCGGCGCTCGCGGTGGCGCACTTGGCGGTGGCGTACGTGCTGCGAGAGAACGACGCGAAATGGCTAGCGGCTGGAGTGGCGTCCGCCTTCTTGACCCTTGCGATCCCGATCCAGTTCGCCGGTTTCCGAATCACGATGGCGTGGGCGTTGGAGGCGGCGGCTATCGCGTGGATTGGACGAAAAGCGGGAGCTTGGAGATATGCGTATGCCGCGCTTGCGGTGTTCGCACTTATCTTGATTCGCCTTGTGCTGTTCGATGCGGAAGCGCGAGGGACACCGAGGTTCCCAACCTTTGCGACAGTGGCGGCCAGCTTATGGCTTTCGTCGAGATGGCTGGGGGGAGGCTTGTCGCTGGGCACTTATGCGGCCGGCCACATCGTGATGCTTTGGGGCCTGATTCTGCAAGTGCTGGTTTGGGCGGAAAGGACCGCGGCACACGAAAACTTGCAGAGCGTGCAAAGCGCTTCAATCTCAATATTGATGGCGGTTTACGCGGTGGTTCTGGTTACGATTGGCGTGTTGACGCGCACGGCCGTGAATCGGATTGGCGGACTGGGCTTGATTGGGATCGTGGTACTGAAGCTGTATTTATACGACGTATGGCTGCTGGTTAGGATCTACCGGGTGTTGGCGTTTGCGGCACTCGGGGCGCTGCTGTTGCTAACTTCATATCTGTATTCGCGATACCGGATGTCGATCGAGAACTGGTGGAGCGATGGGAAGCCGAAGGCGTGAGCGCGTTTAAGTGCGGCGAGCCAAGAGTATGGTCATGTCGTCAGGCAGTTCGGCGGCTTTGTTCCAATTGCGCACGGCTTCCATGACGCGGGCAACGATCTCTTTTCCATCCACGTTCCGGTACTTGAGAATCAGCTCCACGACACGCTCGATTCCGAACTCTTCGCCGTATTCGTTTTCGGGTTCGGAGATGCCGTCGGTGTAGGCGACCAGCATATCGCCGCCGATCAGCGAGACGGTCTTCTCTTCGTATATTGACATCGGAAACAAGCCGACAACGGTTCCGGTTACTTCGAGGGGAATGGATTCGCCGTTGCGCAACAAGATCGGCTGCAAATGGCCGGCATTGGTGTAAGTGAGGGTTTGACTGTTTTCGTCATAGAGTCCGAAACAGAAGGTGGCGTACTTTTCGGGAGAGGTGTTGGCGTAAAGTTGTTTGTTCAATTGGGAAACCATATGCGAAGTAGAGAAGCTCGCGGGGGCGGCATCCGCAAGTTGAGTACGCATGATGGATTGGATGGCGGCCATCAATAACGCGGCGGAGATGCCTTTGCCGGCGACATCGCCGATGGCAAGGGCGACGACGTCGTTCTGGAGGCAGAGGAAGTCGTAATAGTCGCCCGACACCATGCGCGCGGGCTGGCAAATGCCCGTGAGTTCCAGCGTGCGAAGCGTCGGGACCGCTTTCGGAAAGAGTTGGAATTGGACTTCTTTAGCGATCTCGAGCTCGGATTGCAGGCGCTCTTTTTCCTTTTCGACGACGATGAGGCGTTCGAGATGCTCGGTCATGCCGTTGAACGAGGCGCCGAGTTCGGCCAGTTGATCGCGGCCGCGGACTTCAATACGGTGGCCGAAATCGCCCGACGCGATTCTTTTGGTTCCCACATAGAGGTTGTGAACGGCCCTGGTAATGGTGCGCGTCAGAGAAATGCCGATGATTAGCGAGACGAGCTCCACGATCAGAAAAAGTATTGCCACGGCCAAAAAGGCGAACAGGACGGTTTGCCCGAAGGGGAAATTCGAACCAAAGATGGCGCTTAACAAAGCCGAGGGACGGGTGCTAACGACGAGAACGGCGGTTTTCGTCTTACCGGGATCGTCCCAAGACGCGACCGTGACGGGATTACCCCAGGCGACCTTCCGATCGAGGGAATTGTAAGCGGTCGGCAAATTCTTTCCGCGATGCCTGGGCGAGAGTTCGGTGGGAGCATCGGCGGCATTCGACAAATCCACATCGCCGAGATGCGGGATGAGACTCGATAAGAGGCCGGGAGTCACGGGCGCGAGCATCACGACCTCGGACGGGCCGCTTGAAACGTGCATGAAGCCGTAATAAAGGCCATCTTTTAAAACCAGACCGCTGTAGTCTTTCCAGCCGGGCGGGGGCGCGGGCATGAGGGAGTCCGGCGGATAGCGGAAATCTTCGCGGCCGTGGATGAGGATTTCGAGATTTGGAAACCGGTCGCGGAGGAAGGGTCCCAAGCCGCGAACGACGTCGGCGCGATTCCGGGAAGCGGTCTGGCTAAGGAATTCGGCGGGGCCGCGGAGCGCGGCGATGCGGCGATCCAGTTCGGAACCGACCAGGGACACGGCGACTTGCCCGGCAGCGATGTAGGTTCCGAGGGCGACGAGGATCAGGATCAGGACGATCGGGACGACACCGATGAAGACATAGGTGACGTAGAGGCGATTGCGCAGGCGCCAAATGAACGGGCGCATGAGGCTGCGGATGAAAAGAATGGCGCCGAGGACGATGAGAATAACGGTTACGAGCGCTTGGATTCCGCCATCGATCGCCGTTACGGATAGGCCGATACGGATGAGGAGGAAAAGTACGAAGGCAGTTAGGAGGCCGGAGGTTGCGAGGGCGTTTCGCATCGCTAACCGGCGTTGCGGGAGCCGGGCTTCGAGATGGGGATGCCCTCGCGGCACATGGGGCAAATCTCGGGCGGGTAGGAAATGACATTCAAAGTCACCAAGGCGGCGCGGGGTAGGCCGAGCGCGGCCGTTCCGCCACTCCGATCGACGATGGAACCCGCGGCGAGGACAGAGCCGCCCAGATTCGTCAGAATTTCGATTACCTCGCGGGTGCTTCCGCCGGTTGTTATTACGTCTTCCGCGACAACGGCGGTGGCGCCGGGAGCGACCGAGAAGCCGCGGCGGAGGCTCATTTGACCGGAGGCGTCGCGCTCGGTAAATAGGAACGGCGTGTTCAGCGCGCGGGCTACTTCGTGGCCGATTATCAAACCGCCCAAGGCGGGAGCGACGACCAAACCGATTTCCCTTGGGGAAGTCAGATTCTTGAGATCGGAGGCGAGGCGGCGTCCGAGTTCTTCGGCGCGGCGGGGGTGGCGCAGAACCAGGGCCGATTGGAGATATTCGGCGCTGTGGAGGCCGCTGGTGAGGCGAAAATGCCCTTTGAGATATGCGCCGGCATCTTCAAAAAGGGCGAGAACCGGATCGGCTTGCGACGCCACGAGAGCCTACTATACCATTGAGAGAAGCTAGAACCATGCCTGAAAAGCGCGAACGGATCGCTGTTCGCCTGCGTAGGTCTTTGCTTAGGAATCAGTTTAGGAATCAATCATGCGCCGAATCCAGCCTTTCGCTTCATTGCTCTGCATTTTGTTAATCGTGTTTCCGATTGCCGCCGCCGACAAGGCCGGCGCTCCGCTGCCGCAAACCCGCCCTCCGATGGATCAGATTACGCTGCCTTCGGGGCGATTCTCCCGGCTCACGGGAGATTACCGGCCGCGCGAGGTTGCACCGATCAATCTGGGGAATTCGAACCGTTTGGAATCGCTTTTGCGGGCGGGAAATATTTACCTATCGCTGCAGGACGTGATTGCGCTGTCGCTCGAGAATAACATCGATGTCGAGACGCAGCGGTATGGGGCGATGATCGCGGACGTGAACATCACGCGGGCGCAAGCGGGCGGCGCGCTTCGCGGAGTCACTCCGCAGGTGCAGGCCGGCCCTAGCAGCGCGCAGCCCGGCCAAAGCACGGGCGTCACCCAAAGCGCGGCTACACAAGCGAGCAGCGCCGGCAATACGAGCGGAGCCTTGGTGCAACAAACCGGTTCGCTGATTCCGAATCTGGACCCGTCCATTCAGGGGCTGCTCCGGTTCGGACATAGCTCGCAGCCGCAGAGCAGCCAATTTGTGACGGGCACGAGCGCCTTGGTGCTGAGTTCGGACGTCGGCAACCTGACTTATAACCAGGGCTTTCTTACGGGCACGACGTTCAGCTTCGGGTATGCGGATTTCAAACAGCAGACCAACAGTAATCGGGCCGATTTCAATCCGTCGCGCACCGGCAGCTTTACGCTGAACGTGACGCAGCACCTGCTTCAGGGCTATGGCATCGCGGTTAATAACCGGAATATTCGAATCGCGAGGAACCAACGGGAAGCGGCGGATTTGCAATTCAAGGAGCAGGTAATTACCACGGTCACTACGGCGATGAACCTCTATTGGGACCTGGTGAGTTTCAACGACGACGTGAAGGCCAAGCAACAATCGCTTGCCTACAATCAAAAGCTTTACGAAGACAATAAAAAGCAGGTGGAGATCGGGACTTTGGCGCCGATCGAGATTGTTCGGGCGGAAGCGGCGGTGGCCAGTTCGCAGCAGGATTTGATTCTTTCCCAGACCCGGGTGTTGCAGCAGGAGACGACGCTAAAAAGCTATCTCAGCAAGACGGGCGTCGCAAGCCCCGCGCTGATCGACGCGCACATTATCCCGACGGATCGAATTCGCATCCCGGATGTGGAACCGATCGAGCCTTACCAGGATATGGTGGCGATGGCTTTGCGTTCGCGGCCGGAACTCTCGCAATCCCGCATCAGCGTCACCAACGCGAAGATCAATTTAAAGGGATCGAAGAGCCAACTTCTGCCTACTCTCGATGCCTTCGCGGTTGTGGCCAACAACGGGCTGATCGGCACCATCAATCAGATTCCCGTGCCTCCCGGATCTTCGGTAATTACAAACCCGGGAGATATTACGGGCGGTACGCCGGTGCTGGCGCGCAGCGTAAATACTTTTTTTCTCGGAGGTTATGGAAATTTGTTTTCGCAACTGTTCAACCGCAATTTCCCGGACTACTCGGCCGGACTGCAGTTGAATATTCCGCTTCGGAATCGGGCGGCGCAGTCGGACTACCTGCTGGACCAAATTACGGTGAGGCAGAGTGAGTTGGCGCTGCAGAAAGAGGAGAACCAGGTTCGCGTGGAGGTGCAAAACGCGATTATCGGGTTGCAGCAGGCGCGTGCGGTTTATCAATCGTCGGTGAAAGCGCGAGTATTGCAGGAGCAGACGCTCGATGCGGAGCAGAAGAAGTTGGCGCTGGGGGCTTCGACCATCTTCAACGTGATTTTGGTGCAGCGGGACCTAGCCGCGGCGCAGTCGGCCGAAGTGACCGCGCTCAGCAATTACAGTAAGGCACGGGTGGAAATTGAGCGGGCAACTGGGCAGACGTTAATCAATCACAACATTTCCGTTGAAGAAGCTTTCCGGGGAACGGTTTCGCGGGCTCCCTCGCCGCTGCCGGTGCTTCCTTAAGACTGTAGAACGATCTTTTCGCCCGAACGGCAGGAGCGGTAGACGGCGTCGACGATCTCCAGGGCGGCATAGCCGTCTTCGCCCGAGCATAGGGGCTTGCGGCCGGTTTTGATGGCCTCGCCAAAGTCGAGAAACTGGCGCTCGAAAGGTTCGAGCGAGATGGCCATCGGGTCGGACGCTCCCGAGGCAACTTCCTTCGAGACCGGGGCGGGCTCGCCCGAATCGTGCTGAACGTCCCAGGTGGTGAGCTTATCGCCCGAGATGATGGCACTTCCTTTAGTGCCGTGGAATTCCGTACGTTCCGTGTAACCGGGCCAGAAGGCCGTCGCGGCCTGGATGACACCGGTGGCGCCGGATTGAAAACGCAAGACTGCGTTTACGACGTCCTCCGATTCAATTTTATGGAGCGCCCCTAGTTGCCAGTAGCCGAAAAGCTCGTGGATGGGGCCGGCCATCCAGCGGAGGATGTCGAGTTGGTGGATCGCTTGATTGATGAGGGCTCCGCCGCCTTCGGTGGCCCAACTTCCCTTGATTGGACGTCGGTAATAGGCGGGGGAACGGTACCACTTCACGTAACAATCGCACTGGAGCAAGCTGCCAAGCCGGCCGTCGGCGATGGCTTTCACGAGGAAGCGGCTGGAATCGTCGAACCGGTGTTGGCTTACGACTCCTAACTGAATTTTGGCATTGCGGGCGACTTTTATCATCTCGCGAGCAGTTTCAAGATTCGTCGAGATGGGCTTTTGCACCTGGATGTGCTTTCCGTATTCGGCACAGATTCGAAGGGGCTGAAGGCGGAAATCGGGGAAGGTGCAAACATCGACGTAATCCACGTTCGCGTGGCGGCAGACCTCCTCATAGTGGGGCACGAATTCGGCTCCGTAAGAGGCGGCGAATTGGCGGCCCGTTTCAGGATCGATATCCGTGCAAACGGTTATTTTGTAGCCGATATTTTTGTAGGCCTGCGCGTGCTTATGCGAAATTGCGCCGGTACCGATCATGCCAACTCTCACGTTTCAATCCCCCAGATTTATTAGAGTAGCGCGCGCGCGATAATATGTGCTATCGAGCATGTATTGTCCAAGAGTTGAGAAAGCCGGAACCATATTTCTGTGCTTGTGCGGCGCGGTTTTGGCGGGCTGCAGGAGTGCACCGCCGGCAAATGCGGCTGCGTCGGTAAACACGCGGCCCATCACCTACGCAGAGGTGGACAAGACGTTCCACTCGCAGTTCGTACCAAACGCGGAAGGATCGAGCGACGACCAGACCAACATGCAGAAGCTCGAGGTGCTGCGAAGCCTGACGGATAACGAGATAATGCTGCAACGCGCTGAAAAAATGGGGCTAATGGCGACCGATGCGGAAGTGGAGGCGAAGCTCAATGAATTGAAATCGCCGTTCACCAAAGAGGAATTCGAAAGGCAATTGAAGAACCGGAACATGACCGTTGAGGATCTGAAGACACAGTTGCGGCGCGATTTGAGCGTCCAGAAACTATTTAACAAGGAGATTACGTCGAAGATCAACATCACGGATGCGGACGTATCGAATTTTTACAATGCGAACCGCGAGAGCTTCAACCTGGCCGAACGGCAGTTGCACATGATGCAGATCGTCGTTACTCCGAACTTGGATCCGAATGTCCGGAATTTGAAAAACGATAAGGCGCAATCGGACGAGCAGGCGAAGAAAAAGATTCAGATGATTGACGCGCGGTTAAAGCAGGGCGAGGATTTTGGAATGATCGCGCAGAATTATTCGGAGGATCCGACCACCGCGCCTAATGGAGGGGATCTTGGGTTTCTGGGGGAATCGGCGTTCGAGAAGACTAACCCGGAGTTGCGGAAATTGGTGATGTCGTTGCAACCGGGGGAGCTTTCGCCAATCCTGCACACGCAGGACGGGTATCGGATTTTGAAGATGGTTTCGAAGGAGCCGGCGGGGCAACGTGAATTGACGGACCCGCGCGTGCAGCAGACTATTCGCGAGACTTTGTTGAACCGGAAGGATCAGTTGCTGAAATCGGCTTACTACGAAATTGCGCGGAATGAATCCAAGGTCGTGAACTACCTGGCAAAGAGCGTGATGGACAACGCGGGGAAGACGGGTAAATAGGGCCTTTGCTTCCCGCCATTGTGGCCCCATGAGTGGGACACGGCACGCAGAAGTGCGTGCGCCACGAATGCCGTCACAATCCACTTTCCAGTTTGTTGCCATTCGTTTTGTTTGACTTACCAGTTTCGACTCTCCGCCGTTAGCTATCCCGATGTTAGTTTGTGGCTGAGAAGAGTTGCTGTGCGGAGGCTGTTCTCAACACAGGAGCGGGAATGTGAACAAGTCGGGCACCAAACCCCCGGGCAAGATAAAAAAGACTGTAATTGAAGCACCGGAGAGCGCGGAGCACGAGCAAGACCACAAAGCAAAACTAATCGAGATGGCCATCCGAAAGATGGAGAAAAAACTGGCGTCGGACGAAGTGAAGGCGAGCATCGGCGATTTCATCCGCTTGCTGCAACTTCAGAAAGACTTCTACGGCGATCAACCGCGGCAGGTGACAGTTACATGGGTAGAGTCAATCGACAAGGATTGTGTTCCCGACAAATAAAGTACGATCCATTAACGTCTCAAAAGCGTTTTCACGCATCGACATCGCGATTCAAGGGATTTTCCGGACCGATCGGCTCGGGGAAAAGTCAAGCGTTATGCCAGGAAGCCATCAAGCTTAGCTACGTAAACCCAGGGCGGACGGGGTTGTTGGGAGCGCCGACGTTTCCGATGTTACGGGACGCCACGCAGTCAGCGCTCTTCGAGATCCTGGAAGGGAACCGAATTCCGTTCGAGTATAGCAAGGCAGATAACATTCTTTCGATGCGCGACTCGGGATCGAAGATCTTGTTTCGAGCCGTGGACGAGTTCGAGCGCTTGCGAGGCACGAATTTAGCGTGGTTCGGGCTCGACGAGCTCACTTATACGCAGGAAGCGGCGTGGTTGCGGCTGGAAGGGCGCCTCCGCGATCCGAAAGCAAAACGACTGTGTGGATTCGCGGTGTGGACGCCAAAAGGATACGACTGGGTATATCGCAAGTTTGTCTCGGAGCCGGTGGAAGGCTACGCGGCGATTATAGCTCAGCCGTATGAGAACCGTCATTTGCTGGAGCAGATTCCGGATTTCTACGATCGCCTGAGGAGCAGCTACGACGCCAACTTTTTCAGCCAAGAGGTTTTGGGCTGTTACCTGAACGTACAGGGCGGAATGGTGTATCAACCGTTTCGAAGAGAAGAACACGTCGCGAATTTGGAACGCGACCCAGGGCTTCCGCTGCTATGGGCTCTCGACTTCAACGTGGATCCGATGAGCTCGGTGGTGGCGCAGGTAAAACGGCACAAGGTTTCGGTACTGGGCGAAATCGTGATCCGGCGCGCGACCACGCAACAGGCGTGCGAGGAGTTCTTCCGACGTTTCGGAGGACACGAGGGAAAGGTAGTGATTTACGGCGACGCATCGGGAAATACCATGCACACCACGGGATTTTCGGACTACCAGATGGTTCGGGAGTTCTTTCATCAGCACAAGCGGATGCAAATGACTTACAAAGTACCGAAAGCCAATCCGCAGATTCGAGACCGGGTTAACTTAACGAACAGCAAGCTAAGGACGAGCGAGGGTGAGATCGACATGTTGATCGACCGGACGTGCACGGAGCTCATAAAGGATCTCGAGCAGGTTTCCTACAAGGCGGACACGACGCAGATCGACAAAGAGAAGGACCGCCAGCGGACGCACCTGTCGGACGCCCTGGGATATCTGTTGTGGGAGGAATGCCGGCCCATGCAGCAGATTGGATATCGAGACAAGCCGCTGTTTTCAAGATGAGAGAGAACCACTTGGGACTACACCATATCGATCGGGAACATCCCGAATACGTCGCGAACAAGGCGGTTTGGAAGCGCTATCGGGACTTATACGCGGGCGGCGAGCAGTTTCGTACAAACGCGTCAGAGTATCTGGTACGGAGAAGCAAAGAGCCCGGCGACGTCTATTTCGAACGTCTAAACCGCGTTTTTTATGAAAATTACATCGGATCGATTATCGACTGGTTCACGGCGACGCTAACCAGGCGGGAGCCGGTAATCCATTTCGACGGGTTAACGGACGTTACGGGCACCTTCTACGATCTGCTCATCCAGAATTGCGATCTGAAGGGGACGACGCTGACGCAATTTTTCAAGGCGCAGATGTCGCAGACGCTAGTTTACGGGAAATCGTACCTAGTTGTGGATTTTCCGAGAGTCGCCAATGCAATTGTAAATCGCGCTGACGAGGATGCTTCGGGCCGGTCGCGCGCCTATTTAGTAGACTACTCGCCGGAAGATGTCATTAATTGGAGCTACGACACATCGGGTCAGTTGGAATGGGTTGTCATCCGCACATCGTGCCTGAGACAGGAAAGCGTCCAGGACGACAGTTGGAATCGCGAGACCCGCTGGATCTATTACGACAAGCAGAATTTCGAGATCTATACGCAGGCTACGCGAACCAGCGGGCAAGCTGCCGGTATAGAGCTGACGGCCGAAGGCCAACACGGGTTTGCATTGCAGAACCGAGTCCCGGTGTTCGAAATACATGTAAGCGATAACCTATGGTTGATGAACAAAGGCGCTCTCTTGCAGCTGGAACACTTCAACAAGTCAAATGCGCTTTCCTGGGCGCTTACTATGGGCCTGTTTGCCACCCCCGTCATCTATTCGGAGCGCGAATGGAACCAGATTGTGGGGGAATCTTACTATATTCAACTCGCGCCAGAAGACCGGTTTGCCTGGGCTGAGCCGGAAGGCCATACGTACCAGATTGCTTCCGACAATCTTGTGAGATTGAAGGAAGAGATCTACCGGGTCTGTTACTTAATTAGTCAGGCTGGCGGATCCGCGGGCCACGTGCTGCAATCCGGACTGAGCAAGCAGCGGGATTTCGGCGCGACACAGGAAATCTTGCGTTCTTACGGCGATACGGTCAAGGACACGATTAGGGTTACGCTCGAGGCGATCGCGGTTGCCAGGCAGGACAACCTGACCGTCGATGTGTCGGGCCTGGATGAATTCGATATCGGGGATTTCAGCGCGGAACTGAGCGATGCCAAGGGGCTGCTCGATTTGGGGATTCAATCGCAAACCTTGAAGCGGCAGTTATTCAAGAGCATAGCGCTGAAATATTTCTGCGATTCGCGGCAGGAGATCAAGAATCGAATTGCCGCGGAGATCGACGCTTCGTTCGATCAGCAAATTCCTTCGTAGCGATGTGGGGTGCATTGCGAGGGATGGGAGAGCCAATGGGCGACAAAGCAGAGAATCAAGAGGGCGTGGACGTTCAAGCCATCGTGCAGCAGGCGATTCAGGAGTATGTACGGCACGATGTGGCAAAGCGGGAGCCGGCATACAAGGCGGAACTGCAGGAGGAGAGGCGGCGAAGGGAGCAACTCGAGAAGAGGCTGAACGAAGTAGTTGAAGAGAATAAGCGAAACCGGCAGCTTGCGGAGGAGGCGGATCGTAACTCGACAATTCGCGCCGAATTGCAACGGCTAGGAGTTGCCAAGGTCGACTTAGCCTTTAAAGCAGTGCAGGATGGAATTTACCGGGCGGAAGACGGAAGGCTTGTCGTCCGCAACGATCAAGGCGAGGTAAACGCCAAGGAATACCTGGCGAACTTCGTGAGCGACAACCCGGAATTTCTTCCGGCGCGAATCTCCGGCGGCTCGGGGATTACAACCACGCAGAAAGCACCCCATGCGACCGGTTCGATCGATCTGGACAAGATTAGCCCAGCGATGAGTAAAGAAGATCTGGACCGAGTGCGCCAAGAGATTATACGAGTTGCCTCTCAGAATTTGAGGGGCGTGTGAAGAGGTCAGAAGGAGACAGATGCCAGCAATAACGTCAGCAAACGTCGCAAACGCGATCGTGAAACTTGTGGCGGCCGATGCGCTACCCGCCTTAGTTGGAAACCTTGTCATGGGGAATTTGGTGAACCGGGATTATGAGCCTACACTGGCCCAGGCCGGCGACACCGTGAATATTCCGATTCCTCCCACGCTGGTGGCCAACAATATCGCCGAGGGCGGCACGGTTCAGACGCAAAACCCCAACCTTGGAAATGCGCAGATCGTTCTTAACACGCATGCCGAGGCGACGTTTCAAATTCCGGACATTACGAAGGTGCTGGCGGTGCCGGACCTTCTGAAGGTCTACATGCAACCGGCGGTGATTGCGATCGCCGAAAGGATCGAGAGCGACTTACTTGCGCTTTACGCGGGGTTTTCGGCGAACGCGCCGGTCGGCACGGCTGGCACGGCAATCAACGAGGCGATAATCGACGCGGCTGAAACGGCTTTGTTTGAAGCAAAGCTTCCGACGAGCGAGCCGAAGTATTTGGTGGTGGATTCGGCGACTTACTCGCAGTTGCGGCAGATTCCGCGATTCAGCGAATATCAGACCGCGGGCGATGCAGGCTTACGGACGTTGGTGGACGGAACGATCGGGAAGATAAAAGATTTCTTCGTGTTCCGTTCGCAATTCGTTGCGAAGACCGGAAGCGCGCCGATGGCCACGCACAATCTCGCGTTCGCGAAGAATGGGATCGGGCTTGTGGTTCGCCGTTTGCCACAGCCGCTGCCGGGCACGGGCGCCATCGCGGAGTATGCGGAACTGGGAAGCTTCGGCATGCGGGTCACCATGAGCTACCAGCCAAATACCCTCGCGCAGCAGTTTACGGTGGACGTTCTTTACGGTGCGGCCGTGCTGCGGAACAATTTCGGCGTTCAGGTTACCTGCTAGCAGTTGATGCAATACAGGGCGTCGGGCTATTAAACCACTCCTTAACGCTCGCGGCTCGGACTGCTGTTGACCGCGCCGCGACCGGAGGAGGGGAGGAAACGATGGACTTGAGAGCTTATTACAAAAAGATTCGGGAAGTCGAGAGCAACATTGAGGGTCCGTTCGTGGTTCTGATCAGCCAAGAGACGCCCGAAGGCGGAAAGTTTGGCGTACGGACGCAAGTACCGCGGCATATCGCTTCAAAATTGATCGTCGAAGGACGGGCGCGCATTGCAACTTCGGAGGAAGCGGCCGATTTCCACGAAGACAATGTCTAGGCTAAGCGGATTGCCGACCAACTTGCGGCCGCAAACCGGATGCAAGTAATGGTGGTACCGGCGAACGAATTGCGCGGCGGGAAAACGGCCGGAAAAGGTTCCAAGGAACCGGGTTAACCGGGAATCGTTATGGCGCTCTTCACCGACGGAGCAATATCAAGCATCGAGAATTTGACGGATCAAGACTCCAGCGTGCTGGAAGTTTCGAATGTGGAAGGTATCAATCTAACCACAAAGCTTGCTTTGGCGAAAGAGGAGATTGGGATCGAGCTCACGAGCCTCTTTCAACGATACAGGACTAACACGTTTCCCGTTACAGGCCAGCCTGTGCTCGATTTGCAACATGTTGCGATAACCACGCCGGTCAGGCTATGGCACACCTATCAGACACTTACGATGGTGTATCGCGACGCTTACTACAATCAGCTTAACGACCGCTACCGTGGCAAGTGGGATGAATACCGCTCGCTCGCGAAATGGGCGCAGAACAAATTGCTTGAAACGGGGGTCGGCGTAGTGTTCGACCCGGTCCCGCAGGCACTCGCACCGGTACTGACCGCTGTATCCGGCACGGGAACCGGGGGAACGCTTTTTGTGAGCGTTAGCTTCCTAAATGCCAAAGCGGAAGAGGGCTCCGCGTCCGACGTAACGTCGATTATCCTCGCCCCCAATCAGGCGATCTCGATCGGAGCGGCCGCGGCACCCGTGAATGCGCAGAGTTGGAACGTCTATGTAGGCGGTGACCCAACCCAATTGGCACTCCAAAACGTTACGCCACTGGATCTACTAGCGAATTGGGTCTACTCGACGGCAACCGCTCAGGCAGGACGGCAGCCTGGTTCAGGGCAAGCACCGAATTTTACCCGCCAGCTGCCCCGCATGCTGCAACGAGGGTGACATGGCGAGCATCTGCAACATACTGACGGCGAAAGTGGCGGAGATACTATTTTCAGCTCCAAATATCGACGATCGAGTAGCGGCGTTGGCCAATTCGCTAGGAATTGAGATGCGCCCATCAACGCTTCATTCCGTGGTGGTACAACATACGCCGTTCGATGTGGCCGAGAAGAGCCTGCAAGCCAGGTATCCGGCAATCTACGTTTACTGCGACAAACTGTCCAATACACTGAAAGAGAAATTTCGAACGTTGAGATCGCGAAGATCGGCCTGGAAGTAGAGATCAGTAGGTAAGCACTCGTTTAAGAGGGAGAGAATTGTCATCCTATATATCGTCGAACGCAAATCGTTGGTACTGCGCACTTGAAAACAGCTATGGACAAGTTCCCGCGATAGGAGCGGCGAATCGAATTCCGGCGGTTAAGCTAGTCGCGCGCCAGCAGCTCGAAAAAGCCGATCGAAAAGACAAAACGGGTAGCAGAACCTTTCCGGGAAACCCGCCGGGCGAGCGCCGCCAGACCACTTTCGACCTGACTACTTACATGTCGACTTGGGCGGATGGGACCGCAAGCCCTGGGTACGGACCGCTCTTTGAAGCGGGCCTCGGCGCCGAACCTCTGGAATTCCACGGAGGCTCCGCGTCGTCCGGAGGGACGGCTTCATCGATTATCTTCGCGGCCGCGCATGGCTTGAGCAACAACCAGGCGGTTACTTATAACGGGGAAATCCGGTTTGTCGTTTCGGTGTTGAGCCCCGTGGCGGTGATCTTGAACGCACCGTTCTCGACGGCGCCGGCTTCGGGAGCAACGTTCGGGTCGACGGTTACCTACGCTCCGTCGCTCGAGTTACCGAGCGTGAGCATTTTCGATTACTGGACTCCGGCCACGGCCGTGCAGCGCGTTTTGAGCGGAGCGGCGGTCGACAAGCTGTCGATCCGGGTGAACGCCGACTTCCATGAGTTTCAGTTCACGGGGATGGCTCAGGATCTGGTGGATAGCGCGAGCTTTACAAGCGGCAATGGACAGCTTACGAGCTTTCCCGCGGAACCGGCGTCCGGCTCTTTCGACTATTCAATTATCCCGGGACACCTTGGTCAGGCGTGGCTCGGCAGTACACCTACCCAATTCTTGACGATTACAGAAGCGTCGATTGAGTTGAACAACAATTTGGATTTGCGAACGCGTGAATTCGGCTCGATATTGCCGAGGAGCATTTCGCCCGGGCAACGAGCCGTTTCAATGGACTTCGCGTTTTTCGAAATGGACGACGCGGCGACGCAACAGCTGTATCAGGCGGCCCGGCAACAATCGCCAATAGGCGTGATGTGGCAGCTGGGGCAAGTGAATGGGCAGTTGTTCGGCGTCTTTATGAAGAGCGTGATCCCGGAGGTGCCGGACTTTGACGATAAGGAGCACCGGCTTCAGTGGCGGTTCCGGAACTCGCGGGCTCAAGGGACGATAGACGACGAAATCGCGCTCGCATTCGGTTGAGCATGAATTACGACAGTGTTGTTCCGGTAACTTCGCGGGTCCGCGACGGCGTATCCTTCACAATTTCGCGCATGTCGTTCGGGAGGCGAGTGGAATTGATGGGAAGAGTTCGAGATCTGGCGTCGCGGCTGGAATTTTTTGAGGCTGGCAGCGGGAACAAAGATCGGATCGAAGCGAACATTCTTTCAGCGGAGATCGACGGGCTGTATCTGCGGTGGGGCCTTCGCGAAGTGAGCGGGCTGACGATCGATGGGCAACCGGCCACGCCGGAGCTACTCGCGAGTTCCGGGCCGGAAGATCTTTTCGTGGAAGCTTTGAATGCCGTGAAATCCGAATGCGGTCTGAGCGAGGCGGAAAGAAAAAACTCGTAGTCGCATTTCATTTTCAATTTTCGAATCAGGCCGGCTGGAAATGCGACGGTTGCCGTAAAGCCGGACTCGAGATTTCGCGTCGCTGCGGATTTGTGCCCGCTGCCGCTCTGACCGCCCCGCGACCAATCTGGATACGCAAAAAAGTTTTCACGGAGACTTGCCCCCGATCCCTCGTCAGCGCTCGGAGCATGGGGTGGCTGGAAGAATTTCTAGTCTGGCGAACTTTACAAAACGGGGGTCTCGAAATGCTAAGCGCGAGAAAGGCGGAGGCATTCTTGGCTTTGGAGGCCGAACTGGCAACGGAGCGATCCGATGTCCAAACGCACAATGCCGAACAACAAAATTCAACAAATTACGATCAACGCCGCGCCTTCAGCAGCGAACGGCGGTAGTGCCGCACAGAGCCTTTCCGATTTGGTGAAGAGCTTGGCGCCGAGTGGCGGGCAGAGTTTTCCCGATGCCCTCTTGGATCTGTCCCGCCAACTCGACCAGGTGAAATCCTCCAATCAGAATCAAGCCGATGTGGTCACCGCGAACACACAAGCTTTAACGCAAAATACTGCCGCTCAGGGGAGCGGAAAGGGCATAGGAGCAGCCGCGGGCAATGCGGCATCGAGTTTGCTCGGCAATGTTCTGGGCGCACTTCCACTCGTGTCCAGTTTGACCAAGCTTTTTAGCGGCGGGACCTCCGCTCCACCGCCGCTGGTTCGTTACGCGCCACCCGCGCCCATTCAATTCGAGGCGGCACAAGGTCAAGCACCAGGCGGAATAGGCGCGACTACTCGAAACGGGGGAGCATTTTACGATCAATTCGGCCAACCCCGTTCGCCGGTTTCCGGACAACAAGATTTAACGGCGATAAATTCCATTCTCGGATCGAATGCATTAAGAACCTTGAGCGCACCGGTCACGTCTGCATCCACCACGCGCGATGCGGTACAGCCTACCGGCAGCGATTCCGTTCAGGGGACTGGACAATCGGGGCAGGACGCCGCGCCTCAAATCACGATACAAGTGCAGGCGATGGACAGCCGGTCATTTCTCGACCACAGCCACGATATTGCACAAGCGGTGCGGGAAGCAATGCTGAACATGCACGCGTTGAACGATGTGGTGAACGACCTATAGGGCATGAGCACATTTCCAGCTTTGAAATCGGGGGCAATCCAACAGTATCCAGCTAGCAGGTCGCTCGAGTTCGCGAACCAGATCCAAAGCTTTCTGGATGGAACGGAGCAACGGTACCGCTCTTCGGCATCGGCGCTCCACAAGTGGGTTATCCAGCTCAGTCTGCTTGATAATGCGGAGATCGGTTCGCTTGATCAATTTTTTTGGGATCAGCAAGGATCGTTCGAAAGCTTTTCCTTTACGGACCCCTGGGACGGCACAGTCTACCCGGATTGCAGTCTGGAAGCGGATCAGTTCACATCGAATTTTCAGGAAGAGCTGAGAGCGAATACAAAGCTGGTCATAAGGGAAAACAGAATTTAGGATGCTTTACTTTCCGCAGCTCGTCACCGGCGCTACCAGCCAATTTCCAATAAGGAAAACGCGCGCTCGAAGGATCATCTCGAGTATTTCCGAAGACGGGCACCGGTACGCCGTCCCGGACGAAAGTGGCGGAACGATTGTTTGGGACTTATCGTTCAGCGAAATCAGCGACGGTGAGATGGCGCAGCTAGTCGCGTTCTTTAATGAAACGGAGGGGCGTTTACAACTTTTCACGTTTTTCGATCCGACAAGCAATTTGCTCTTCTGGAGCGAGAATCCAGACCACCCAGTGTGGCAGAAGAGCAGCTTCCTTCAAATCGCGGGGGGGGCCGGAGACCCGTTGGGATCCACGCGCGCCACTCGGATAACCGATACAGGCGCGGGCGATTTAGCATTGGTTCAGACGATTAATATGCCGGGCAGCGCGACCTGCTGCTTCAGCGTATATGCCCGGAACGAGAGCGGCGGATCGCTATCGTTGGGCCGAACATCCGGGACTGCGTCCGACACCGCCGCTTTTTCGCTTTCCGGCGATTGGAAACGATTTACTTTATCGAGCACGCTAGCCGATGGCGATCCAGCGTCATCCAACTTCGCCGTCGGCTTAGGGGCTGGAGCTTCGGCCGATGTGTTTGGATTCCAGGTGGACGCTCAACCAGGAGCTTCAATCTACTCCCCAAGCTTTGCCGATAGTGGAGTGTTTCCGGTAGCCCGATTCGACGACGATGCGATCACGATCACGGCGGCTGCTCCCAACCGGAACTCCTGCTCCGTCAAGATCATCACGCCGGCAAACAGATAGCCGCTCATGCAAACAATTTTTCAGGCGAAAGAACAACCGGTTGCCGATACTCCGCTTCTGATTTTCGATTGTGAACTCTCGAACGGCTCGGTGGAAAGGTGGAGCACGCACGGGATTTCACTGGGCGCAGTACAATATGCCCCGCGCGTAATCAAGCACAACCTGTTCGAGATCCAAACCGCATCGGATCAGGGTGTCGATACTATTCCGCGGCTGTCGGTCGATCTGGCAAATTCAGACTCCCACTTTTCGGAACTGGAGCGCAGCACCGGTTGGAAAGGCGCGAGACTATCGGCCCGATTTCTCTTCTACGATTTGAGGAGCCGTCAAGCTACTACCGATGTCGCCGTTCTGTTTCAAGGCATTGCGAACTCGCCCGAGTTGATTACCGAAACGACGTTCCGACTGAGCGCGATAAACCGGATGTCGATGCAACGCGTGACTTTGCCGGAGGTGCGCATTCAACGCCGGTGCTCCTGGGATTTTCCGGCAACTTTGAGTCAACGTCAAGAGGCGCTGGACGGCGGTCCGAGGGGGAAATACTCAAGATATTTTCGTTGCGGGTATTCGGCCGATGTGCCGGGGGGCGTTGGGAACTTGAATGCCGGCGCGCCGTTTACGTCCTGCAGTTTCACGCGAGCGGATTGCGAGGCGCGCGGCATGTTCTCAAAAGATTCAGCGGGAAACGCTACCGCACGATTCAACGGCATCGAGTTCGTGCCATCGACAATCTTGGTCAGAAGCGCCGGGGAGAGCGGGAAACACCTCTCTGCCGTAAGCGACAACGAAGCGCGCTACAACGATTTCGTGCCGCTTCTCTACGGTACGGCGTGGTTCTCACCGAGCATCGTGTTCGCGCGAAACGACGGCAACCTGACGCGCATGGAAGTTCTCTTAGGGATGGGAGAACTTGAGAGCGTGGTCAAGGTTCTGGTCAACAACAACGACATACCGATCGGACATGCCGGATTGAACATGACCGGAACGGGCTGGTTCAACACGATCAGCCTTGGAACAAGGAACGGAACGTTTAATCCGGACTTCAGTAGCGGCTCGGGCGTTCCGCTTGGCGATCCGTACGGAAGCATGGCTTTCTTGTCCGTGGTTGTGCCGAACCGGATCAACGACGGGTTGAGCCTGCCGAGCATTAAGGTGTTGGTTCAAGGCGCAAAACTTGCTTCTTACCAGGAAGATGGGACACTGGTAAGCATCCAATTTTCGAACAATCCGGCTTGGATCATTCTAGATCTTCTGCTTCGGAGTGGATGGGGATTGGAGGAAATCGATCTCGCGAGCTTCGCTCAGACCGGCGCTTACTGCGGGGAGCTCATCGATACACAGGACTTGCATGGGAACACGGTTCAGACAGCCCGGTTTCAATGCAACCTTGCGCTTCAGAGCAAACGAAGCGCCGGCGATGTAATTCGGGGTATTCGAAATTCGGCGCGGCTTTATCTAACTTTTGGATTCAATGCGCTTTTGCAACTAAGAGTGGAAAATTCCACGGCGTTGCAGCAGCCATCGAAGCCGGCGGGCTCGAATGCGACGGAGTCTCTCGATGGCGGTTGGCCCGCATATGAATTCGGAGATGGCTCCTCGGGAACCACGGGGATTCTACGCCTTGCGGGAGGCGCATCGAGCGTCAAGCTTTCATCGCGCAATGCGGCGGATTGCCCGAATCGCTTTACAACCGAGTTTCAAGATGCTTTCAACGAGTATCAGCAGGACAGTTCAACCCTGGTTGATGCGGACGATGTTGCAAAAACCGGGCAGGAGATCAGCGCCACCGTAAATTCGTTGGGAATCGCTAATTACGATCAGGCATTCAGAATTCTCAAATTCAACCTGGACAAATCGGTGCAGGGCAATACTCACCTGGAATTTCAGACGAGCGTGAAGGCGCTTGGTTTGAGGCCCGGCGACCTGATCAGCTTCACTTACCTGAAGGAAGGGTTCAGCCGCCAGCCATTCCGCATTGAAAAGATCGCTCCGGGGCCAAACTTTCGCACGGTTACGATCACGGCACAGATTCATCAGGATCAGTGGTACTACGACAGCAATGGCCAGACTCCGGGCGGGGCGAGCGGGCGCATGCCTTTCTTTGGAATCGGCCTACCACGTCCGATCATCGGCACCACGCTCGATATCAATGGCGAACTTGTGTTCGATGTCACCGAAAGTTCAGCCCAAGCGCCGGACGGAACCACAACAATAACGGCTAGCGTGGGCTTCATTCTGCCCGGAAATTTGCAGCCTGGTGCGCCAACGACACCGCTGATCAGCCTAGCGGCCCTGGTGAGTTCCACTGGGGGAACGGTGGCCGATAAGCAAGTTTTGTATTTTGCCGTAAGCTGCGTAAACTCCGCAGGTCAGGAGAGCCCCCTTTCATTCGTGGTTCGGGCCAATGTCGACACTGAAACGGAAACCAACACTGTCACGCTTACCGGTTTGAGTTTCCCCGCTTCAGCCGTGGCGTTCCATGTCTATCGGGGTTTGAACCCGAGCCAGTTGTATCGCATCGCGAGCAATATCGCGATTGCAGTTCAGTTTCTGGATAATGGTCTGGCGGTTCAGCCCGAGGTTCCGCCGGATCCGAACTTCGATCACGTGAATTTCTACTGGCGGCTCGAGCTGCAGCCGGAAGCCGCGGGTCCTATCCATTCGGCATCGTCGATCGGAAACAGCGCGCTCCGAATGCTCCCGGACGAGTACAAGGGCATGACGGTCAGAGTTACGCGCGGGCTGGGCGCTCACCAGGAACGGAGAGTAGACGGCAATAGCGACACGGTACTGAAGGTCTCTCCGGATTGGGACATCGAGCCGGACGCAACGAGCTCGTTCGTGGTAGCGCAATCCGGCTTTCAGTTCGGCGCGACCGGCCACACCAACCGCCTTCAATTTGAGATTCCGAATCGAGCTGGAGCTATTGTCGAAATCTCTGGGCGTTCGGCGAACGTGAACGATATGGAGTGTGCGTACGAGATTTCGCCCCTTACGCGTTGGCTGATTGGGGGAGGCGGGATTCAGTCGGCGGATCAGGACGTTCCGCCGGCCCCCGTATTTGGCTTGGGACTCGCTCCGGAACGCGGCGGCACGGTTGAGTTCGGAGCGGTTGCGTTTTCCGATCTCAAGAACACATCGACGATATCGGCAGGCACTTATACGCTGCACTATGTCGACGAGCTAAACGGGATTCCGGCGTTGGCGGTTGCGTCGGCGGTGACCGATCAAGATACTGTTGTCAACTTGAACTCGGCGGGGGCAGCGGTCCAAAGCAGCTTTATCCAGATCGATTCGGAGATCATGCAGGTAGAAGATGTTCTGAACGAGGGTTTACAGTATCAGGTTGCAAGGGCAGCGCACGGGACGACGGCCGCGGCACACTCGACCGGAACGGTTATATATGGTTTAAACCGGACGGTTACGATCGTTCCTTTTATTCGAAATTTCTTTGGCAGCCCTTCGAGCGGAAGTTGGATTTATCCATTTTCGATCCCGAATGTAAGAATTGCCAGCGCCGAACTATTCGTATCCAACTCACAGGGCAATAGTCCTACCGCGATTTTGCCATTCACAAACACCGTGGATTACGGGCTGCGAACGCTGTCGGGCGGGCAGTTCTCATTTCAAATTGCGGGGTATCTCGCGAGTCAGACCAATTCGGCGCCCGATATCATTGTCGATACGGGACACGCGATCAGAGATGTATACGCTATTGTGAACGAAGCTCCGCAGAGTTCCGGCATTCACTTGAATTTGAATCTGAACGGAAGCGCATACTGTTCCCTCTCGTTTGCCGCCGGAGTTACGACTTCTTCGGTGGTAGATGGATTAGGCTTGGCTCCCCTGAACATTGGAGACAGGCTCAGTCTGGACATAACAGCCGTCGGAAGCGCGGTTCCGGGAAGGGATCTCACCGTAATTATCCGGCTGTGAACGTTTCGGCGCGAGTTAAAGTCCAATCCAATGTTGTGCGCCGGCGCGCGTCACGGTATCGTTTGAAGTGACTCGTGCTGCTGGTTCAAAATGTTTCCAAGCTTTACCGCCTCTATCGAAACCCCTTCGATCGCCTTCGCGAGACAATTCCTTTACATCCCAAAAACCTACATTCAGACTTCTGGGCCCTCCAGGACATCTCTTTCTCCGTTGAAAAAGGTGAAATCGTCAGCTTGATCGGGCCGAACGGCTGCGGCAAGAGCACGCTGCTGCAGATCATCAGCGGGATTTTACAGCCGACAAGCGGACGAGTCGTCGCGCGCGGGCGCGTCGCGGCTTTGCTCGAATTAGGGGCGGGCTTCAATCCAGAATTCACCGGTAGGGAAAATGTGATTCTGAATGGCGAGATCATGGGATTGAGCCGCCTTAAGATGGAATGCGCCCTACCCTTGATCGAAGCGTTCGCGGAGATCGGGAAGTTTATCGACAGACCCGTCAAAGAATATTCCAGCGGAATGTATGTCCGGTTAGCATTTGCTTCGGCGATTCACGTCGAGCCCGAAATTCTCATTGTCGACGAGGCTCTGGCCGTCGGCGACGCGGTCTTCGCCAATCGCTGTATACGAAAATTCGAAGAATTGAAGGAGAAGCGAACCACCATCTTGTTCGTTTCGCACGATCTTGGTTTGGTTAAGCAGCTTTCTAGCCGCGCCATCTTCCTGCTTAACGGACGGATTGAGGCGGCCGGGAATCCGAAGCATGTAATCGACCGGTATATCGGATTGGTACTCGAGAAGCAGGAAAACTTCAAGCGCGACGAACGGCAACGCGAGGAACGCCTACCCGCAAGCTTTCGTCACGGGGACAGAGCTTGCGAGATCGTGGACGTTTCGTTGATTGATAATGATGGCAGAAGCTGTTCCGTTATCGAGAGCGGCCAGACCATTACGGTGCGAGTGCGTAGCCTTTTCCATGAAACTAAGATCGATCCAATGGTTGGAATTCTTCTCCGTACGCGCATTGGCATGGATGTCTACGGCACGAACACGCGAATCGAGCGGATTTCGCTGGGCACCATCGATAGCGGGGAGGAACTGCTCGTCGAATTTTGTTTCGCTTGCTGGCTGACGCCTCAACAGTATACGCTCACCGTGGCAACACAGGATCCGGACGGATCGAGTCACGATTGGCTGGACGATGTCCTTGCTTTTGATGTGGTTTCTCAACGGGAAGCGGCAGGCGTCGCGGATTTACAGGCGGAAGTGACATGGCAGAAACTCCGGAATTGAAAGCTTGCATCCCGGTTCTCACAAGGTGAGTGTCATAGTCCCGGCAACGAACGGCAAAAGCGAATGAAGCATGCCCTCGCTACTTGGTGCGAATCTGGAACGAGCGGTTACGCAAATTTATGAAACTCGACGAGATCCAAGACCAGTTGCGGCGGCAGCAAATCGATGGCTGGCTGTTTTTCGATCATCACGAGCGAGACCCGCTTGCTTACCGCGTCCTGGGCTTCTCTCCACCCCGGCACGTGACGCGGCGTTGGTACTACTGGATTCCGGCAAATGGCGAACCACGCGGTTTGGTGCATCGGATCGAAGCCGGAATGCTCGGAGCGCTGCCAGGCGATCGGATTCTTTACTCCAGTTGGCAAGAGCAGGTCGACGGTTTGAAGCAGCTCCTCGCACGCGCCGGCCGGATCGCCATGCAGTATTCGCCCGACTGCCGGATTCCCTATATCTCGATGGTGGACGGCGGAACCATGGACCTCATCCGGCAAACGGGCGCGGACGTCGTCAGCTCGGCGGAGTTGATCCAATATTTTGAAGCGAGACTGGATGCCCATGGCATCGCGTCCCACTTGGAAGCCGGGCGAAGGGTCGATCCGATTCGAGCGGATGCTTTCCGTTTCATCGGCCGGCAGCTAGCGGCCGGATCTCTTGTAGACGAGCTAACCGTGAAGCGCTTCATCTTGGATGCGTTCGCTCGCGAAGGCCTGTTCACCGATCACGGGCCAATCGTCGGCGTGAATGCCAATGCCGCTAATCCGCATTACGAGCCGGATATAGCGCATTCGCTACCAATCGAGAAAGGCGACTTCGTGCTGCTGGACATGTGGGCGAAACTCGGCGATCCCGAGGCGGTTTATTACGACATCACGTGGACCGGTTTCTGCGGCGCGGATCCGCCTTCGCGGATCGAGAACGTTTTCGGCATAGTCACCGAGGCTCGCAACCGGGCAATCGAGCGCGTCAAGAATGCCGTTGCCGCCGGCGCGGTACTGCGAGGTTTCGAGGTGGACGACGCCGCGCGAGAGTACATCGAGAGTAAAGGCTTCGGAGCGAATTTTCCGCACCGCACCGGACACTCGATTGGACGCGAGGTCCACGGCACTGGCGCAAACATGGACAACCTGGAAACACACGACGACCGCAGAGTGATACCCGGGACGTGCTTTTCGATCGAGCCCGGAATTTACCTAGACACCTTCGGGATACGATCCGAGATCGACATGTTCATCGACGACAAAACAGCCCGGGTCACTGGCGAGATGCAGGACCGTCTCGTCGCAATCTAATGATGTGCAATCAGGCAGGCGGCCGCGCCGCAAGCTGCCTCCCGGCGTAAGTGATTCTCACTGAAATCGTTCCATTGCCGCCAGTCGTCGCATAGGCAATCCGGGTGCGCGGGGTCTCCCACATGTTTCTTACCTCCAGGTGTCCCGAAGCAATGGCTAGCGCGTACTTGGCAGAATCGTCCCGGTAAGCGTTGTTTAGCCAGCGAATCTCCTGCTTGGGTTCGCCGTATCGTTCTTTCAGCGCATCGAGCCACGCCGCCGCCGCTACAACATACTGGCTCGGCTCCGAATATTTTTCCAAGAGAGCGTATTTCGCCCTCGCCAATCGGCCGCTTTCGAAATCGTACGTAAGCGCGGACTTCAAACCGGCAACCTGCAACAAATAAACTAGACCAACGGCAGTTTGGCTCGCGGGCGTCCCTTCCCCGGCAATGACTTGTTCCTTAGTCATCCCCCATCGCGTCCGGCGGAAATCGAATTCGGTTTCAGATCGAGGCGGAGCAATCGGCGTAAGCACTTCCACTTCCAAGAATGACCCGCAGTGTTTTCCGTACATCGACACGGTCAGAGTTGCCGCGCCGTCCGGGAGATCGAAAACCACCTCGCCTTCCGTCTCGATATCAATGCGCTTGCGAGCGAGAGGCTGAACGGTCTTCTCAATCCCACGCGCGGTCAGCAGCATCATACGCTCGGCATCGCACGGGCAATTCCATTTGAACAGGAGTTGCTTCCAGGATGGATCGACATCGACCAAATTAATTATGGTGTTGTTGTCTTTGAAAAGTTTGATTCTCTTCCATGCCGCGGTATCGGTTTGAGCGGATAGAAGGCCAACGGCAAGACTGTAGATAACAATGTATCTTGCGTAAAGCCCGCGCAACCGGCCTACCGCACTTCGGCGTGATGCCGGACGTCGATCCCTTGCGTCAGAAATAGAACGTCTTCCGCAATGTTAGTCGAGTGATCCGCAATCCGCTCCAGATTCCGGACGACGGACAAAAGATCGATGGCCTGCCGGATATTCTTCGGGTCCTCTTCCATGAAACTAATCAGTTCGTGGTAACACGCGGTCCGCAAACTATCGACGGCGTCGTCCGAGGCGAGCACGCTGCGCGCTAAATCCGCATCGCGGGTCACGAACGCATCGAGACTCTTGCGCACCATCGATTGCACCAGCGCGGCCACGTGAGGAATGTCGATCATGGGCTTGATCACCGGCTCGCGCATCAGCGACACCGCGCGTTTCGCGATGCTCACCGCCAGGTCGCCCATGCGCTCCAGGTCCGTGTTGATCTTCAGCACGGCCGTGGTGAGCCTCAAATCCGCCGCGACCGGATGCTGCAGCACGAGCAAATCGATACAAAGTCCGTCAATCTCCATCTGCATCTGGTTGATGCGCGACTCCGTCCGGAAAACTTCGTTCGCGAGGGCTTCGTCCTTTTCGACAACGGCGGTTACGCTGCGGTACACCGCCGATTCCACCAGCGAGCTCATCTCGAGCAGTTTGTTCTTCAGCCGGTCCAATTCCTGTATGAAATGGCGCATGTATCGTCAGCCCTCTAGCCAAATCGGCCCGTGACGTAATCCTCGGTCTCTTTCTTCGCCGGCTTATAGAACATCTTTTTTGTCTCGTCGAACTCTATTAATCTCCCGAGCAGGAAAAAACCCGTGAAATCGGCCACTCTCGCCGCCTGCTGCATATTGTGGGTGACGATCACGATGGTGCAGTCCTTCTTCAGCTCGAAAAGAAGCTCCTCGATCTTGGCGGTGGCAATCGGGTCGAGCGCCGAGCACGGCTCATCGAGCAATAAAACCTCGGGATCGACGGCCAAGCCACGGGCGATGCACAACCGCTGTTGCTGCCCGCCCGAAAGCGAGTAGGCCGACTGTTGAAGCTTGTCTTTCACTTCGTCCCACAGCGCGGCGCGGCGTAAACTCTTCTCGACCACTTCGCGCATGGCGGACTTCCGGTGGAAACCGTTGATGCGCGGTCCGTAAGCCACATTGTCGAAAATCGACTTCGGAAACGGGTTCGATTTCTGGAAAACCATGCCAACCCGCCGGCGCAGTTCGGAAAGATCGAAATCGAAGATGTTCTCGCTATCGAGGAGAATCTCTCCCTCGACGCGGGTGTGGCGAACCGTCTCATACATGCGGTTCAGGGTGCGGAGAAATGTGGATTTCCCGCAGCCGGACGGGCCAATAAACGCAGTGACCCGGTTCGATTCCACCCGAAGCTCGACGTCGTGAAGCGCCTGGTACTTGCCATAGAAAAAGTTCAGTTTCGATGCAGCCAGCTTCGGCGCGGCGCCCGCCGGCACCGGCTTTTCCTGCACTGCCGGCATCGCCACTTGAGGACTGTCCAACCTATTTACGGAATTAGATAGCATTTCATTTCCCTTCGGGTCATCTTCGGGCATGGCCGCCTCGCGATACGACCAATCGGGCCACAATATTAATCATCAGAACCAGCGACAGTAGAACAAATCCCGCCGACCACGCCTGCCGGTGCCAATCCTCGTAAGGGGAGATGGCATAGGTGTAGATCATAACAGGGAGCGAAGCCGTGGGCTGGTTCCAACCCGGGCTCCAGAATCGATTGCCAAAACTCGTAAACAGAAGCGGGGCCGTTTCCCCCGCCACCCGCGCGATATCGAGCATGATGCCAGTGATGATGCCCTGTATCGCCGCGGGAACCACCACGGTCAAAACTGTCTTAGACTTACTGGCACCCAGCGCCAAAGCGCCTTCCCGCAAAGAATTGGGAACGGCCCGCAAGAATTCCTCCGTGCTGCGCAACGCGATCGGAATCATCATGATTCCCAGCGCCAAACCGCCCGCGAAAGTCGAGAAGTGTCCTTGAGGAAGCACAATCAACGTAGAAGCGAAGATGCCGATAACAATTGATGGAACGCCGTTCAGCAAATCCGTCATGTAACGCACGATGGACGGAAAGAACGTGCCCCCGAACTCCGCCAGATAGACGCCGCCTAAAAATCCGAAGGGCACTCCAAATACCGTCGCCAACAGAATTATTTTACCGCTGCCTACAATGGCGTTTGCCATGCCGCCGCCGGTTTCGCCAACCGGTGTCGGCAGTTTGGTAAAAAAGTTCCAGTTGAGACTGGTCCCTCCATGCCAGACCAAGTAGCCCAGGATGAACAGCAGGACACTCACCGAAATTAACGCGCAAATCGCGGTAATTCCGAACATCGCCGCGTTGACCGTCTTGCGGCGGATCGAATCCGTTCTGGGCAGCGTCATTGGGCGGACGCCTTGCCGGTAGTCGTCAGAATCAAGAGACGCGCTATGCCGTTGATCACGATCGTTAGCGCAAAGAGGACCAGCCCCAGTTCAATGAGGGCGGATACATAGAGGTCGCCGGTAGCTTCGGCGAATTCGTTCGCGATTACCGCCGCGATCGAGTAACCCGGCGCGAATAAAGAGGCTCGGATCTTCGGATCGTTGCCGATGACCATGGTAACGGCCATGGTCTCGCCAAGCGCTCGCGCGAGAGCGAGGAAAATCGACCCGGTGATGCCTTTTCGCGCGAATGGCACAACTATCTGCCAAGTCGATTCCCATTTAGTCGCGCCCAGCGCCAGCGCCGCTTCCCGCTGCTCGTTCGGAACGCCTAGCAATACTTCGCGCGATATCGAAATCACGAATGGGACAATCATGACGGCCAGGATGATTCCCGCCGAAAAAAGGCTGACCCCGTAAAAAGGCCCCTTGAAGATCGGCAAAAACCCGAGCGTCGCGCGCAACCCCGGCTCGATGACTCTCAAGATCGGAACCATAACGAATATGGCGAGGAGACCGAAAATGACGCTCGGCACAGCCGCGAGCAGTTCGATTAGAAATGTAAGGATATCGGAAATGCGCGGAGGAGCCATTTCCGCCAGAAATATCGCGGCCCCCACCCCGAGTGGAACGGCGATCAGCAGGGCCAGAGCCGACGTAACGACGGTGCCATAGATGAAAGGAAGTGCACCGTACTGTCCCGCCACTGGATCCCAGGTCGATGTAAATAAAAAACTCAATCCAAATTTATGACGGGAAAGCGCAGAGTGCAGAAAGAGTTCATAGACCAGCAGGACGGTTACGGCGACAATGCTTAAGGCACAAGTCGCGGTGATTAGATAGGCCGCCTCGTCTCCACTGCGAAGGCGGGTTATAAACGAATTCGCCCGCTCCTTGGAGCGGGCATTCGCAACGGCTGTAGTGGAACTAGACATCTACCGAGGCTTTTACCGAGGCTTTTATTGAATCTTGGAAATTGCCGTCAATTCTTTCGCGATGACCGGTTTCGGCAGGCGCGCGTAATCGAGCGCCTCGACCATGTTTTGACCGTCGCTCAACATCCAATGCAAAAATTCCACGATCGCCTTCTTTTTGGCGGGATCCGAGATCTTCTCTGGAATCAACAGCCAGGTAAACGTCGCAATTGGGTAAGCCGTCTTTCCGGCGGAATCCGTGATCGAAACCCGGAAATCGTCGGGCATTTGAGAAGCCACGCTCGCAGCCGCCGCGTTGACGCTCGCGAGATCCGCTTTGACAAAACCACCGGAAGAGTTGCGGATCCGGCCGTAAGCCAGCTTATTTTGGATGGCATAGATCAACTCAACGTAGCCGATCGAATTCGGCGTTTGCTGAATCTGCCCGGTGACGCCCTCGTTGCCTTTGCCGCCTAAACCGACCGGCCAGTTCAACGACGTGTTGCGCCCAACTTTAGACTTCCATTCGCCGCTAACCTTGGAAAGATAATCCGACCAGACATAGGTCGTCCCGCTGCCGTCGGACCGATGAACGACGACGATGTCGTTGGCCGGTAATTTCACCTTCGGGTTGGCTTTCTCGATCTCGGGGTCGTTCCACTTGGTGATTTTTCCCAGGAAGATCCCAGCCAGCGCTTCCGGCGTGAAATTCAATTCGGCGCTCACTCCGGGTACGTTGTAAGACGCGACGGCGGCGCCCAGAACCGTCGGAAAATGCAGAATCGCAGTTTTTCTTCTTTCGGTGAACTGCTTCATCTGCTCGTCGGTCATCGGGCCATCGCTTGCGCCGAAATCGACCGTGCCTTCCGTGACGCTTTTGATGCCGCCGCCCGAACCGATCGATTGGTAGTTGATCTGGATCTCCGGGTGCATCTTATGATATTGGTCGAACCACTTCGAATACATCGGATACGGGAACGTCGCGCCAGCGGCGTTGATTAAGACTTCGGCGGACGCAGTCGTCAGGCTCATGCCGGCCAACAGCAGCGAAGCCAAAAACGCTTTTCTCATATTTTCTCCTGTTTGGGTACCCATTTTCTCAAGCGCATTGTTACGTTTTGATGACGGGCAAGTTTTCTCTCGGGATTAAAAAGCCGGAATCGCTCCCGGCAGCGTATAACGCAGGTTGAAGTAGAGCGTGTTGTCGTGCGTGCTTTTCGGGGCGCCGGTGGCGACGGACCACGGATCGCGCGTCAGGTACTCATACTGGCCCATCGCGTTGATTGCGCCGTACCGGGGGCTTTTCCAGATGGTTTGGTTGAAGCCGAAGGTGAACTCTTGAATGGTGCGGTTCTGGCTGTTGGGCGATCCCGCATAGCCGTAACCCACCTTGCTGCCATTGACGTCGAGCGCGACATTCCGGCCCAAATAAATTCCGCCATAGTACGCATAAACCAGCCAGTTCTTGACAGTGGCTTCGATGCCGTCCACGGTACCGCCCGCGTGGAGGGCGCTGATGCTGCCGTCGGCGTGGACGACCAAGTCCGGCACTTGCCCGAAGAGATAGCGGCCGCCGCCATCGCTCCAGTAGTTGTTCGTGAAGACGCGGAAGTTCTTCACGAGTTCCAAATTTCCATTTACCGAAACGCCGCCGCCGGCTTTGGTCGAGTACTTGTTGTTGAGCGGATCCCAAATTTTGAACGTCCGTTCGATACCGGCGATTTCTCCGTGAAACCGGGAGCTCGGATCGAAGGCGACCTTGGCGATGATGTCCGGGTGCAAGTTCGGAGTAGCCAACACATTGGAGGAATTATCCAACTGCGAGCCGGCCAAAGTTGCGAGCGCGGTGGGAAGGACGACGCTCGAGCCGCCCGCCGAACCGCCGATGTACTGGTTGGGGTTTTCGATCGATATGCCCATTGTCAACGCATTGCTCGGATGATAGAGGACGCGCATTCCGGGCTGACGTGTCCACGTCAGGCCGGCCATGTAGTTCACATCGATTACTTGCGAATAGAAGAGGTCCCCAGGCAACGCCGCGATGCCTTTGCGGCTCGGGGTTAGCATGCTCCAACTTTGGCCCCCGAGGAACGCCCACTGCCCTTTGCGGACGTCGATCCAGAACAGGCGCAGGCGCGGCACAAAGGCACCGTTCGTCACGCCAAGGTTGTTCCCGCCGCTGGTGCCGAGGAAGTCGAACTCGTTGTAGCCGATGAAGTGAGTGCCCTTCCAGTCGCCATCGATGCGCACGCCGAGCCGGGAGTTCTGCGGGGTGAAGCGGAATTCGGAATTCTTGCCCGCGGCGACGTTGTTATAGGGAACGCTTCCGAAGTTGGTGCCGAGACTCGAACCCGCGGCCTTGTCGCGCCAGACGGCCGTCAAATCCATGAAGCCGACCGGAACGATGCATGTGTTGCCAAGCCGAAGGTAGGCTGGAACGGCGTTGCCGTCGGGAGGCGCGTCGCAAGGAGTCCCCGGGGGCTTCTCTTTGGTCGCGGGGGCCGGGGCTTTCTGGGGAGCCGCCACTGCCGGCATCGCCGCCGGAGCGGCAGGGATAAACGGAGTCAGGCTGGCGATCGCGCCCAGGCTGGCGGGAGGCGCCGGCTCAGGCTTTGCGGAGACCAGTGCGTTCTCCAATAGCTTCTGCTGCCGCTCAACCGTCCGCTGCAGTATTTCCAGTTGCTTTTGTTGGGCTGCCAGGGCGGCCTCCAGTCGCGCGATCTCTTCGCTCGGCGGTTGTCGCGGGACCTGTTTCGCCGTGTCGTCCGCGGCGCCCAGAAAACTCGCTCCCAACAGCGCGAAAGCCGTTAGAAGGGGCGTCCGGCGTCCAGATAGTTTCTTCGATTGCATTCAACTCTCCCGTATGGTGACGCTCTGGTGACATTCAGAAATGTGAATTGGCTCAAGTAATTGCGAACACTGAAACGGGGCGGGCATAGCACCCCGGCCAAAGTCGTCGTTACATGAGACTCTTAGTGTAGGAGGCGTATGTAGACAAGCGATGACAGGTTCGTGAAATAATCGTTACGAACCTCGCCGCGACCCGCGGTCCCCGACGCGGCGAATCGAAGGTTTCTAATCGCCGGCTTTTCTCGAATCGGACAACGCGAGATCGCGGTCCGCGGGTGAATTATCGGCGCCAAGAAGCACGGTAAATGTAGCCCCTTTTCCGAGTTGGCTTTCGACCGCGATCTTCCCATCCATGCGCTCGATAATGTGCTTGACGATCGAGAGGCCCAGACCCGTTCCGCCGACTTGCCGAGAGCGCGCCTTGTCCACGCGGTAGAACCGCTCGAAAATCCGCGGCAGGTTTTCGAACGGAATGCCGACGCCGGTGTCGGAGATCCGGATGAACACGCTGCCTTCGGCCATGTAGCCGGCTTCAACGCGCACCTCTCCTCCGGGCCGGTTGAACTTCACCGCATTTGTGAGCAGGTTTAAGAGGGCTTGCTCCAGACGGATCTGGTTTCCCATCACATGGGCATTTTCGATCTGTCCGCGGATCAGCTTCACGCCCCGGATTCTGGCTTCCGATTCGACCGTTGCCAGCGCATTTTCAATGGCGTCGCGCACCGGGATGCTTCCCAGCTCGCCCGGGCTGATGCCCGCTTCAAGTTCCGACAACACCAAAAGGTCGGATGCGATGCTGTTCAGCCGGATCGCGTGCGACTGGATGATTTCGACGAATTTGCGGTTATGGCGCTCATCGTCAAGCGCTCCGTCCAGCAGCGTTTCCGCATATCCGGCGATCGCGGCGAGGGGAGTGCGCAGTTCGTGCGAGACGTTCGCCACGAAATCCTTGCGCACCTGTTCCAGCCGCTCGAGATCCGTCGTATCGTGCAGAACGGCCAGAGCGCCCCGTCCCGCCCCCGTTTCGAGAGGCGCCGCTTGCAGCTCGAACGAACGGCCGCTTGCCGGACGAACTTGCAAGTGCTCTTTAATCGATTCGCCGGAGCGCACCACGCGGGACAACACGTCGAACAATCCGGGATCCCGCACCAATTCAAGGATCGGGATACCTTCGGCGTTCGGGGCCTTCACCCCGGCCAGCCGCAGAAACGAATCGTTGCAGAACGTCACATGGAGCGCGCCGTCCACTGCAAGCACGCCCTCCGCCATGCTGGAAAGAATGGCTTCCCGGCGCGCGGACTCAAGCTTCAGGCGATCGAACAACTCGCGAAGCTGGACGGCCATCGCGCCCAGCGAGCGCTCAAGAGAACCCAACTCATCGGCGGCATCGAAACCGGCGGAGGCGCTTTCGTTTTCGTTATGTTCGAGCAGATTGCCCGCATAATCCTTTAAACGCCGGATGCGGCTGCCGAGAGAACGGGAAACCAAGTATGCGATCAGCAGGGCGAAGATCGCCGCCCCCAGCGAAATAGCGAGTATTTGCGAGCGCGCGGCTTGGGTGAGCGCGTCGAGCGGAGGCACTGGGGCGGAGAGCTTGAGAACCGCCGGACGGCCGCCGATCGAAACGCCGGCCGAGGCGGACTGCGCGACCGACCCATCCGGAAGTCGCGAAGAGCTCGCCAGGAGCTTGCCGTCCGCCTCCCTCAGATCGATTTGAACCTTGTTCCGGCCGGCCGCGTTCCGAATCCAAACTTCACGGTCCGCCTCGGCAAGAGTTGGCAGTTCCGCCGCCAGGATCGCGGCTTCAGCGTTCAATTGCGCTTGCAAGGCCGCCTCGCGCTCGCGTTGCGCATAGGTGGCCAGAGTATAATCCACGGCGAACAACGTCGCCGCAATGAGCAACAGGGCGAGTAAAGACAGTTTTACAAATATTGGGCTAGTCAACATTCGAGCCGTTGCAAATCGAGAATGGACTGCCGACTTTCCAACCGACTTCACTATACCTCCGGAATTGCAATCTGGGCGCTAGCAATCACCCTAGAAAGCGTTTGCAGGCCGTCCACGACTCGGCGGATCGAAAGGCGCGAATATTTATCCAGCGGCGGGGCTGGTACGGAACAGGCCGGGGAATTCTCGAACAGGTTGACGGAGCGGGGCGGCAAGTCGCGCGGCAGTACACGGCGCGCGCTTCCGTCTAGCGCGCCGATACGCGTTTCGCCGCGGTTATTTTACTTCTACCCGACCCGTTCACCCGCTGCAACTGCAGCTTCGAGATGTGCTTCTGCAATTCCCGGAAGATCGCCTCCGGGGCCTTCGTGGCATCGAGCGTCACGAAGTCGTACCGCTTCGCCATGCCATCCAGCGCGCGGATCAATCGGGTTTGATACTTGACGAAGCTGTCGAACATGTTGCCGCCAAACCGGACATCCATGCCGCTTTCCCAATAATCGAAAGCGCCGCGGCCAATCACCACGCGCGAGACCAGGTCCTTCACCTCGGCCCGGAGATAGTAGACGGCATGCGGGACCAGGCCGAAGCCTGTCACCTGCTCGATCCACGCAGGGTCTTCCCCGCGCGCCACCGCCCTGGCCATAATCGAAAACGTGTAGCGGTCCGTCAGTACGATGAAGCCTGCCCGCAAAGCCGGAATAATCTCGTTCTCCAGGCGGTCCGCGAAATCCGTGACGTAGTAAAGCGTCATCGT
>JBPCKZ010000130.1:0-3557 GCA_051003795.1 Bryobacteraceae bacterium | reverse complement strand
TCTGCGCTCTATCGCTGTCCAGATGAGACGATAGACATCTTCTACCGGCTGAATTGCACCAAGCGAGGTACCCACACGTTCAGAATACCCGCCGATCAGGATCCCCACTTTTATGACCCAGTAGTACAAGGAGAAATTTCGGAACGGTACTTATTGCCATTAAAGGAGTCCGCAAAGCTCACTGATTGACCAAAGATGATCCGTGATGCCAGCAGCCATGCCCCGTGGCTTCGAGGATTATCTGGAAAGCGCGGGAGTTCGGATCACGCGGGCGCGGATCACGCTTTTTTGAGCGGTCAGGCATGGCTGATACCAGTATGGCAAGCTGTGAACGGCTGTCAATCCCGAGAAAATTCAAACTGACCTACTACCCGCAGTTCGGCTTCGATCCGTCCGACAGTGCGACCTTTAACAACCGGTTCCGTAATATCGTCCTGAGCAATCTCTCGGCGGAGCGACTGTTGATCTTGTACGGTAACGGCGGCGCCGCGGCCGTTGCCGCGGAAGTGAGCAAGATACGCGGGAAGTTTAACTCGACTGCCACTGCCTCAAAAACGGCCAATTCCGGCCGGACGGATGCGTGCTGCAATCGTCGCAACTTCGTCGCTAAGATCGAGAGGCGGCAACCGGGAGCCATCCCTCCGAATTCACCCGAAATTCACCTTCGTCTAACGTCACTGCAATGATCGCGTGTTAGTTTTTTTTCGAGGAGAAATTCACTTTGCTTAAAAAACGAAATTTTGCGGTGCTTGTTGTTTCGCTCACCGCGCTGGCCGGTCCGCCAGCGTATTCCGCCGATCCCGACGATCGGCGAGAGGTTCAGCGGGTCTTGTTGATCAGCATCGATGGGATGCACGCGGTGGATTTCGAAAACTGCGCCAAAAACAATACCTGCCCGCATCTCGCCGGACTGGCAACGCGCGGCGTAACCTACACACGCGCTTCCGCTTCCAAGCCATCGGATTCGTTCCCCGGACTGACTAACATCGTGACCGGCGGCACGCCCAAGACGCATGGCGCGTTCTACGATCTCGCCTACGACCGGTCGCTGGCGCCGCCGGCTGCGGACACCGGGAATGGACTTCTGCATGGCACTTGCACGCCGGGGGTCTTTCCCGGAACAACCACGGAATACGAGGAAGGCGTCGAGATCAATCAGACCTTGCTTAACGGCGGCGCGTCGGGGGCAAGCCTGACCGACGGCGGATTCCGTTCCATCGATCCCAAGAAGCTCCCTCGCGATCCCGCCCACGGCTGCGCCCCGGTTTATCCGTGGAATTTCATCCGAGCGAACACGATCTTCGGAGTCATCCACTCCGCCGGCGGCCGCACGGCATGGTCCGATAAGCATGCCGTCTACGCGTCGGTTTCCGGTCCCACCGGAACGGCGGTTCCCAGCAATGTGGACGACTACTACGCTCCGGAAATCAACTCCAACGTAGTTGGCCTGCCTGGAGTTGCGACGCCCCCG
Source organism: Bryobacteraceae bacterium (assembly GCA_051003795.1). Classification (GTDB taxonomy): domain Bacteria; phylum Acidobacteriota; class Terriglobia; order Bryobacterales; family Bryobacteraceae; genus JALYXS01. Next base: position 2,086 of record JBPCKZ010000130.1, on the reverse strand, counting down.
ACGCCCGATCACCCCGGCGGGGTTTCCTGCGCCACCGTCCGCGACAAGTCGCAGCTCGGCTCCTGGACCGATAGTTTTGCGAATGTCCAGTGCTATGACACCCTGAAAGTAGATGCCGTCCTTAACTGGATTAGAGGGAAGACCCACCTCGGCGCCGCAACCCTGGAGTGCCCCGGCTGTTCGGCATGAACTTCCAGGCCGTAAGCGTCGGCCAGAAACTGATCGAGAACGGCGTACCGGGCGGTTATACGGACAATGCCGCCACTCCGACCGCAGCGATGCTGGATGAAATCGAGTTCGTGGACGCCGGAATCGGAGAAATGGTGACCGAGCTGACGAATCAACACCTCCTAAGTTCGACTCTTATTATTATCACGGCCAAGCACGGCCAGTCTCCCATCGATCCTCATCAAGTCTACAAGACGACGGCGAACTCACCGGCGCATTTGCTGCACGCGTCGCTGCGCCCATCCGAGGACCCCACGGGGAAGGACATCGGGCCCACCGAGGATGATGTCTCGCTATTGTGGCTTACCGATTCGACCGCGAGCCTTACCCAGTCGGCAGTCACGGTGCTGGAGAACAATGCGCCAGCCGACGGTGTCGGCGAGATCTTCTATGGGCCTTCTTTAACTACGATGTTCAACGCGCCCGGCCTGCCGCCGCTCGACCCACGCACGCCGGACATCATCGTGCAGCCGAACGTTGGAGTGATCTATTCCACGAGCGGCAAGAAACAAGCCGAGCATGGCGGCTTCGCTCACGACGACACCAACGTGATGCTGCTGGTATCCCATTCGGGCTTGCGCACTAATGCGGTGACAAGCGCCGTCGAAACGACCCAGGTAGCTCCCACCGTCCTTTGGGCTCTTGGGCTAGACCCCGGCAGCCTGCACGCCGTCCAGGCGGAAGGCACTCCCGTATTGCCCGGTTTGACCTTCGAACACTAGGCTGGAATGAGGCGGAAAAGCGGCAGCGGGCATCGCGCGGATGCTCGCTGCCGGCACCTGGTTTCCGCGCTCGCCGGGAAACGCCACCCCGCCGCGGCTATGACCGAGCAGATGCCCAAAGCAGATATTATCCCGGAACACGCTTCTTGTAATGCCAGCCCCGAATGAGACTGTTCCGTTGATCAGGTTCTCGCTAATCAGCGAGGTTCCGGCGACTATGTCCAGTTCGGGTGTCATTGTTATAGAAGACGTTATTCCGCGCGAATGTAAGTCCGGACTCCTGATAAATCGAACCGCTTGCGTGCAACTCGCGCCGCGGCGTCCAGATCGTCGAAGCTGACCCCGCTAATTTCAACGCCATTCGAAGAATCCTCTAGTCCGACCCCCAACACGGCCCGATAGTTCAAGCCGCCTTTGATATAACCCTGTTGCGCACCCGAAAGCAGCAATCCGTATTGCATGGTTCCTTCGGGCGGCGACTTTGACGGTAACCGGGCGTCCCAGGCGGTATGTGCCGGACGGAATGTACACGCAGCCTCCTTCCGCGTTCACTCGATCGACAGCCGATTTGGATGCTGGCGGAGTCGTCTGCTATTCCGTCGTCCGCCGCTCCGAGCGACCGCACATTCAGGGGAGATGCCTGAAGCGTCGTGGCAAACAGAATAAGGAATAGCAGCGACATGACTCTGATTCCATTCTGTTGCGCGCGCTCGCAAATCGCTACGGTAGGGAGTTTGGCGATTATTGGAATCTGATATCCTACAATGGTCATTTCGGGATTTTGGATGTGGAAAGGCCATGTCCTTCGACGACTTATTTCTGCAGCGAGCCGCGCGGACTGGCGGGCTGGCTGGCGAAACCAACGATCGGAGAGAACATGAAGCCGATAAGTCGTCCAAATGGCGCCCCGCGCGATGGACGACGCGACCGAGGCTGAGCTCTCCGCCATCGTGCGCAAGGTCGCGATTGGGTGCGAGAGGCGGAGGTGTACATGAAAAGGCCCGTCCCAGTGGAACCTGCCTCTGCATTAATCGACGAGAAGATCAAGGAACTTGGGGACTGGCGCGGGAAGACCCTCGCTCATGTCCGTCAGCTCATCCACGATGCCGACCCCGGCATCGAGGAGGAGTGGAAAT
>JBPCKZ010000129.1:0-30042 GCA_051003795.1 Bryobacteraceae bacterium | reverse complement strand
GCCCCCGCCAGAATCAAAACCGCGGCTACGATGCTGATCTTCGAAAGAGTGTTCGTGCTGTAGTGAAAAATCTGCGGCATTAAGCTGTCTCGGCCTTAAACCAACTCAGTATTATGGCGTATTTTTGCGCGCATTCCAAAAATTTCAAACTTTTGTTCGCTTTCGCCCGGTTCCTAGCGTTCCAGCAGGAACGCGCAGTTTTCGAGACGGCTTTGCGCGCCATCGTTCACCGCAAAATGCTTGGGAAGAACTTTATTGTTGCTCACAACCCCGTTCCAAAGCGAAACGCCGGCATATTCGCCGTCTTTGCGCAGCGCGTAATAGTTCAAATCGAACTTCGAGAGCTTTTCGCGATCGTTCCCGTAATTGCGGGCGACACGCTTCATCGCGTCGAGACAGGCATCCTTAGGAGACATCCCCTTCCTCATATTCTCGATGATCGTGTGTCCGCCGACGATGCGAATATTCTCCTCGCCGCGGCCCGTCGATCCCGCGCCGCCCACGTCTTGATCGACAAACAAGCCCGCGCCGATAATTGGCGAATCTCCGACGCGGCCGGGGATTTTCCAGGCCAGCCCGCTGGTTGTGGTGACACCGGACATTTCGCCCTTCGCGTTCAGAGCCAGGCAGTTGATGGTGCCGGTGGGAGGATGCGCGGCAACCTCCCGCGCCCACGCCAGCGTGTCGGCGTCGGCCTTCCTGAAATCCGTGCCGCCGATCCAGTTGCTATGCCCCCCGGGATCGCGCAGCGATTCTTTCCAGACGAGCCACGCCAGCCGCGATTTCTCCGTCAGCAGGTCCTCTTCCTTATATCCGAACGCCTTGGCGAATCGCAGGGCGCCATCGCCCGCGAGCATGACATGATCGGTGCGCTCCATTACCAATTTGGCCACATTGGACGGCGTTTTGATTCCGCGGATGGATGCGACGGAGCCGGCGCGGCGCGTGGGTCCGTGCATCACGCACGCATCGAGCTCGACGACCCCGTCCTCATTCGGCAGGCCGCCGTAGCCCACCGAGTTGTCTTCGGGATCGAGCTCGTTAATGTTGACTCCCGCGACCACGACGTCGAGCGTGTCGCCCGCGGCTTTGAGAGTTTGCATCGCGCGCGTGCAGGCACGGAGCCCGTTCGCGCTCGCGACGACTATATTTTTCGGGCCCGAAGCCGCCGCGGCCGCCGCTGGAAGCGCGGCGGAAGTGAGCATCAACGCTCTCCTGCTGATCATGACAAGCCCCCTTTGTCTATCACAATGTATCGCAAGCCCGCCAACTCAATGCCCGCATTTTATTCCACCTTCAGCAATCGCGCGAGCACGGGCAGCGGCACCGCGCCTTCCTTGAGAGCGGCATCGTTGAATTCCAAAACGTTGAACGCGGCCCCTTTTGCCTTTTTGTACTTGTCGCGAACCGCCACCCAGTCGCGCCAGCCGGCAAAATACGATGGCAGTTGGCAGGACGAAAGCTGCGCGCGCTGCAATTTCCCCACCGCCTCTTCCCGCTCCTGAAACGTCTGCTTTTCCATCAGGTCGATAGCTTCCTGGTCCGTCATCTTCCCGGTTTGCAGCCGGATATCGATAATCGCATTGGCCAATACGCGCAGTTCTTCCTTCCGAAAAGTTAGCCGCAGTTCGGGCGAATTGTCGAGAAATCCTTGGTCGAGCATTGTCTGCGTGGCGAACTGCGCCCAACCTTCCACGTATGGCGTGTTGCCGTACACTGTCCGCAAAATGCGCCGGATCTCCGGTTGAACGTCGTTGGCGAATTCGCCCTGCACGTAATGGCCGGGCATCGCTTCATGAATCGTGAGCAGCTTGAGCTTGAAAAAATTGTACTCCCGCAGCTTCGATTCGACCCGTTCCTTGGGCCAATCTTTTGGAATCGGGGTGACCCAGTAGAACGCGCCAAGCCGCGGCTCCAATGCTGGAGCCGGGTTAAAGCCGCCCACGCTATAGATTCCGCGCAGGAATTCCGGAGTTTCGATCACTTGCAAATTGCCGCGCGTGGGCAGCGTTAGCAGATGCTTGTGGCGCACGAAGTTTTCCGCTTCGGCCAGATCCGCTCTTGCGTCGCCGATATAGCTTGCGGGCGTGGAGTGGCGGTCGGCGATTCGCGATAGAACTTCGGAAACGATTCGATTCTCGCGGGCGGCTCCCGATTCGCCCGAATGTTCCTTGCGATCCGGATACATCTTCGCGTGCAGCGGCGTTGCCAGTTCCAGCATTCGCGAGCGGACCGTTTTGAGATCGGATTCGGCGGCCGCGAGCACTTCGCCAGGTGTCTTGTCCGTGCCCAGCGCGAACTTGAACTTCGTGTTGTAACGATCTTCGCCGAGTCGCCAGGCGGGTTCTCCCCGGGAACGCTTGGGAAGTTCATCCGTCAAAAAGCGGTCGAACCCGCGCAATGCGTCGAGTGCAGCGCCGGCTGCATGGTCGTACTCGGATTTCAGGTCGGCGGGAACTTCGGGACGAATCACCTTGTCGATCAGGCCGACGTTGCCCTCGTTCTCTTCGCGCGCGACCTTGATCCAGACCGATGGCGAGTTGAAGAGAAACCGTTTGGGCGCATCGAGAAACGCGGGAATCTTATTCATCCGCGCGATGATGTGGCGGATGCGTTCGGGTTTCGGGGCGTAATTGAGCACGTATGGATTGAATAGCGCGTTGCCAACGGTTTCGACGTAAACCGTCGGGTTTCGCGCCCAGTTCCGTTCGATATCGAGCGCTATGAATGCGAGCGAAATCTGTTCCCGCACGATCTTCAAATCCGCGCGATCTTCGGCGGACAATCCGCCGGCGTCGACGTCCTTGAGCCGTTTTTGAAAGTCGCTATAGAAATTGCGCTGGCGATCGATCGACTGGCGCGAGTAATCGTCGATCTGCGTATCGAGATCGACACCCTTATATTTGTGGAGGCCCTGCGCGGTTGCGTTCACCGGGGAAAAGGCAAGAGTGGTGTAAACGAACTCCTCCTCAATCGATGGGAACGATGCATTCGACTTGGGGCGGCTGCACGAAATCATGGCGGCGCATAGCAACAGGACGTGCTTCCGTTCGAGCATCAGATCAGTGTAGCGGGGAAAAACGCGCGAAAATGTTCCGTGGAGGAGTGCTTATGAGCAAATTGAACGAACACGATCGCGACAAGATCCCGGATAAACAGTACGCCTTCCCCAAGCAGCGAAAAGAGCCGCTCGAAGACGCATCCCACGTTCGAAATGCCGTGGCGCGCTTCGACCAGGTGGAGGGCGTCACCGATGCGGAGCGGGACGAAGCGTGGAAACGAATTCAGGCGGCGGCGAAAAAATTCAAGGTTGATTTGAACGAATCGGATTGGCGCGAATTGAAGCACGCCAAGCGATAAGGTCTTACCCGGCGGATTGCAGCACGATCAAAGAATCCCGGACTGTCGGATTTGCGCCCGCCTCGATATCTTGCCGTCGCATCCGGTGGAATTTCGTGAGGATCTCATTGGCGTTCGATAGAGCCGTGATTCTCTCGGCGAATTGGGTCAACACGGCGCCGGGAATCGCATACAGCGCGACATCGCCTGAAAGAACATCGAGGTAAGCCCGGGCGCCACAGCAGCCGAGACTCAGCGCCGAACGGCCTGTATTCACGGCCTGCGGAACAATCGCGCAGGCTGGGCGGCCCATCGCGGGCGGAAATCCGTCTTCCAATTGACGCGCGGCTTCCGAAAGAATCAAGCTTTGATCTGCCCGAACGAACAGCAATACAACATCGGGATCGAGAGGAACCTGCGCCAGTGGGCCGTAGATCACATGCTTTGATTTTGTAGCCAGCACGGGAATGGCCTGAAGGTCTTGTTCGCGAACGTAGGTCAAATCGGCGAAGATCTTCAGCGCGTCCTTGAGATCGGCGCTCGTGACCGGGGTCGCGTCGAGGTTGTGGGTATATTGTCCGACCGCGCAGAAGCCGTGATCGCCAGCCGACGTGGCGAACACGCGGTTGGCAGCCTCCTCCCAAAACCGGCATCCGGCAGGGGCTCGGCCCGACCATCCTTCGACGCCTTCCGGAACGCTATCGGTCAGGCAAACCGCCACCGGCGACTGGGAAAGATGCAGATCCCGAGTGAGCGAATCGGCAATTTCGGAGTTAAGTCGCATAATCAATCAAGGTAACAGCGACGCGGGTTGCCACTTCGATGCATCTCCTCTACATTGGCTAGAGACATCGCACCGACTTTCACCCCACATGCATCTTCGCATTTGTTTTTTTTCATTCTTGTGCATCACCTTCGGGGCGGCGCCCACTTCGTCCCTGCCCGGCATGCCGCCGGTACTGAATCCGGCCAACATTTATTCGGAGGCCGCCGCTGGCAGCTTGAGCCCCGCCGTTCGCAAATTCCCCGCGCGCGTTTATGTTCCTAACAGCGGATCGAACACGGTCGACGTCATCGATCCAAAGACGTTCAAAGTCGTCGATCACTTCGCCGTGGGTCGCCAGCCGCAGCACGTCACGCCGGCCTACGATCTCAAGACGCTTTGGGTGCTGAACGATCTGGGCGACAGCTTGACGCGCATCGACCCGGCCACCGGCAAGAAGGGTGAAACCATTCCGGTGAAAGATCCCTACAATATGTACTACACGCCGGATGGCAAGTATGGAATCGTGGTCGCGGAGCGTGAAAAGCGCCTCGATTTCTACGACGCGAAAACGATGCGGCGCGCCTACGGCATTCCCTTGCCGTGCCGGGGCGTGGACCATATGGATTTCACCGCGGACGGCCGCTACTTGATCGCGAGCTGCGAATTCTCGGGCGATCTGGTGAAGCTCGATGTCGCTACCCGGGCGGTGGTAGGGACGCTGAAACTGCCGGTCGACAGGGTGACGGGACCGCGCGCCGGGAAGCGCATCCACCACGGCGGCGGGCGCATGCCGGTCGAGTCCGAACGCATGCCGCAGGACGTGAAGACTTCTCCCGACGGCAAGCTTTTCTACGTGGCCGACATGATGGCCGATGGAGTTCACGTTATCGATCCGGAGCGCATGGCGCGGGTAGACTTCATCCCGACCGGCCGCGGCGCGCACGGCCTCTACGCCAGCCGCGACGCCAAGGTCCTGTACTGCTCCAATCGCGACGAAGGCAGCGTTTCCGTTATCGATTTCGCCACTCGCAAAGTCATTCACAAATGGGTTTTTCCGGGCGGAGGAAGCCCGGACATGGGCGGCGTGTCGGCCGACGGAAAGGTGCTCTGGCTTTCCGGCCGGTATCATCACGAGGTCTATGCGATCGATACGGCGGATGGCCACCTGCTCGCGCGCATACCCGTGGGCAAAGGACCGCATGGATTGTGCGTGTACCCGCAGCCTGGACGTTATTCGCTCGGCCACACGGGCGTCTTTCGCTGATTCAAACGATGACGCGCACCCTCAACGCCGCCCGCTACGTCACGCCGCTGCGGGAAGGCGGCTCGCTTCCGGCAATCGTCGAAGCGAAGTCGATGCCGCGCTCGGGCGGAATGAGCCCGACGAGGAGGCCCGCGACTTGCTGCGGGCGAACGTCGGGATGAACCTCGCGCTCGATTTGCCTCGGCCGCGGTGTGGTTCGATGCCTGCGTCGCCAATGTCGATCGCACCGCGCGCAATCCGAATCTTTTGTGACGCCGCGTTGCGGGCGCGGCTCACGAACGCGTCGTTCGTGGAAATTCTGGAGCAGGTTCCCGATGCGTGGCTCGTTCCCGAGGCCGGCATTTCCACCAATGCCAGGGCGATCGTCTTCCGCTTGGAACGGAATTTCATCCACGCGCGCTTATATCTGGACGAAGCGCGCCTTCGAGCGCTTTGGCCGGGACTGGATCTCGATCTGGTTCGCCAAAGGCTAGGGGCGATTGAAAAGATCTGCTCGGGCGGCGTGGACGATGCGTCGATTGCGAAGCTTTCCCGAGTCGGTTCTGCCCGCGCCCGGAGTATGATTGCAGGATGCTGAAAAAGACGGAAAGCCGCGCGGCAACGATACGGGCCGATCGTCAAACTCGTCAACACGGCAATGGCCTTCGAGTTCTTATTGCGTTGTGCTGCGTCTGTGCGCTGCACGCTCAGATCACATCCGCCACTCTTTCCGGCACGGCTAAAGACGCGACCGGCGCGCTCGTTTCGGGCGCGCATGTCGAAGCCAAGAATCTCAATACCGGTCTGGTCCGCACGGCCGTTTCGGACTCTAACGGCGAATACGTCCTATCCGATCTTCCGGTGGGCCACTATCGGGTTCGGGTAGCGATGGCCGGTTTCAAAAGTTGGGTGCTGCCCGATATTGAATTGCAGGTAAGCCAGCACGCCACGGCCGACGCGACGCTCGAAGTTGGCAACCTCGATCAACAGGTCACGGTGGAGGCCGCGGCGCCGCTGCTGAATACGGTCACGTCGTCGGTCGGCCAGGTCGTGGACACTTCCACGGTGGAACGTATGCCGCTGAATGGGCGTAGCTTTTGGCAACTCGCCGAACTGACGCCCGGCGCGGTCCCCGCGGCAGTTACACAAGGGACCACCGGCAACGGCAAGGCGATCCGGTCCACCTCCGTCAACGTCAGCATCAACGGCACCAGCCAAATCTGGACCGGCTGGTCGCTCGATGGCGCGAACATCACCGAACCGCAGCTTGGCGGCACGTTGATTCAGCCAAACGTGGACGCGATCCAGGAATTCAAGGTTGAAGGCGCCAACATGGCGGCGGAATATGGCCATACGCCAACCATGATCAACGCCTCTCTCAAGAGCGGAACGAACTCGCTCCACGGAGATGTTTTCGAGTTTCTACGCAACGACGCTTTCGACGCGCGGAATTTCTTCTACCAACCGCCGCCCGGGTCGACGCTCAAAAATGAACCGCTGCGCCGCAACCAGTATGGCTTCACGCTGGGCGCGCCCATTGTTCGCAACCGGACATTCTTCTTCGCGGATCTGGAGCGGACGGACCTTCGGCAAGGGCTCGATTACAACAGCGTGGTCCCGAGCCTGGCGGAACGCAGCGGCGATTTCAGCGAGCTGCTCCGCGCCGCCAAGCCCGTTATCATCTCCGATCCGGTCACGCACGTTCCGTTTCCCGGCAATCGAATTCCCGCGTCGATGTTCGCGCCGCAAGCTCAATTTTTTCTGAAATTCCTTCCCACTCCGAATATCCAGCAAGGCGCGGCTTCGCGCGCCGCGCTGACGAATAATCTGGCCATCGATACCACGCGAGGCGATGTCCGTATCGATCATCAGATCGCGCCGTCGGATCAGCTCATGGGCCGGTATTCGATTACGGACAACACCGAGACGGATCCCAACGCATTCCCGGCGCTTGGCAGGTCGAGCCTGCGGAGCCGCGCCCAGAATGCCGTGATTTCCGAAAATCACTTATTCAGCGCCAATTGGATCAACAACGCGAAAGTTTCCTATTACCGGAGCATCTTTTTATTCGGCCCCATCTACCCGGGCGGCAACGTGAACGACGCGGCCGGCGTCGCGGGGTTTGACGGACTCACGTCGATCTTCGGCTTTCCGAATATCAGCTTGACGGGATTCACCGGATTCAACGGCTCACCCAGCGATTCGAGGCCGAAATCCAATCGCATCCGCGACTGGATTTACGCCGACACGCTGAGTTATTCGAAAGGCAAACACGATATGAAGTTCGGCGCCGAATTGACGCACCAGACGCTGGCCTACTTCAATGGATCGAACTCGGAAGGCAGTTTCAGCTTTCAAGGAACCTACACGGGGAATTCGTTTTCCGACTTCCTGCTGGGCGTTCCCAACAACGTTTCGCGCGATTACTTCCGCAACCTCTACGGAAACGCGGGAAATTTCTGGAGCGTTTTCGCGCAGGACAATTACCGCGTGACGCAGAATTTCACCTTGAACCTGGGGATTCGTTGGGAGATCAACCCGTTCTACGACGGGATTCGCGGCGGCAAAGCCGCTTTCGACCCGCGGACGGCAAAGGTGGTGATTCCGTCGACTTTCGACCCTACCTCCCAGGTGCTCTCGCGGCAGTTGCTCACGGCGTTCGGCGACCGCATAGAGTTCACCAAGGATCTCGGAAGACCCAACTCGATTCAATATGCTTCGAAGAAGGACTTCGCGCCTCGCTTGGGTTTTGCATGGCGTCCGTTCGGCAGCCCGAATCTGGTGGTGCGCTCCGCGTATGGATTATTCTTCGTCTTCCCCGACGATAATACTTTCAACAACACCATCGGCTCCGTGCCGTTTATCGCGAGCCAGACTGTGTTCAACGACCCCGCACCCGCCGTGCCCACGCGAACTTGGGGCAACTTCTTCCTGGGCCAACCGTTGTTTACCGCGAATGCGGCCGCGACGGCGTGCCCGTTCGGCTTCGCCGCCAATTCCTGCGCGACCCCGAACTTGTATGCGAGCGACCTCAATCTGAAGAGCACCTATTTGCGGCAGTGGAACTTCTCGATTCAACGGCAGATTTCGGCGAGCACGTCGGTCGATATCGCGTACGTCGGCAACAAGACCACGCACCTGAATCAGAACTGGGGGATCAACGATCCCGCGCCGGGCCCGAGCGCGATCCAGCCGAGGCGCCCCTATCCGCAGTGGGGCACGATTACCTATCCGGTGTTTTCAGAGAACGCGAATTACAACGCGCTTCAAGCGAAGTTTGAGACGCGCGCCTGGCACGGCTTAAACGTGCTGACTTCGTATACTTTTTCGAAGTGCATCGATGCGGGAAGCAGCCAGGGCGGGACGACGCTGCTGTTGATCCCGTTCAATCGCGCGGTGTGCGACTACGATCTGCCTCATAATTTTTCGGGCAGCCTGGATTACCAGCTTCCGTTCGGACGTTCCGCTCGCGGGTGGGCCCGGCAAATAGTTGGCGGCTGGGAGTTCGCGGGCATCGTGACGGCGCGCTCGGGCCAGCCGTTCACGCCGACCGTATCGGGCGACCCGGAAAACACGGGTGTGAGCACGCGTCCGGACCTGATTGGAATGCCAGTGCTGCCGCACACGGTGAATTGCTGGTTCTTTTCGTCGTCGAACCCGGGATGCGCCGCGGCCGCCCCCAACGTTCGCGATTCCTTCGCCGTTCCGCCGGCGCAAACGCGCTACGGCACGTCGGGCCGGAATATCCTGCGCACCCAGCCGTTGACGCAAGTGGATTTCACCGTGATCAAGGGCTTTCCATTTTCCGAAACGCGCCGCATGGAGCTTCGCGGCGAGTTCTTCAACATTCTGAATCATCCGACTTTTGGCACGCCGGGGACGGACATCAACAGCTCCTCCGCCGGGCAGATCAGCTCGACGTTAAACGCCGCGCGGATCGTTCAGTTGGCCGCCAAAATCTATTTCTAATGTGAAACGCAGTTCGCCATGGAGGTGGATTATGCGCCGGTTGACGACTCGGAAGACCGCCGCGTACTCGTTCGCCGTCGCGGCCTGTGTGGTAATTTCGTTTTTCTGCCTCGCATACCCGATGTACGTGATCCGCCCATTCCGGCATCAGGGCGCGCGCGAACTCGGCGCCGCTCTCGCAGTATTGCGCTGGAGAGTATTGATTCTTTCCGCGTGTGCCGCTGTTTCGCTAGGCGCGATTGCGGTCTACTGGCGGAGACAGCCAGTCCCGCGGCGCCGTGGCGCCGCAGCTCGCTGCTTCGCGGCCGTCTGCAGCTGCGCGGCGCTTTCGCGCGTGAATATATACGAAAAAATGTTTCACCCTATCGTTCAACCTTCTTTTCAGCCGGTCGCGCAAACCAAGCTGGACGGCGCGGAAAAACTCATTACCATCAACGTCGGCGGAGTTGCGCGCGCATACCCGATCCGGAGCGTTTCCTATCATCATGTGGTGAACGATGTGGCGGGCGGCGTCCCGATCGTCGCGACATATTGAACGCTCTGTCACACCGGTCTGGTGTGGGGCCGCGAGATGGACGGGCTGACGCTGACCTTTCATCTGGCGGGAATCAACAACCAAAATTTCCTCATGCGCGATGAGGAGACGGGCACCTATTGGCAGCAGATCAGCGGGCAGGCGATTTCGGGCCCGCTCGCCGGGCGCATGCTGAAACGCATACCGTCGGATGAGTTGTCGTTCGCCGTCTGGAAAACGGAACAGCCGGAAGGATCCGTGCTGAAGGATGTGCCTTCCGACGCCGCGAAATATTCGCCGCGAGATTGGGATGTGCGAATGCGGAAGACCCCCACGGTGCTCAACTACGCGCAGGATGGGCTTGGGTCGCGCGATCTCATGCTCGGCATTCAGGCGTTCGGCGCGGCGCGAGCGTATCCGTACGACGATCTTGTTAAACAAAAGCTGATCGAGGACCGGGTGGGCGCGGAACCGGTTCTACTGGTTGTAGGGCCGGACGGCCAATCCGCGCGCGCATTTCGCGATCGCATCCCGGGATCGGATCGCGTTCCCGATTTCTATCGGACGCCCGGCGGCAACGGCGGACTCATGATCGACGATCTTAGCGGCAGCCAGTGGAATTTCCAGGGCTGCGCGATTGAAGGAAAAGCCAAGGGCGCCTGCCTGGAACGCATCGAGGTAACGAAGGATTACTGGTTCGATTGGCGGCATTATCACCCGCAAACCACCGTTTACGGGAAGATTTTGCGGTAGCGCTATCGGGTTTTCACGGTGAGGGATTGAGTGGCGGAGTGGCCTTCCGCGTCTTCCGCTGTCAGCGTGTAAATCGTTTCATTCTTCGGCGCGATATCCACGCAACGCCCCAGCGATGGCCAGATGCGTTCAACGGCGGGTTCGATACGCGCGGTCTTGGCATTCGCCACGCCGTAGCAGAGCCGGCCGCGTTCACCGCGCTTAAACACCGCCGGATCCGCGTAAAAGCCTAGAATTTTCAGCTTTCCGCCGCCGAGGAGATCGTTTTCTTTTTTCAGCGCCTCGAGTTTTTGAGTGGCAGCCGCGTCGCGCAATTCACGGTTCGAGGTCCAGCGCGAGTAAAATGTCCAACCGGCGTAGAGGGCCGCAAGGCCGCAGAGGATCGCCGTGTATGGCAGCAGCTTGCGGAGGAGATCGATCACAACCGCCGCGCGGCCCTCGCGCATAGACGCTCTTCGCGCTTCCGGATCTCCGGGCTATCGCCATGCTCGCGCGCGGCGCGCGTCATCTCGAGCGCCATCGCGTAATTGCGCTCGCCGTGTTCGTAATATTTCGCCAACTCCTCGAAGGCCCGAACGCGATACGGATTGGGCGACGCCGCGAGATCCGTAAACACCGCAAGCGCCGCCGCCTCGCGGCCGAGTTTCTTCTCGAGCATCCCGATATCGAGCAGCGCTCGGAAGAGCAGATCGTCGCGAAGTCCGAGATCGACCGCCCGCCGCAGCAGTGTAAGCGCCTGCTCCATTCTGCCCGCCTGCAGGAGCCAACGGGCCAATCCCAGCAGGTCCGCGCCGTGCCGCAACGTGAGAGCCTCGGGCGATCGGAACGCTTCGGGGACGATCGCGGTGAGGCAGGCAAGCGACACGATATCCATCGCGTTATGGTGAAAAATCGGAACCAGGCGGAACGCCCTTTGCGTGCGGATGAATTCAAAGTAGTAATAAGGAATCATCTCGCCCGGCAGATCGCCTTCGCGCTCGAGGCCGAGGATGCGATGCTCCAGGTGCACCAGACGGCAGCTATCGAGCCGCAGCTTCCAGAGCCGTCGCGCGCCGAACAGCAGATCCAGATGCTGCATGCGCCCGAATGGATGCGGCGCGCGCGACATGCGAAATCTGGTTTCGAGCAGCGGTTGGTCGTAAGCCTTGCCGTTATAGGTAATCAGCACGTCGAAGCGCTGCAAGTACTCATGCAGAGCGTGCAACTGGGAAGCTTCTTCGCCATAATCGCGCATGAAAAATTGCCGGACGCGAAAGCCGGCGGCTTCGATGCTGCCCACGCCAATCAAAAACGCGTACGTGCCGGTTCCACCCGCGAGACCGGTGGTCTCGGTGTCGAGAAAAGCCCAGCGCGCCGGATGGCAGTTCGCGATCGCGCCCTCCGATAGCGAGGCGAGGAAATCTTCCGGCAGTTCGATGAGATCCGAAATATCGACGCTGCCGTGGCGGCGGTGCCGCTCGTAAAGTTTTTCGGTTTCGAAGTGCCGGCCGTGCGCGGTATCGACGACTTGCCCGGTGAGAATCTCTTCGACGAAGGCGGAGGCTTGCCGGACGGGCCGCGCTTCCCGCTGACCATTGTAATTCCGGTTGATCGCCGCGACTTTGTTCCGCAATAGCGCGAGCTGTGCCTGGATATCCGCCATCTTCGCTTTTTCTTTGCCCTACTATACTATAGTGAACTTCTTGAAGACGCCGCTCTTTTTCGTTCTGCTGTTCGCTTTGCTATTGGGCGCCAGGCTCAGCCACATTCACGTTTTGTGGGCCGAAGAGGGCCTGCCTCTCGCCGCCGCGAAACAGATGCTTGCGGGCAAAATGTTGTATCGCGATATCTGGTTCGACAAGCCGCCGCTCGTGCCTGCGATTTATCTTGCCTGGGGCGCGAAGAGCGGCTGGATTCTGCGCTTTGCGGGTGCTCTTTATGCGCTTCTCGCCTGTTCGATCGCTTACGCGTTCGCGCGCGATTTGTGGACGCGTCGGGAGGGCCTGTGGGCCGCCGCGCTACTGGCGTTTTTTTTGACCTTCGACACGCCGTCGGCCGTGTTGCCATTGGCCGCCGATCTGCTGATGTTGGCGCCGCATATCGCCGCCGTGTATCTGGCGTGGCGTGGAAAAACTCTTTGGAGTGGCGCGCTAGCGGGAATTGCGTTTCTGTTCAATGCGAAGGCCATTTTCGTGCTGGCTGCGTGTGCGATCTTCGGCTTCCCCTCCCTGCTGCCTCTGGCCGCCGGGTTCGCGATTCCAAACGCCATCGCGCTTGGCTGGTTGTGGCTCGCGGGAGCGTTTCCGGCTTACCTCGCCCAAGTCTGGGTATGGCCGTCGCTCTACGCGCGCAATCCTTTCTTGAGCCATCCGGTTTGGAACGGATTTGTACGAACGATCGACTGGATGGGATTTCACGCGGCGATCGCGATCGCCGCTGCCATTGCGTGGAAGGCGCGGAAGACACGATGGCAAATGTTGGCGTGGGTCGTTGTTTCCGGGGCGGGCGTAATCCTTGGATGGCGCTTCTTCCCGCGATATTATTTTCAGCTCCTGCCTGTATTCGTGATTTTGGCCGGCCGCGGATTTGTAGTGCTCGAGCGCAAGCGCGTCGCGTTCGCGAGTTTGGGGCTTCTATTAATCGCCCCGCTGATCCGTTTCGGTCCCCGCTACGCGATCCTGGCTGCGGATCTGCAACCCGAATGGAGCGACACGGCGATGGATCGCGACAGCCGCGAAGCCGCGCGTCTCGTTTTGTCGCATAGCGAGCCCGGAGACACGCTTTTCGTATGGGGATTTCGGCCCGAGCTTTTTGTTTACACGGGCCTGTCCGCCGCGACGCGTTATCTCGATTCGCAGGCGTTGACCGGCGTGCCGGCGGATCGGCACCTCACTCAGTCCGAACCCGTGCTGACGGACTCGACGCAAGCCGCGCGCGAGGAAGTGGCGCGGTCGCGCCCGGCGATTATCGTGGATGGGCTGAGCGCCTACAATCCGAAGCTAGCGATGGAGCAGTATCCGGAGTTGCGCCAATGGTTGCGCGACTATCGCGAGATCGGGCGGACGCGAACCGCGACCATCTATCGCTTGCGTTAAGCCGCGTGCCGCTCGTTCAGTCTACGTTCCACCTCGGTGATTCGACCTTCCAGGGCCTCGACGCGTTCAGCCGTGGCGCGCGCTTTAATATCAGTGGTTCGAGCCCAACCGTAAAACGCGGTAAGTAACTTCGTCTCCGTCGCCTCGATTTTACGCTCGATGTCGTCGAATTGGCGAGCGATCCGCCGCTCGAAATCTTCGAACCGCTTGTCAACTTGCTCGAACCGCTTGTCAACTTGCTCGAACCGCTGATCCAGATAATTCTTAAGTTCCTGATCCATAGCGATATACGCATCCATCTTTGCACAAACGTCGGTGAAGCGGCATAAGCTATCTCCCGTTCCAACACGCCTTCCGCTTTCCCAGAAACGCCGAAATTCCCTCCTGCGCATCCTCGGCCATGCTGTTCATGGTCATAACTTCCTTGGCATAGGCATACGCTTTCGACTGATCGAGATCGATCTGCGTATAGTAAGCCTGCTTCCCGATCCTCACGGTGAGAGGGCTCGCCGCGGCAATCTCATGTGCCAGCCCCAGCGCTTCCGTCCGCAGGTCGTCGGTAGCCACGACCCGGTTGATCAAGCCCCATTCCGCCGCCGTATGCGCACCCACCATTCTTCCCGTCATCAACATTTCGAGCGCCCTCTTCCGGCCGATGGCCCGGCTCAACGCAACCATCGGCGTCGTGCAAAACAGGCCGATACGAACTCCCGGCGTACCGAAACTAGCGCGTTCCGACGCAATCGCAAGATCGCAACTCGCCACTAACTGGCATCCGGCAGCCGTCGCGATGCCTTGCACTTCGGCGATTACCGGCTGCGGAATCGACTGAATCTTCGTCATCAGCTCCGTGCAGACGTCGAATAGTTCGCGATAATCGTCAACCTCCCGGCCCGCCATCTCCGACAAATCGTGGCCGGAACAAAAGACGTCCCCCGCAGCGGCCAGCACCACCGCGCGGCTTCCGCCAATTTCATCCAGACACCGGATCAACTCTTGCATCATCGCGAGCGATAACGCGTTGCGGCGCTCCGGACGGTTCAGCGTCAAAACGGCAATGGGGCCGTCCTTCTCGTAAGTAATCATTTCTTTTTCCCGCTAATTTGCCAGTCGGTGAACGGCGAACGCGTGCCTTTCACATTCACATTCAAGCAATACGGCACGCCGGACGAAAATGCGCGCTCCACCGCGGGCCGCACCCGATCCAGCGTGTCGATAGTCTCGCCGCCGCCTCCGAAACCCTTCATCACCTCGTCGTACCTCGTGGCGCGAAGTTCGCACGCCACCGTCTCCCGCACGCCTTGCAGTTCGCGCTCGAGGCCCCAACCGGCATCGTTCCCAACGATAATCACGACCGGCAGTTTGTGGCGCACGGCCGTATCCATCTCGGCGATGTAGAACCCAAGCGAACCGTCGCCGGTAATCACCGCGACCGGTTTGCCGGGATGCGCAATCTGCATGGCGAGCCCATTCGGCAGGCCCGCGCCAATGGTGCCAAGCGGTCCCAATCGCAGCCACCTTCCGGCCTCATGCATGGGAAGCAGCGCGCGGCCCCAATGCACCACGTCTCCCCCGTCCCACGAATACAAAGTATCGGGCGGCAGCCACTTCTTGAGTTCACCAAAAAATGCGGCGGGATGAAGCGGGCTCGTCTGAACGCCAACCGACTCGGCCAGCCGCGCTTCCCATTCATCCTTAAGAGCGCGCAATCGATCGAGCCATGGCAGCGGCTTCCATGCCGTCTTTCCCGCAGCCGCGGTCAGTGCCCGCAACGCACTCTTCGCTTCGCCGCAAATGGCGGCATCGAGTTTGCGATTCATGCCGAGCTCTTGCGGGTGAATATCGATTTGGATGAACTTCGCTTCGGGATTGACCAGCCGGGCGCCGCCGAAAGCCAACCGGTAATCGAGGCGCTTACCAACGATCAAGAACAAATCCGCCTCTTGGAAAGCCCCGTGCACGGCCTTATTCAGCGCCGGGTCGGCGTATCCCATGCACAGCGGATGCGCATCGGACACGGCGCCCTTCGCCATCGTGATCGTGTAGAGCGGCAGCGATGTAGCCTCAATAAACGCGCGCAATTCGGATTCCGCGTGGGCCCACCAGATGCCGCTTCCGACAATGACGACGGGCCTTTGCGCGGATCGCAATAACGCGATCGCACGCTCGATTTCCTGGGACCCAGGCCCGAGCTCGGGATCCATTTGGATTTGCGGAAGCGCGGCCGCATTCTCCGTTTCTCCCGTGAACAGATCGACCGGTATCGTCAGATGCACCGGCCCTTTCCGCCCCGAATTCGCCTCGGCGTACGCGCGGCCCATATAGAACGGAATCTGCGCCGCGCTGGGCGGCTGCGCCGCCCACTTCACCACCGGACGCGCCATCCCAACCTGATCGATATCCTGGAACGCCTGCCTATCCGCCACAGCCGTGGAGCGGCTCCCGCTAACCGCGATCAGGGGGCTGCAATTGAGGTATGCCGTGGCAATCCCCGTCAACGAATTCGTGTGCCCCGGCCCGCCGGTCACCAGCGAAAGCGCCGGTTTCCGCGTGATGCGCGCATACGCATCCGCGGCATGAGTAACACCGGATTCATGTCGCATGTCCGTGATCCGGACGCCCGCGCGCGCCGCGGCGAGCAGCACTTCATTCAGGTGATCGCCGACCAGCGTGAAGATTTGCGAGATCCCCAACTGTGCCATTGATTGCACGAACAGCTCGGCGCCACTTTGCATACACCAGTCATGCTACTAGAATCGAGTGTGACTCCTTCCCACGCTTCCAAACGAATTCTGGTGACCGGCGGCGCCGGTTATATCGGCTCCAACACGGTTTTGCAATTGCTCGATCGCGGTTACGACGTCGTGGTGGTCGACAACCTTTCGCGCGGGTACCGCCATAATGTGGCTCCCGAACGCCTTCGCGAGCTCAGCTTGCAGGACACCGCCGCGCTGGTGCGCGTGTTCGAGGAAGCGCCTTGCAGCGCGGTAATCCACTTCGCCGCATTCATTTCGGTTGGCGAGTCGATGCAGCAGCCGGAGATATATTTCGAGAATAATGTCGGCGGTTCGCTGTCGCTGTTCACCGCGATGCAGCAGGTTGGCGTGAAAAATGTGGTCTTCTCTTCGACGGCCGCGGTGTACGGCATGCCGGAAGTATCGCCGATTCCGGAAACGCTGCCCTTCGCGCCCATCAATCCGTATGGCGAATCGAAGGTGATGGTCGAGAAAATTCTCGGCTGGTTCGATAGGATCCACGGGATTCGCAGCGTATGCTTGCGCTATTTCAACGCGTCGGGAGCCGATCCGAAGGGCCGCGCGGGCGAGGAGCACGACCCGGAAACGCATCTGATCCCGCTGCTGTTCCACGCGATCCCATCGGGCGAGCCCGTCACCGTATTCGGCGAAGATTATCCGACGCCCGACGGAACTTGCATTCGCGACTACATCCATGTAACCGACTTGGCGCAGGCCCACATTCTCGCGCTGGAGGCGCTGGCCGGAGGCGCGGCGTCGAATAAATTCAACGTCGGCACGGGCTTCGGATTTTCGGTGCGGGAGGTAATTCAAGCGGTAGAGAATGTGACGGGAAAGAAGGTGCCCTACAAGGTTGGACCGAGACGCGAGGGGGATCCGCCTGCTTTGGTGGCCGATTCGACGAAGCTACGGAGCACGCTGGGATGGTCGCCGAAGTACGGGGATTTGCGCGCGATCGTATCGTCGGCTTGGAATTTTGCGGAATCGAAAAAATAGCGATGTTACAGTGGCGCGGGCACTCGTGCCTGCCGCGTCCACACTCGTGTGGCCACGGAATTTTCGGCCGCCACGCCTGGGCCGGTGCTCCCCTACTTCTTCTCCCACACGAGCACGCTGTTATTCTCCCCGTTCGGATTTTTCGCGTGTATCCTCTCCGTCGCAACCTTGCCGTCCTTTGACAAGCTCAGCCGGTCCGTCTGCTGGTACTGTCCGTTATCCGAGCGCCGTTCGTTCACCAGGGTATTGCCAACCCATTTGGTCACCGACTTGCCCGGCCCAAATTCCGCGAGGGGGTGTTCTTTCCCATCGAGGAACCAATCGCCCGACACGGTCCTATGGCCCTCCTGGTCGTAAACCGTCTCCGTCGCGTGCATCACGTCGCCTTTGTATTCCGATTTCAAAGTCATGCGCGAAGGTTTCGGCATCTTGCCAAAGCTCGATTTGCCGATGTTCAACTCCCAATCGCCCGTGAAGTCCGGCTTCTTATCGTCCGCGCCGCCGGCGATGCCCATCAGCGCAAGAACCAGAGCCATTCGCCACATAGGAAATATTATGCCTCCTCTAAGTCTCGTCGTCGTTCTGCGCCGAGAGCCGCGCGATTACGGAGAGATCTTCGAGCGTAGTCACGTCCCCCGTCACCGCGTTCGAGGTTACAATCTCCCGCAGCAGCCGCCGCATGATCTTGCCGCTCCGCGTCTTGGGAAGGCTGTCGGTGAAGCGGATCTGCTCCGGCTTGGCGAAGCTGCCGATCTCTTTGCCGACCCACTGGCGCAACTCTTCGCCCAGCTTGTCGTGATTCCAATCGCCTTTCTTCAGCGTCACGAAAGCGGTGACTGACTGCCCCGTGATCTCGTGCGGTTTTGCGACCACCGCCGCTTCGGCGACCGCGGGATGCCGCACCAGCGCCGACTCGAGCTCCATCGTGCTCAATCGGTGTCCGCTCACGTTCATCACGTCGTCCACGCGCCCAAGCACCCAATAGTAGCCATCGGCATCGCGGCGCGCGGCGTCGCCCGTGAGATAAACGCCGGGAATCCGGCGCCAGTAATTTTCTTCATACCGCTGCGGATCGCGCCACAACGTGCGGAACATGCTTGGCCAGGGCTTCCGGATAATGAGCAACCCTTCGCGATTCGTCTCCACGGGCTCGCCGTGCAGGTCCACGATATCGGCGTCGATTCCCGGAAGCGGCAATGTGCCGGAACCGGGTTTTGCGGGAACCGCGCCCGGCATCGGCGCGATCATGATCGATCCCGTTTCGGTTTGCCACCACGTGTCGACGATCGGGCACCGGTCCCTTCCAATGACGCGGTGATACCATTCCCACGCAGCCGGATTGATCGGCTCGCCCACGGAACCGAGCAGCCGCAAGCTCGACATGTCGTGTCCGTCCGGCCAATGCTCGCCTTGCCGGATAAAAGCCCGGATCGCCGTCGGCGATGTGTAAAGAATGTTCACGCGGTATTTTTCGACAATGCGCCAAAAGCGGTCGGGCTGCGGAAAATCCGGCGCGCCCTCGTACATCACCGTGGTGGCGCCGGCCGCCAGCGGACCGTAAACGATGTAGCTATGCCCCGTGACCCAGCCGATATCGGCCGTGCACCAGTAGATATCTTCCTCATGAAGATCGAACACCCATTTCATCGTCATCTGCGTTTGCAGCAGATATCCGGCCGTGGTGTGCACGATGCCCTTCGGTTTGCCCGTGGTTCCGGAAGTGTATAGCACGTAGAGCGGCGCTTCGGAATCGAGCGGCTCGGCGGGGCAGATTTCGCTCACGCCCTCATCCAGCTTGTGCCACCAGAGATCGCGCCCGTACTGCATATTCACGTCGCTGCCCGTCCGGCGGTACACGATCACGTCGCGAACCGACGGGCACTCGATCAGAGCCTCGTCCACCGTTGGCTTCAGCTTCACCTCCTTGCCGCGTCGCCAGCCGCCATCCGCCGTGATGACGACCGCCGCTTCCAGATCCTGAATCCGCGTCTTCAGCGCCTCCGCCGAAAACCCGCCGAACACCACGCTGTGTATGATTCCCAGGCGCGCGCACGCGAGCAACGCGATGGGCAGCTCCGGAATCATCGGCATATAAACGATGGCCCGATCGCCGGTTTTCAGGCCGCGCGATTTCAGCACATTCGCGAAGCGGCACACCAAGCGGTACAGCTCCTGGTAGCTGATCATGCGCTGCTCGCGTTCACCGGACGGCTCGCCTTCCCAGAGAATCGCGACTTTATTTCTGCGCGGCGTCTCTAAGTGCCGGTCGATGCAATTGTAGGATACGTTGGTCTTTCCGCCCACGAACCAGCGGACCAGCGGCGGCTGCCAATCGAGAACGCGCGACCACTTCTCGAACCAGAACATTTCGCGCTCGGCGAGATCTCCCCAAAATCCGGCGGGATCTTGCGCGGCGCGCTCGCGGAGCTTGCGATACGCGTCCATGCCCCGGACATGCGCGCGCTCCACGAATTCCGCCGAGGGAGGGTAGCTGCGTTCTTCGGACATAGCGAAAAGCTTACCAAAGACTACGGTCCCAACCGCAATTTTCCGAAAGCTTCCGGCACATGAAACGACCGCGCGCCCGTGGGCTGCCACGATATCAGGATCCGGTTCGGCGGACCGCCCTCGATCCGGTAAAGATTCACCCGCATCTCCTCGCCCTGTTCCGGTTTCGATAAGCCCAGCGACTTCATGGGAATCCGCATCTCGGCGTACCAGATCTTGCGTTCTCGATCGATCCGCGCCTTCATCTGAAACCCCGAATCCCATTTCAACCCGGCATCCGGTTTCGGAGAATCGCGATCGATATCGAGATCCACCCACTCTTCCTGCGGCGACACTTCAAACTCCTTGTACCGCCGGATGTGCGCCGGATCCGTCCCGATGAAGACTTCGGCCACGTCCCAATCCCAAAGCTTATTGGTTTCACGATCCGTCACCGGATCGCTCTTCAGATATAAATTCCGGTAGGGGCAGATGAACAGGAAATAGATATTTTCCGCCGTCCATCGCGAACGGAACTCCGTCGGCGGGACCGGCAGCTTCTGACCTTGCGGGCCGCGATCCGCGAACACGCCCGATGTGTCTTTCCACTGTTTCGCGTCCGGATCGGCCGTCACTGTAAAATCCGCGTCGGCATGGCGGCTGACGATTAGTCCCGGTTCGGCGCCGAGTAACATCAACGGCATCAAGAATACGAGCTTCAACGATCGCATAAGATCCCTCCGATGGTTAGAATATCTTCTTCCCTGCCGAGCAACACCCGATGGGGCAGCCAGAAGGCGTCGGCGATGCACGCTTCCGCCACGGGACATGGCTCGACACGGCAGCCTCCGCTTCGATACAGCGGATTCCGGTACAACGTATGCGGATAAAACGGCGTGAACGGCACGCCGGCGGCGGCCATCGCGCGCTGGAGCTCTTCCCTTGTCCTTCCGAACATTGCAGCATCGATCCGCCCGAGCACCAAGTAATTCGTATGCACGCGCGCTTGTGGGGCGACCGTTTGCAGCGTTAATCCTGGCACATTCGCCACGGCGTTCCGCAAAATCGCGGCATTGCGCGCGCGATGGCAATTCTGTTCCGGCAAGCGTTCCAGTTGCGCCAGCAGCACCGCCGCCTGCCATGCAGCGAGCCGGTAATTCGTTCCCAATGTGTAGTGGGAAAACCACGCGCCGCCGGGCTTTCTGCCCTGGTCGGCAATCGAGCGCACGCGCTGCATCAAGTCCGCGTCGTTCGACGTGAGCATGCCTCCTTCCCCGGACGTCATCACTTTCGAATTCTGAAAACTGAACGATCCCGCAACCCCGATACTGCCCGCCCGCCGGCCGTTCCATTCCGAGCCGTGCGCGTGCGCCGCATCCTCTATCAGCTTGAGGTCGTGGCGAGCGGCAATGGCGGAGAGGCGGTCCATCTCCGCCATGGGTCCGCCGAAATGGACGGCCACGATCGCCCGGGTTCGCGGTCCAATTGCCTGTTCCACCCGCTCCGGGTCGATCTGAAAGCTGTACGGCTCGATATCCACGAATACGGGCGTCGCGCCCACGCGCGATACCGCCGTGGCCGTCGAAATAAAAGAGATCGCCGGAACGATCGCTTCATCGCCAACTCCGATCCCCGATGCTTCGAGGGCCATTTCAAGAGTCACGGTGCCGTTGCAAGCCGAAACGCCTTCCGAACAATGTTGGAACGCGCTAAATTCGCGCTCAAACCGGCCCACGAAATCGTGATAGCCGCCCCAACGATCGCTTTCGAGTACTTGCGTTAACAACTCCAGTTCCCGCTCCCCCGAAATCGGCCACTTAGGAATCTCCATACTCGCTAGAATAGTTGACGATGACGGTTTATGACGAGCGGCGCGACGAGCTTGAGAAGCATGAGTTCATGATGGGCATGCCGCGCGGACGTTTAGCGGTCGCTCTCGACGCGTTGACCGATGCGCTTGTCCTGGTGGGCCAGCATGGGGTGTATTGCCGCAGCGTTCGCCAACCCGGCAAACCCGCCATGGATATTCAACTCATTGCGAAAGCCATTGCGGACGCCAAGGAATTAATTGCCGGCGTGATGGGCGAATTAAAAGTAAAGGTGTAACGTGCCCCGAAAAGTTTTTTTCCATTTTTTCCAAAAGATTCTCTTCGCGATCTCCATTCTGGCGGCGCCCGGGGCGGCACAACCCGGTTTCGCCGCTTCGTTCACTTACACCAACATCTCCGTTCCCGGATCGATCTTTACCGAAGCGACCGGCGTCAGTTCCAACAATGTCGTCGGGATTTATTATTCAAGCGATCGGATCGTCCACGGTTTCTCCCAGGGCCAGAGCGGCTTTCAGACTCTCGACTATCCCGGGGCGAGCCTGACCGAGCCTTTCGACATCAACGATTCGGGCCTGATAACCGGCTATGCAACCGCTGGCTCAACCTTTGGATTTGTACGGACCGGCGGCGGTTTCAACGCTTATTCCGTACCCGGCTCCCTGATCACGCAAGCGTACGGGTTGAACGGAAACGGCGACATTGTCGGCCATTATCTGGCCAAGGACGGGTCCGGCCACGGATTCAAGTTGAGCGGTGGAAGCGTGACCGCGATCGATTACCCCGGCGCGCAAGATACGGAGGCGTTCGGCATCGACAATAGCGGTCAGATCGTCGGGACCTACGCGGACGCAACGGGGCGCCACGGGTTCTTCCTGGACGGGACTAAGTTCACCATGATCGATTTTCCGCAATCGACTGAGACGCAACTCTCCGGAATCAATAATAGCGGGCAGATCGTGGGTAGCTACATCGCGAGTTCCGGCATGACCTACGGGCTGTTTCTGAATGGCGCCGCATCGGGAATGTTTAGCACGTTGAGCGTTCCGGGATCGATTTTCAGCTCCGCCCTCGGAGTGAACGACAGTGGCATCGTGTCGGGCTACTACACCGATATTTCGGGCGGCGATTTAGTCACCAGCGGGTTCATTGCCGCTCCGATCGCGAGCCCGGAACCAAGCACGACAAGACTGCTTGGAGGCGGACTGCTGGGCTTGGCGGTTTATCACGGCGGGCGCAAACGGGCGGCCTGAGTTCGCGTTCGCGCGATCGCTTTACTGGATCGGCGATAATCGTTTGATCCCGTCATGGATTTCGCCGAACAATTAAAGTCCTCCGTGGACATCGTTCGTGTCGTCCAGGAGTACGTCGTCCTCCGCAAAATCGGGACGCGCTATACGGGCCTTTGCCCGTTTCACAACGAAAAGACGCCGTCTTTTTCAGTTCACGCGGCGCATCAATTTTTCAAGTGTTTCGGATGCGGCGCCGGCGGGGACGTGTTCGAGTTCGTCAAGCGAATCCAGAACGTCAGTTTTTACGAGGCGCTGAAGCTGTTGGCGGACCAGCATGGAATTCCCATGCCGAAGCGAAACGAATTCGCGGATCAAGACACTAAGCTTCGTGCCGCTCTCTATCGGATGCATGAAGCGGCGCAGGAAGATTTCCGGTCGCGCTTGCGCGGGTCCCAAGGAGCCGCGGCCAAAGCTTACCTGGTTAAGCGCGGTATCGCGCCATTGACGATCGAGGAATTTGGATTGGGTTTTGCGGACCCCTCCGGACGGGCCATGCTGCGGCTGCTTCAAGGAGATTTCCCGAACGATCAACTGGAAACCTCGGGCCTGGTGGGCAAGCGCGACGATGGAAGTTTTTACGACCGCTTCCGCAACCGGCTGATGTTCCCTATTCACAACGAATCCGGCAAAATTATCGCGTTCGGCGGCCGCGCGCTCGACGCGGACGATCAGCCGAAGTATCTGAACTCGCCCGAAACGGCGCTTTACAAAAAGAGCCACGTGCTCTTCAACCTCCATCGCGCCAAAGAGGCAATCCGCAAGACCGATCGCGTGGTGTTGGTCGAAGGCTACATGGATGCGATCGGCGTTTTCACGGCCGGCGTTCAGGAAGTGGTTGCGTGTTGCGGCACGGCGCTCACTTCCCAGCAGACGCAGAGCATGAAGCGGCACTCGCTCAACATCGTGATGAACTTCGATCCCGACGCGGCGGGCGCCCAGGCCGTCGAGGACAAGGTGAAGCTGCCGCTCGCCGAATCCATGCGGGTGCGCGTGGTGCATCTGGAAGAAGGCCTCGATCCCGACGAGTTTTGCAAGCGGCACGGCGCGGAGGCTTACCGGAAGCGCGTCGAAGAGGCCAAGACTTTTTTTCATTGGATGGCCGATCGAGCCCGTTCCAAATTCGACATGCATACGGCCGAGGGCCGCGTGGATGCCTTTCAATTTCTGCTGCCCGCGATCCAGGGGCTGTCGGACAAGCTGGAACGCGTCGCGGTGGTCAACGATGTCGCGTCGTATCTGGGCGTCGGAGCGGGGCTGGTGCTCGAGAATTTCCGCAAGCTTGCCGTGGATCGCCGCGAGAAGAACATGCGGCCGCCTCCCCGCGAGCCGCTGCGGAACGACGACCGCATTCTTCTGAACCTGCTGGTTTCAAGCGAAGAGGCGCGCGCCACGTTTATCCCGCAGTTAAAGCAGGCGGACATCGCGCGGCATTCATCGGCGTCGCGCATTTATGAATCCATCGTCGCGCTATACGATTCCGGCGTGCCGGTCGATTTCAACCGGCTGTATGAGCGGCTGGACGAGCCGGAGCGGGAACGGTTATCGACGGCTTTACTGGGCGAGGCGCAACCGAACTCGCTCGAAGACGGCCACGCGTGCATGGAGAGCCTGCGCTTTTCACACCGCGGCAACGAGCGCGCGCAATTGAAAGCGCGCGTGCGGGAAGCCGAGCGCGCGGGCAATTTCAATGAAGCTCTCCGCCTTATGCGGGAATTAAATTGATTTTGCGGCGATTAACGACCCATTTGGGTGGCCTTTTGACGCTATCGAACGTAGTGTACAATCTGAAGATCGTTACGCCTTCGGATTGGGTGAGAGGGTGCTAGTGGCTGTTGACGACAAATACGATCCTTTAGATCAACTGCTAGGCGATCAGCTCGTAAAAAGCCGGTTGGCAAACGGCCACCGGGGGGCCCGCGGCAAGAGGAACGGCATTGGGCTGTACGAGGAGGCCCCCGATCTACTACCGGGCGATCTCCACGCCGCCGGGGAGATCGAGGATCTCTTGGGCGGACTTGACGGCGCCGGGATCGATATTCTCGAAGATCCGAAGATCGAGCTCGATAAGAGGCTCGAGGAAACGGAAGAACTGCTGGATCTGGAGCTCCCGGCCGGGATAGGCGAGAAGACCAACGATCCCGTCCGGCTGTATCTGCGCGAAATGGGCGCGGTGCCCCTTCTTAAGAGGGAGGGCGAAGTCGATATCGCGAGGCGCATCGAGCGCGGCCAGAATAGCGTTCTGAAATCCCTATCGCGATCCCCCCTCGTAATTCAGGAATTCCTGGCGCTCGGCGACCAGGTGCGGCGGGGAGTCGCTTCCGCGCGCGACATCGTGCAAATTCCCGACCCCATGCCGAGCGAAGAACTGCTCGCGGCCAAAAAAGAAGAGTTCTGCCGGCTCACCGACGAGATCGCGAAAATTCACAAGAAATTAATCCAGGGTAAGCCAAAACTGCTCGCTGTTTCGCGCGGCATGAAACCGAAACAGCACCGCCGTTTGCGATGGGAGTTGGGGCGCCTGGCGGTTCGCATTTCGCGCCTGATCCGCTGCGTCCGCCTGCAGGCTCATGTCGTGCGGGGACTGATTGGCCGCGTGTGTCTGGCGGTTGAAGAGGTCAAGCCCATCGAGCGGGAGATGGCCCGCATACAACGCAAGATAGAAGCGGCGCCGCCTGGACGCGCCGACGGCGCGCGCGAATTGCGCAAGGAGCAGCGCATCCTGACCCAGCGCCTGCAGCAGATGGAAGAGCGCTACGGGACCACCGCGACGGAGCTCCGCCGGGCGCTTCAGATCGTCATGCGTTCCGATGCGGAAGCGCAGAGGGCCAAGCAGGAACTCATCGAAGCGAACTTGCGTCTGGTCGTCAGCATCGCCAAGCGGTACACTAACCGCGGCTTGCAATTCCTCGATCTCATTCAGGAAGGCAATATCGGACTGATGAAGGCGGTCGAGAAGTTCGAATACCGGCGCGGCTACAAATTTTCCACCTACGCGACGTGGTGGGTGCGCCAGGCGATCACGCGCGCGATCGCGGATCAGGCCCGAACCATCCGCATTCCGGTTCACATGATCGAGACCATCAACAAGCTGATTCGCTCGAACCGGCAGTTGGTGCAAGAACTTGGGCGCGAGCCGACCAACGATGAGCTTGCCGACCGCATGGAACTCCCGGTGAGCAAGGTTCGCAAGGTCATGCGGATCGCGCAGGAGCCTATTTCGCTCGAAACGCCCATCGGCGAAGAGGACGAATCGCATCTGGGCGATTTCATCGTCGACCGGAATAATCCTTCGCCCTCGGAACAAGTCATCACCCTGAATCTGCGCGAGCAAACGGCCGAAGTATTGAAGACCTTGACCCCGCGTGAAGAAAAGATTATCCGGATGCGGTTTGGGCTGGAGGACGGCAGCGACCACACGCTCGAAGAAGTAGGCCAAAACTTCGCCGTCACGCGCGAGCGCATTAGACAGATCGAGGCGAAGGCGCTACGAAAATTGCGGCACCCCAGCCGCAGCCACCGGCTGCGAACGTTTCTCGAAAGCAGCGCCACCGAAGTCTAGCGCCGATTGCCGATCGACGAATTGCCGCCGCTCCTACGGTTTAATAACATCACCGTCCCGCGGGACGGCAAGAACGCGCTCGACGGCATAAGTCTTTCGATCGGCGCGCGGGAAAACGTTGCCATCATCGGCCCGAATGGCTGCGGTAAGTCGACCCTGATCAAGACGATCACGCGCGAACTCTATCCGCTCGTTCAGCCGGATTCGCGGATCGAGTTAATGGGCCGGGAATCCTGGAACATATTCGATCTGCGCGGGCGCCTGGGGATCGTGACGAACGACTTGATGGCGGCGTGCACGCGGGAGATCACGGGACGCGAGGCTGTCCTTTCCGGATTCTTCAGCAGCGTTGGCATCTGGCCGCATCAGCGGATCGCGGCCGCCATGGAAGACAAAACACGCGCGCTTCTCGACCGCTTGGAAGTGCCGCATTTAAGCGATCGATTCCTTTCGGCGATGTCGTCCGGCGAGGCGCGGCGGATTCTGATTGGACGCGCGCTGGTGCACGACCCAGCCGCCTTGATTCTGGACGAACCCACGAACAGCCTCGACATCCATGCCATGCGCTCGCTTCGCGACGCGATGCGGAAGCTGGCGCAAACGGGAACGAGCGTGATTCTGGTGACGCACCACCTGCCGGACATCATTCCGGAGATTAACCGCGTGATCCTGATGACGGGCGGGCGCGTCTGGCGCGACGGGCCCAAGCGAGAGCTGCTGACCCCGAGAGTTCTTTCCGAGTTATTCCGGACGCGGCTCGAAGTAGCCGAGCGCGATGGTTACTTTCACGTTTGGTAATGCAGGTAGAAAGTAACAGGCGCATGCTTCATAACCCCCCATCGCAAAATCGCCGCTTGCCGCGGCAGTTTTGGAACGGCACGCGCCACTTGTAATGCGCGATGTTGAAGCGCAATCCCGAACACTACAATTACGAGACCTTTCGGACGGTTCACCTGATTGAAGACGCCGAACGCGCCCTCGAAAAGTCGGGAATTGAGATCGGGAGCATGGCCCCGGATTTCGAATTGGGCTGCAAGAATTGCGCGGGAAGCCCGTTCTGCTTCGATTCGGCTCGTTAACCTGTCCGGCAACCATCGGATCGCTGGAGCCATTGCGAGAGTTGTACTCGGAGTGGGGAGACCGCGTTCAATTCGTCGACGTGATCGTGCGCCAGGCGCATCCCGGCAAGAAATTCCACCGTACCGCTCATTGGAGGAGAAAGAAGTTGTTGGCGGCGAACGGTCTTGCCCCGGCCGGAATGGGGATTGAACGCGTGCCGCACTTGCTGGCGGCGCTGGCGGCGGGATGGTCGGCGATCCGCCCCGGTCTGCTTCAGAGCTACACCGATCTGGAGCGGGCGCTTCCGGGCGCGGCGCTCGCGACGCTGGCCGGGTATTTGGTTCAGCTCTTCTCGCGCCCATCGCGCTCCGGTCGAAGCCGCTGCCCAGGCAATCGCGCGCTGCTCTGTTGGTAGGCGCCGCGGTCACGCCGGGGCTTTGGATTTCGAAACGCCGGAAACGAATCGCCTGATTATTCTTCCGGTTTGCGATCGAGTCCCGCCGGGTTTTCATGCACGCGCTCGTGAAATCTTGCCTTCATTCCAGTTGCCAGCGCGACCGCCGAATCGCCGTACTTGTCGCGCATGCGATCCGCGGCGTTCAACGCATCGCGCCAACGCTCGTGCCGGCCGCCATCGAGCAGATCGAGTTGGCCCTCGTCCTTATTGAACGACGCCGTGTGGACGCCCAATAGCCGCACCGGCGCTCCGGATTTCCACGCTTCGCGAAACAGCGCGCGGGATTGCTCGAACAAGTCGGTATCCAGCTGCGTCGCGCGCTGCATCGAGTGAACGCGCGTGATGGTCGAGAAATCCGAATACCGCAGTTTCAGTTGGATCGTTCTCGCGAATAAGTCGTATTCCCGCAGCCGCCTGCCCACCATTTCCGAGAGCCGCGCGAGCGTCGATTCCAACACTTTCCGATTGGCCGTGTCTTCCCCGAACGTGTGCTCGTGGCTTACGGATTTCGGATCGCCGCGCTCTCCAATGGCTGTATCGAACCAGCCCCCGGCATCCTCGCCGCGCGCTTTTCCAGCCATCGCGAGACCCCATTTCCCGAAGCGGCTATCGAGATACGATTCATCGAGACTCGCCAAATCGCCGATTTTGCGAATGCCGATCGCGTGCAGGTTTTTTTCCGTGACTTTGCCGATCCCCGGAATCCTGCGGACGTCGAGCGGCGCGAGAAATCGCGCCTCCCGGCCGGGAATTATCCAGAGCACGCCATTCGGTTTAGCCTGATCCGAAGCCACCTTCGCCACCAGACGCGACACGGCGACACCGATCGAACAGTTCAAATGCGTGGCGCGCGCGACGCCTTCGTGCAGCCGGTGCGCCGCTTCCAGCGGAGGACCGAGCAGCCGTTCCGTGCCGGTCATGTCGAGATACGCTTCGTCGATCGATGCCATTTCAACCAGCGGAGTGAAACGATTCAGCGCCTCGCGGACCTTGCCCGAGTACTCGCGGTATCGCGCTATATTGCCATCCACGAAAATGGCATGCGGGCAGAGCTTGTAGGCGGTGCGCAACGGCATGGCGGAATGCACGCCGAACTTCCGCGCCTCGTAAGATGCCGCGGAGACGACGCCGCGCTCGTCGTGCTTGCCGCCAACCACCACGGCTTTGCCTTTGAGCGAGGGATTGAAAAGCTCCTCGACGGAGACGAAAAAAGCGTCCATGTCGACATGGAAGATCGTTTTCATTTCAGTTCGCCTTCTGGCAGGCTATCACGCGCGGGATGCCGGCGAGATCCTTCGTGATTTCGATGCCGCGCCAGCACGCGCCCAGCAGCCGGCCGGCCTGCGTGTCGTGCCCCAGCTCCATTACCAGCCAACCGCCTGGGCGGAGCACGCGAGCGGCTTCGGGGATGAGCCGTTCGTATACTTCGAGGCCAGTCGTGCCGGCGAACAAGGCCAGTTCCGGCTCCCAGTCGCGCACCTCGCGCTGTAAGCCGGCCCGCTCGCATACCGCGACATACGGCGGATTGGAGACCACGAAATCCATGCACCCATCGGCGAAGGCCGACAGAATATCGCACGCGGCAAATTGCACCGATGCGCCTAGATGGCGTCCGTTTGCCGCGGCTATGGCGAGCGCGAGCGGGGAAATATCGGTGGCCGCTACCCAGGCTGAAGTTTCGAGCGCAAGCGTGATCGCGATCGCTCCGGAACCGCAGCCCACATCGACGACGCTTCCCTTGCAACCGAGCTTCAAAACCGTTTCGACGACGTGTTCCGTTTCGGGCCGGGGGATCAGCACGTCGCTCGTTACACGAAATTCGCGCCCGTAGAACTCTTGCGCGTGAGTAATGTACTGGGTGGGCTTGCCCTTGAGGCGCTCGTGCAGATAGCGGCCGTAATGCAGCCATTCGACCTCGCGCAGTTCCCGCTCGGGGTGCGCGTAGAGGTAAG
>JBPCKZ010000128.1:0-4421 GCA_051003795.1 Bryobacteraceae bacterium | reverse complement strand
GTCAATGCGGCGGTCCTCGTGTCGCATGAGTTTCCTCTCGAAGAATACGAACAAGCTTTCCGCTTGACGCAGAACGGTTCCGCGATCAAAGTAATTCTTAGTCCGGATTCGGTAGGTTAGTTTGCGCTCGACACGATCCTTCCCTCCTCTATTGCCTTGGTGGCGGACTCCTATTATACTTTCAGGAGTTTGTTAAGCCTATGCGGATTCTGCTCCTGATTTGGCTGTCCAGTTCCTGTCTGCTCGGTCAAATTGTATCTGGGACTATTGCGGGCCATGCCGAAGACTCTTCCGGTGCTGCCGTCCCTAACGCCACGCTTTCTCTTACCAACCAGGACACCGGTTTGACGCGTACAGCCATCTCCGATGGTCAAGGGAACTTCAGTTTTCCCCAACTCGCGCCGGGAGCCTATCGCATTTCCGCAGCGGCAACGGGATTTAAGCGCTACGAGGTCTCGGGCGTCGAGTTGCTGGTGGACCAGACTGCGCGCGTCGATATCCGCTTCGAGTTGGGGCCGATGAACCAGGAAATTGCCGTTACAGCCGCGGCGGCGCAGGTGGACAGTGAGACCTCATCTCTGGGCCAGGTAATCGATACCAGGCAAGTAGTGGAATTGCCGCTCAACGGCCGGAACTTCATGCAACTTGCGAATATTTCTTCCGGGGTTACACCTGCGTACAACTCGCGCAGCGCGACCATTACAAACCAGTCCGGCCGATCGGATCTGGCGGTGCACATCTCTGGCGGGAGGGGAGACAGCAACAGCTTTCTAATTGACGGGGTCGAGACCCGCAGCACATGGTTTAACTCACCCAGCGTGTTGCTCTCCGTGGATTCGATTCAGGAGTTCAAGATCGAAAAGAACTCCTTCTCCGCCGAGTACGGTCAGGGAAGCGGCATCATAAGTCTTGTCAGTAAATCCGGTACGAATGAGATCCATGGCTCGGCTTACGAATTCCTGCGCAATGACAGTTTGGACGCGGCGAACTTCTTCGATAACTATTTCGGGCGCCAGAAAGCGCCGTTTAAGCAGAACCAATACGGTTTAACGGCCGGCGGTCCCATCCTAAAAAACAAGCTATTCATATTCGGCGGTTGGGAGGCATTGCGCAGCCGAAAGAGCAATACACTGAACGCGCTGGTTCCCACCCCCGCCCAACTCTCCGGCGATCTCGCCGGCCTCTCTTCCACCAGGAAAGACCCTGGGACCGGTGGGCTCGCAATTGTAGATCCAGATACGGGCTTGCCGTTTTCAGGTAATCGCATACCCGAAAGCCGCATCTCGGCCGTGACGAAAAAGTTCGTCCAGTACATACCGGTTCCCAATGTGAACATCGGCGGTAAGAATTTTGTTACCGCCAAAAGCACTAACCGCGACGACAACCAATGGAGCGTGCGCGCCGACTACCAGATCTCCGTATCGGACACACTGTTCGGCCGTTATACCAACTACGATTCAACGCTGCTCCAGCCGGGCACGGGCGTGCTCTCCGGAAGTGTGTTCCCCTATGCTGGACAGAACACCGTGGTGCAGGAGACTCATATTTTCAGCCCCCGCCTGCTGAACGTCTTTAAATTCGGATTTAACTATGCTCGCGTTTTCAATTCGTGGGAGGTCACGCCAGCCAGTCTCGCTAACGAGATCGGAATCAAAATCAAACAAGTTCCCGCCGAGTACGGTTTGCCCAGTGTCGGCCTGTCCGGTGGATACTATGCCGGCGGCGGCGCGGGCATCAATCAAGGCGGCATTGATCACCTGCCTCAATTCAGCGACACGCTGAGCTGGGTTCGCGGCCGTCAGACAATCAAGACCGGCGTGGATCTTCGTTTCGTGCAGTTCGACCAGAGGCTGGGATTGAACAACAACGGCGCATTCAATTTTGACGGCCGCTACACTGGAAATCCGATTGCCGACTTTCTTCTGGGCGACACCTCCGCCATGAACGCTCAGATTGGCCTCGGAATGGGCCGCTGGCGCTCACACTCTCTGAATTTTTTCGTCGGCGACGACGTGAAGGTGACCGCGAAGCTCACCCTGAATCTTGGGCTTCGCTACGAGTACGACCAGCCTTATACGGAGCGAGATCACCGGGAGGGTTATTTCGATACGTCGCTCGACAAGTTCGTAGTGGGGATCGCCAAAGAGCAGTCTCCGCTGAAGCGCGATATTCCGCAAATCGTCTTCGATCCAAAGCTGCGGCCCGGCATCTGGTATCCGGACCGGAACAACTTCGCGCCCCGTCTCGGTTTTGCGTACGCGCTCCTGAATTCCACTGTGCTGCGCGGAGGCTACGGAATGTTCTACTCGAAGACCCAGGGCAACGAACTTCAATTCAAGATCAACGCGCCGCCGCTGGTCTTTGCAGCGTCTTTAACGGGCGATGTCAACAAGCCCAACCTGAACTGGGATCGGGATGCATTTCCCGATCCGGCTTCGCCCACATTCCCCACCGGGACGCTCGCGCCATTCTCGATCGATCCGCGTGATCGCACACCCTATATTCACCAGTGGAACCTGGGCGTAGAGCACTCTTTGGGCAAAGACTTCCTGGCCGAGGCGGCTTACGCGGGCAGCAAGGGAACCAAGCTGACCGAACGCGTCAACATCAACCAAGCTTATTTGCCGCCCCCGGGCGTGGCGACGCCGATTCAGTCCCGCCGTCCCTTTCCCGATTTCGGCGATATTCTCTCGGCCAATTGGCAGGAAAACTCGATCTACAATTCGCTGCAGACGCGTCTCGAGAAGAGGTTCAGCGGCGGCTTCAACTTTCTCGCCGCGTACACATGGTCACACGCGATCGATACGGCCTCGCGGGGTTCGGGCGGCTCGTGGCACCAGAATGCCCACATGCTCCGGCAGGACCGCGGCAGCGCCGATTTCGACGTCCGCCATCGTTTCACGGGAAGCTATATTTACCAGTTGCCGATTGGGCGGGGCAAGCGCTTCTTCGCAAGCGCCGGTCCTCTTGCCAATATTTTGATCGGCGGTTGGGGCGTAAATGGAATCACCACTTATATGTCTGGGGATTACTTCTCAGTCACCGTATCCGGCGACCGTGCCAACGTGGGCGGCTATCCGTTCCAGAGAGCGAATCGTCTTTGCGACGGCAATTTGCCGCGTGGAGGCCGCACCATCGATCGCTACCTGGACACTGCCTGCTTCGTAACCACCCCATTCGGCACATTTGGAAACGCGGGCCGCAATATCGTCCAGATTCCCGGCCTGAGCAATTGGGACTTCTCCACGATTAAAGAAACAGCTCTCACCGAGAGAATTCGCTCGCAGTTGCGTTTCGAGTTCTTCGACGTCTTCAACCACCCGCAGTTCGGATCGCCGGACATGAGCGTCGATAGCCGTTCGTTCGGGCAGATCCGGAGCGCGCGGGATGGGCGGATCTCTCAAATCGCTCTAAAAATCCTATGGTGAAAGATCTTCTTGTTCTCGGGACCGTTCTGTTAACGAGTCAGATCGCCTCGGGCGAGCAACACACCAACGTCATCCTGCTGGTTTGCGATCAGATGCGGGCCGACCGGCTGCATGTCTACGGAAATGCGCGTGCTACGAGCCCCAACATCG
This sequence comes from Bryobacteraceae bacterium, assembly GCA_051003795.1. Classification (GTDB taxonomy): domain Bacteria; phylum Acidobacteriota; class Terriglobia; order Bryobacterales; family Bryobacteraceae; genus JALYXS01. Next base: position 843 of record JBPCKZ010000128.1, on the reverse strand, counting down.
ATCGCATGGCGGCGGAGGGCGTGCGCTTCGAACGTTTTTATTCCGCCGCTCCCTGGACGGCGCCCTCGTACAGTTCCATGCTGACCTCAGAGTACCTTTCCCGGCACGGCGTTACGATCTTTTTCCCAAAAGACGCGGATGCTCAAAAACCGGAGACCATCATGCTCGCCGAATGGTTCCGGAAAGCCGGTTATGAAACGGCCGCCTTCGTCAATAACAGCGTGGCGGGCAAGAATATCACAGGCCGCGGTTTCGATTCGTACGATGAAGGGCAATTGCGGCCGCCGAGCATTACGGAGCGCCGTGGACTGGCAAACCCCGAATATCAAGCTCCCGCCGCCACGGAGCGAATCGTGGGTTGGCTCGATCGTCCACACCCGAAACCTTTCTTTCTGTTCGCTCTGTACTGGGAGCCGCACTCTCCCTATAATCCGCCGCCAGAGCACGATCTTTTCAAAAGCTCCGCTTACCCGGATGTAACCAACACCGGCTGGGATGTTTCGACCGGCCGCCTTTTCCGCTGGGCTGACATCGGCGACCGCAATGCGATCGAGCGTATGACCCAGCTCTATGACGGCAAGATCCACTTCGTCGATGAATACGTGGGCAAGTTGCTCGAGAAGCTGAGATCGAGCGGGCTGGACCGCAACACCGTCGTGATGCTGACTTCCGATCATGGCGAGTTACTCTATTCCCACCCCGACGACTATCTGACCTTTGACCACCGCTCCCTTTACGATCAGGTGATGCATGTTCCAGGCATCCTCTGGGGCGCAAACGTTCCGCGTGGCAAAACGGTAGCCGCGATGGCGCACCACATCGACATCGCTCCGACGTTTCTGG
>JBPCKZ010000127.1:0-12734 GCA_051003795.1 Bryobacteraceae bacterium | reverse complement strand
CCGGCTCGACTTTCCCCGGACAGCCATCGACGAACGCCCACTCGGCGTTCGGCGTGATTACCGGAACGGCCATTCCGATGAGGCAAGTGCAGCTGGCTTTGAAATATTTTTTCTAGTCCGCCATGCTATCGCTTGAACAGGAGAGCAACCCCTGGCTGGCGGCGGCGGCGCGCTTCGATGAAGCCGCATCCAGGCTGAACCTCGACGAGGGGCTGCGCAAAGTTCTCAAGAGCCCCGCCCGCGAGATCACCGTCAACATTCCGGTTCAGCTGGACGACGGACGAATCGAAGTTTTCACCGGCTATCGCGTGCAGCACTCGATTGCGCGGGGCCCCGGTAAAGGCGGCATCCGTTTTTCGCCCGACGTGACTCTCGACGAAGTTCGCGCGCTCGCTTCCTGGATGACGTGGAAGTGCGCCGTTGTGAACATCCCGTTCGGCGGAGCGAAAGGCGGGGTGATTTGCCAGCCAAACCTGCTGTCCGATAACGAGTTGGAGCGCATCACGCGCCGCTACACGGCCGAGATCATCGATTTCCTGGGACCGGAACGCGACGTCCCCGCGCCCGACGTGAACACCAACGACCGCGTCATGGCCTGGATTATGGACACGTATTCGATGCATGTCCGTCATACCGTAACGGCCGTGGTTACGGGTAAGCCGCTCGATCTCGGCGGGTCGAAAGGGCGCCCGGAAGCGACCGGCCGCGGCTGCATGATCGTGACTCTGCAAGCGCTTAAGAAGTTCGGGCTGGAACCCGCGGGCACGCGCGTGGTGATCCAGGGTTTTGGCAATGTCGGCGGCATGGCGGCGAAGCTTATGGCGCGCGTGGGATTCAAGATTGTCTGCGTGATCGAATACGATGGCGCGGTTTACAACGCAAACGGCCTCGATGTTCTTGGGTTAATGGCGCATCGCCAGGAGACCGGTTCCATTCGCGATTTTGCCGGAGGCGAGAACATGGACCGGCACGAAGCCATGTTTCTTGAATGCGAAGTGCTGATTCCGGCGGCTACCGAGAACGTGATCAACTCCGGCAATGCCGCCAGGCTGAGGTGCAAAATTCTTTGCGAGGGGGCCAACGGACCGACCACGTCCGTGGCCGACGGGATCCTCGCGGAGAAAAGGATTTTCGTGATCCCCGACATTCTGGCGAACGCGGGCGGCGTAACGGTTTCATACTTCGAGTGGGTGCAGGACCGCCAGGGGTTCTTCTGGAACGAGGACGACGTGAATAAGCGGCTTGAAGAAATTATGGTCGCCAGTTTCGATGCGGTCGTGGCCTACGCCGAAAAGCATGGCGTCAATAATAGGACCGCGGCGTACATGCTGGCGCTCGATCGCGTTGCGTTCGCGATTAAGCTGCGCGGAATTTACGCTTGATTGGGACGCAACTACCGCGGCAACTAAGAATGCATCGGCATGGAACGAATTCTCTTCCCCCCTGCATCGAAAATCGCGTTCGCGACGGCTGGGGCGAGCGCCACGATCGGCGTCTCCCCAGCCCCGGCCGAATCGAGATCCTTGCGGTTCACCAGCACCGCCTCGATCGCGGGCATATCGCTGAAGCGCGGCACGCGGTAGCGCGATAACGCGGCGTTCAAAATTCTCCCGTTCTCGAACTCAACCGACTCGAACAGCGCCCCGCCAATCGCCATCGTCGCCGCGCCTTCCATCTGATTTTTCAAATGATCGGGATTCACGATGGCGCCGCATTCGAAGGCCGTGACCACGCGATCGACTTTCACGTTCCCATCGCCAACGGAAATTTCGGCGCACGTCGCCACGTAGCCGCCTTTCTCCAAGCCGCATGCGATCCCGAACCCCTGCCCGGCGCGCGCCTTTTGTTTGCCCCAGCCAAACTTCTCCGCGGCCGCTTCGAGCACCGCCCGCACGCGCGCATCCTTCAGGTTCTTGTAGCGGAACGCGAGCGGATCCATTCCTATCGCGTGAGCCAGCTCGTCCATGTGAGACTCGCGCGCGAAATGATTCGCCGTTGCCGCCAGGCCGCGATACGAACCCTGCCGCAGCGGGTACTTCGTCGAGTGAAATTCCACGTGCTGGTTGGGAATGTCGTACGGCGTTTGAATCCCGGAAGGCCCCGAGTTGTAGTTATGAAACTCCCACGCGGCGATCGCGCCATCTTTCCGAACGCCGCTTCGTATATCGATAACTCCCGCGGGCCGGAAGTAGGCCCACGTGAATTCCTCTTCGCGCGTCCACGCCAATTTCACCGGTTTGCCCGCGGTCTTCGCCAGGCGGGCCGCTTCAATCGCGCACTCCCCGGTGTGCTTGCCGCCGTAAGCCGAACCCGTGTCGGGCACCATCACGCGCACGCGGCTTTCGGGAATTTGAAACGCTTGCGCCAGTTCCGCGCGCACTCCGAACGGCCGCTGCGTTCCGGTCCAAACCGTGAGCTTGCCGCCCTCCCACTCGGCAACCGCCGCTCTCGGCTCCAGCGGAACGTGGGCGATGTAAGCCACCGTGTAACTGGCTTCCAGCTTGCGGTCGGCTTGCGCCAAGCCGTCGTCCATCGAGCCGCGAAGCGAAGGCCGGCTCTCGCGATCGCTTACCGGATTCGCCTTCAGATATGCGAATAATTCCTTGCTCGAGGGCTGCGGCTCGGTCTTCCACTCGGCTTTGATAGCCGCGAGCGCGCGCGAAAGCGACTGCGGGTCGGGCCCGCAAACGCCAACGAAATCGCCTTCGTGAACGATCCGCACTCCGGGAATACGGCCGGCTGCGTCCGTGTCGACGGACGCGAGAATCGAGTTCACGGCGGGTGCCCTCAGCACCTTGCCCTGCAGCATTCCCGGACGTTTGAAGTCGGACGTGAACCGGTGCGTGCCGGTCACCATCGCGCGCCCGTCGACCTTCGGAACGGATTCCGAATGCGGCTTCGCGATCGCCTGCCCATCGACGGTCTTGACGAGGTTGTTGCCTTTCGTTAACTCGCCGAACCCGGCTGTCGTCCCTTTTGCCGGATCGCGCACCTTCCCGTTCTCGATCTTCAGCGTGGACCGGTCCGCTTTCCATTGCTCCGCGGCCAAATCGAGCAATAACTCGCGCGCGGCGGCCGCTACGCGGCGCAATTGCGGAGCCATCGTGGGCGTAGTGCGGCTGCCAAACGTCCCCATATCGAAGGGCGTGAGATCGGTATCGCCCATCGCGAGCGCGATCGTTTCGGGAGCGGTGCAGAGTTCTTCCGATACCGCCTGAGTCAGCGATGTTCGCGCGTTTTGCCCGACCTCCACCTTTCCGGTGAATACGGTAATTTTGCCGTTTTCACCAATGTGCAACCATGCGCCGATGTCTTTCGGGAGCGCGTTGCCCGCGCCGCCGCGACGTCCCGATTCCTGCGCCGCGGCATCGTCGGAAATGGCGAATAGCACCACAATCCCGCCGCCCAGAATCTTGAAAAAGTCGCGACGGTCCGGCGCGGCGTCCGGCTCAAACCGATAGGCCGGGCCGCTGAACAATTCGTAGCGTTCCAGCTCAAGCATGGGATTTGCTCCTCATGGCAGCCGACGCTACTCGAACCGCGGTTACGATTCGAGGATAGGTTCCGCAGCGGCAAATATTGCCTTCGAGCGCGCGGCGAATCGCGGCGGCATCCGGATCGGCGTTCTTGTTCAGAAGACCCACGCCGCTCATGATCATGCCCGGGGTGCAGTAGCCGCACTGCAACGCATCCACTTCCAGGAACGCCTTCTGCAGCGGGTGCAGCTCGCCGTTTTGCGCGAGCCCCTCAATGGTCGCGATCCGCTTGCCCGACGCGGCGCGAACCGGCGTTTTGCAGGATCGCACCGGAGCCGCATTCATCAGGACCGTGCATGCCCCGCACTGGCCCTCGCCGCACCCGTACTTGGTTCCAATGAGATCCAGCTCATCTCGAAGAACGCTTAGGAGGGTGCGCTCGGGGTCCACCTCGACCCGGTGACTTTGACCGTTGATTCGTAGTTCGATGGCCATGTATAGATATTAGCGCCGGCGGATCTATTCGCCCAGGACGGGCTCGAACACTTCGGCCGGCCGCGGTTTCAAGTTCGGATTCCGCATCAGAATGCGCGCGCACGTGTTCCAGCGCAGCACCGCATCGTCGTTGCCCGCCGGCCGCAGCGCTTCCGCCCGCTCGTAGCAATCCATGGCGGCGCGAATGGATTCGTACGCGCTGTAATCCGTACCATGTCCGCCCTGCTTCATCTGGGCCTTCGCGGCGCGCTCGCCGATAATGCCCGAATAGTAAGCGCGATCGTATTCGCTCCGGAGCCGCGGAAGCACTTCACGCGCCTGCCGCGCCGTTACGCCTTCGCCGAATTGATCCGTCATCGAAAGCAGCATCCACACCAGTGCCTGCCGATTCTCCGGGTCGATGCGCAGGATATCGAGGCAAATGCTTTCCGCTTGCGACGGTTCGTTCAGCAGCCGGTAGCGCTCCACCTTTTCGAGCGCTTCCGGGATGGCTTCTTTCGAAATGGATTTCAGTTCGAACGTCATGCCGGCCTCATCCGTGTCTCCGGAAAAGTTTCGCGAGCGGGTCGAAGAAGCGATCCACCACGCGCTCTTTCAAAGGAATAATCGCATTATCGGTGATCGCGATGCTCTCCGGGCAGACCTTCGTGCAGCACTTCGTAATATTGCAATACCCGATTCCGTGCTCGCGCCGCAAATCTCCCAGGCGGTCCGCCGTATCGAGAGGGTTCATCTCGAGCGCCGCCGCATAAACCAGAAACCGCGGCCCGATAAATTCATCGTGCAGGCGATGATCGCGCAACACGTGGCACACGTCCTGGCATAAAAAGCATTCGATACACTTGCGGAACTCCTGCACGCGGTCGACGTCTTCCTGCATCATGCGCCAGGAACCGTCCGCCGCATCGGGCTTGCGAGGCTGGAACGGCTTGATGGTTTTCTTGACGCGCATGTTCCAGGAAACGTCGGTTACCAGGTCTCGAATTAGCGGAAACGCTTTCATCGGCTCCACGGTCACCGGTTCGTCGAGCTTCAGCGTGTTCAGCCGCGTCATGCACATCAGCTTCGGCATGCCGTTGATTTCCGCCGAACACGATCCGCACTTGCCCGCTTTGCAATTCCAGCGCACCGCCATGTCGTGGGCCTCAACCGCCTGGATCTGGTGAATGGCATCGAGCACGACCATGCCGGCCGACACCTCCGTCTTGTAATCCTGAAACGCGCCGCCGCCGGCATCGCCGCGCCAGATGCGGAAAACCGCCGTATCGTTCACTTCATTTCCTCGATGATCCGTTTCATCTCGGCCGTGGTCTCCTGGATCGGTTCGCGCGCCACCTGCATGGCTCCATCCGGCATTCTTCGCAGCACGATATTGAAAGCGCCGAACACGTCGTCCTTGGCGGGAAAGTCGTCGCGGAAATGAGCGCCGCGGCTTTCCTTCCGCTCGAGCGCGGCACGCGCGATGCACTCGGAAACCGTCAGTAGATTGGGGAGATCGAGGGCCGTATGCCAGCCCGGATTATATTCGCGATTACCCGGCACCGACACCTTTCGCGCCCGCGCCCAGAGCGCGTGAATGCCCTCGATGGCGCGCTTCATCTCTTCCTCGCGCCGCACGATTCCAACCAGGTCTTGCATCATGTCCTGTAAATCGTGTTGCACCTGGTACGGGCCTTCCGTTCCGCCGCGCTCAAACGGGGCCAAGGTCTCCCGCGCGACCGCATCCACCCGCTCTGAATTCACTTGGGGGCCGCCGTGATCTTTCGCGAACTTCGCGGCGTACTCTCCCGCGCGTTTCCCAAACACCAGAAGGTCGGACAGCGAATTCCCTCCGAGGCGATTCGCCCCGTGCAGACCCGCCGCGCACTCGCCCGCCGCGAACAGGCCGGGAACGTCGGACATCTGCGTATCCGAATCGACGCGGACGCCGCCCATCATGTAGTGGGTCGTCGGTCCTACTTCCATCGGTGCCTGCGTGATGTCGATATCGGCAAGCTGCTTGAATTGGTGATACATGCTCGGAAGTTTTTTCCGGATGTGCTCGGGCGCATGCGGAATCTTTTCTTTGATCCACGCGATATCGAGAAATACGCCGCCGTGGGGGCTTCCCCGCCCCTCCCTGACTTCGCGCACGATGCAGCGCGCCACGTGATCGCGCGTCAATAGCTCCGGCGGACGCCGCGCGTTCTTGTCGCCCTGCGTGTACCGCCAGCCCTCTTCTTCGTTATCCGCCGTCGAACTCTTATAGTTCGCGGGGATGTCGTCGAACATGAAGCGGCGGCCATCCTTGTTTCGCAGAGTTCCGCCTTCGCCGCGGACGCCCTCGGTGACCAGAATGCCGCGCACGCTCGGCGGCCAGACCATGCCGGTCGGATGGAACTGCACGAATTCCATATCCATCAGAGCCGCGCCCGCTTCATACGCAAGCGCGTGGCCATCGCCCGTATATTCCCAACTGTTGCTCGTGATCTTGTAAGCGCGTCCGATTCCACCGGTCGCCAGCACCACGGCCTTTGCGTGGAAAAGCTGAAAGCGGCCTTTCTCGCGATCGTAGGCGAACGCTCCGGCTATGCGGTCGCCGTCCTTCAATAGCGTGACCACCGTGCATTCCATGTGGACATCGATGCCCTTATGGACGCCATGATCCTGGAGCGTGCGGATCATCTCGAGACCGGTGCGGTCGCCCACGTGGGCGAGGCGCGGATATTTGTGTCCGCCGAAATTGCGCTGCAGAATCTTGCCGTCTTTGGTGCGATCGAAAACCGCGCCCCAGGCTTCCAATTCATGCACGCGCTCCGGCGCTTCCTTGGCATGCAGCTCGGCCATGCGGGGGCGATTCAGATATTGACCGCCGCGCATGGTGTCCGCAAAATGCACGCGCCAGTTGTCGCGATCGTCCACGTTGCCCATCGCGGCGGCGACACCGCCCTCGGCCATCACGGTATGCGCTTTCCCCAGCAGCGATTTCGAAACCAGTCCCACCGTCACGCCCGCCGCCGACGCTTCAATGGCGGCCCGCAAGCCCGCGCCGCCCGCCCCAATAATGAGAACATCGTGCTCAAACGTCTGGTACGCGGCCACTAAAAAATTCTCCAATCCCGCCAGATACCCATCGAGCACATCCTCACGTACAGATCCGAAAATCCGACCGTGAACAAGCTCAACCAAGCCCACATCATGTGGCGGCGGTTGAGACAGCTAACGCAATCGTACGCGGTCTTGCGGACCGGCGAGCGCGAGAACCGGTCGAGAAATCCGCCCGCCAAATGGCGTAGCGAATGACAGCCGAAAGTGTAGCTGCCGAGCAGGATCACGTTGAGCAGCAACACGAGCGAGCCTAGATGAACCTCAAAGCCGGGCCACCAGAACCCCTCCCAGGCATCATGCGCGAGCAGCACCAGAAAGATCAGCGCGAGATACAGAAAATAGCGGTGGACGTTTTGCAGGATGAGCGGGAAAGATCGCTCGCCCAGATATTTTTTCCGCGGCTCACCGACGGTGCAGGAAGGCGGATCGGCCCAAAACGCCTTATAATACGCGCCGCGATAGTAGTAGCAGGTAAATCGAAATCCGCCGGGCGCCCACAGGATCAGCAGCGCTCCCGAGAAGGGAAGCCACGCGGGAAACCACCCCGGCTTGGCGCCGAACCACGCGTGCTGGGCGTCTCCCAGCAACTCGGGAGAGTAAAACGGCGAAAGATATGGGCCGAAGCGGTAATGATTTCCCTGAAAAGCCGCCCACGTGGAGTAAACGATAAAAGTGGAGAAGCCGAGGAAAACCAGCAGCGGTGTCACCCACCAGAAATCGCGCCTCGCCGTTTGCCCAAACCGGCCGCGGACGAGTGGCACGTCAACGCGTGGCACGTCAATGCGTGGCACGTCAATGCGCGGCGCGTTAAAGGAGGACATAGCAGATGCAATTCTGAGTCATTCGTTGAGTGAACCTAGGGAGCCTGTACCGGAATGGATAGCGTCTGCGAGATCGGAGTTCCGTCGAGCGTCACCGTTACGGGCACATCTCCGTTGGGCGCGGAGAGGGGAACGATCACGTTGAATTGATAGAGACCGACGGATCCCGGATTCAAACCCTGGTAGAGTATCGGCGCCGGCAAATTCCCGAAATTAAATTGCAGGAGCGTGGTCAAGATAGCCTGCCCTTGCACGATGTGCCCGGCCATCGCCACGCCGCCCGGTTCTAGCGGGCCAAAGCCGATTCCGTACACAATCAGCGTCTCGCCCGGTACGGCCGGCGTTGTCGCGAGACCGGAAATTTTTCCATTGCCTACAAACCCGCCCGTCGCCGCGTGAATCGCCGCGAGATATTGCTTGCCGCTCAGATTAAATAAGGCCGGAGCGTACAATCCCGGCTGAACGGCGTTGATGGCGATCGTCACCGGCGCGCTCGGCTGGCCTCTGTAATTAACGATGACGGGGACCGGTCCGCCGCTCGGAATGTTGGCGGGAATTTGAACATTGACTTGGCTCGGGCTTACGAAATACACGTAAGCGGGCTGGCCGTTCACGGAGACGGTCACGCCATCGAGAATCGTGGGCGCGGCGCCGTTGACGAAGTCGCTCGATCCCCATTGCCGAGTCGTTCCCGCCAGATTCGACCCATAAATTTCGACGAACGATCCGGGCGTGGACGCTAGCGCGCCGCCGAACGCGCTGGCCGTGATAATCCCGCCCGCGCTTATCGAAGGCCCCGAGTCCAATGGGGCGATGGACGTAACCAGCACGAAATTCTGGTCTTGCGGCTGCGACGTTCCGTTGTAATTCACCAGGGGCAGCTGATCGAAAGGGGAGCCCGCATTGTAAACGGGGACCCCCGCGATTTTATCCATCACGGCGAGTCCGGCGGCGTTCGCGACGCGGCCGAAAACGGTGAAGCCGCCGTTTTGATTGTCGAGATTCTTCGAATTATCGGCCAGGTTAAAAAACCACTGATCGGTGGCGCTGTTCGGGTCTGTCCCCAACTTCGCCATCGAAATCGTGCCGCGCGTATTGGAAGCCTTGTACTCGTTGGGGACCGCCGGATCTTGCGGGATCGCCACCGGAACGTGATTCTGCAATTGGTACCCGCCGCCCTGAATAATAAATCCGGGTACGGAGCGGTGAACGATTGAATTGTTGTAGCTGCCGCGATTCATGTAATTAAGAAAATTCGCCACGGTCTTCGGCGTGACGTCGGGAGTCAGGTTTACGTCGATGTCTCCCAAGCTGGTATGGAATCGGACCGCCTGCGGCGGCGTGCCCTGGCACCAGAGCGCCATGGGCAAGAGAAGGCTGAGAGCCAGCGGAGTTTTTTGGATAAACGGCACGCCTCTATCGTATCGCTCAGGACAGTTACAGCCGGTTCGCGCGCAATTGCGCGAGCGGATATTTCGTGCCGCGCCATTCGATGCCGCCGTTTTTCAATGTCAGCGCCGTCGCGCGCGCCAAAAAATAAACGCTAATCAGCGCGCCCAACGGGATGGTCGGGCACCACCACGATCGAATGCCGACGCTTCGTGCATTCACCATGAACATAACGCATAAGGTGAGCACAATCGCCGCGTTTAAAGCCTGCACGGGGCCGCGCGCCGCGAACACTGCCACAAAAGGCCAGACCAGGAAGACCAGTTGCAAAAGGGAAAAAAGGATGGCACGGGAGACCAGGTAATCGGAGCCGGCAAACATGTTCTTCATCAGGCCGTGCCGCATTTCGGCAAACGACGCGTACCACTCGACCGATAGCAGGCGCGTGCCGGACACCATGTCCGAACGACCGCCGCGCAACTTCAGCAGCTTGCCCAGTTTCATATCGTCGTCGGGGCGCATTGCGATCGGGGCGTGTCCTCCGGCCTTCCAATAAGCCGAAGCGCGGACCATGTTGAATGCGCCAATCCCGATGTGCTCCCGAGCCTTCGGATCGCGCACCTTCCACGGTCTGGTGTACATGCCGAACAGCAGGGCGAATAGGGCCACAAACGCATTCGAGAGGAACCCATGCACGATGGCGCGCGGCGGAATGGCAAGGTGGTCGAGCGCGTGGCGGTCGAAGTAAGCCGCGGCGCGGCGAAGCACGGTTCGTTCAAACACGACATCCGCGTCGGTGAACAACAGCAGGCTGCCGGTGGCATGCGACGCGCCTTGTTGCAGGGCGTTGTTCTTGCCGAGCCATCCGGCCGGAATGTTTTGAATGTGGATGACGCGCAATCGCGGGTCGCGCGCGGCCACGCGGTCCAGAATCTTACCGGTCGCATCCGTCGATCGATCGTCGACGGCGATCGCCTCGAAATCCGGTAGTGGGTCGGTTTGCCCGCGCAGACGAGCACTTCAACGGGTTACCGACTACGCCTCCAAGTGGACGTAACGCCGGATTATCGGAAGTAAAAAATGGGTCCTTCGAGTGATCGGAGACCTACGCGCGCGGCGAAAACACCGTTTTCATACTGCCCATGACAGTTCAACACCAATCATCGCGACCGTGGCACGAAAACACGTCAGGCATTGGACTAAAGCCAAGAAAGATGAATCTTCATACTGCTCATTTCAGTTGGATTTCTGGTGCCACGGGGCCAAGGTACGAGCGGAGGTGGCCTTCTAGAAAGCCCTGAAAAACCGCAGGTTGCCGACCTGCGGAAACAAGGATGAGCATTTTTGTACTGCTCAAAAAAGCTTCTTCTGAGCAGAAGTGTAAAGGATAGTTCAGAAGGCGTCAAATCAAGCGCTCCCGGCGTTGCTGTGCGAAAAGGAGAGGGAACGGACAGCCGGACATATAGGACGTTATGTCCGACGATCAGCCGGAGTTAAAGAAACGTGTCGGGTGATCCGGGATACACTAGTCGAACAAAGTCATGAAAGTCTTTCTGAGTTGGTCCGGGGATCGCAGTAAAGCAATCGCTGACGTGCTACGGCGTTGGTTGCCGGGCGTTCTCCAAGCTGTTCGCCCGTACTTCAGCCCCGATGACGTGGCAAAGGGAACTCGATGGTCGTCAGAAATCGCGAAGGAACTAGATGCCAGCCGCGTAGGAATTCTCGTGATTACGCCCGACAATCAAGAGGCCGCATGGTTACTGTTCGAGGCTGGTGCTTTGGCAAAGAACCTCGACCGCTCCAAGGTCTGCCCTTTACTCTTTGGCGGAATGGAGCCGACTGACGTTAAAGGTCCGCTCGTGCAGTTCGAAGCCGCCAAATTCTCGAAGGACGAGATGAAGCGGGTCATGAAAATGATTAACGGTGAATTGGCAGAGGCTGGACTGGCTTCGGATGTACTCGACACTGTCTTCGAGATGTGGTGGTCAAAGCTTGACACGGACGTTGCGGGTCAACTGGAGAATGTAACTGAGACAGTCCAGGGCACTCGAAGGTCCGAGCGCGACTTACTTGAAGAAGTACTCTCGTTAACACGGCGGCTGGCCTCTGACCGGATAGGAATTATTCCTTCGGCTCATCCAGCTTGGAACGATCTGTTCATAAGTATCGTGGAACTCGCGAAAACTGCCTACCGCCGTTCGCCCGATGCCGATACTGCCAAAGTAATCCAAGGATGTTTACGTCCGCTCTCTTACATCGCTCGCCGAGATGTTCGTGCGCGGGGTCAATCCTTATTTCGGGAAGGCCTCGTCAAAGTGTTGGACGAACTGCGCAACGTTTTACCCCCAGATGCAGACGAGATCCGTGTCGAGCAATCACAGGAAGAATAGTTAGCTTCCGGGCATGAGCGGTCTGCTGCGGCGTAAGTTTCGGCTTGCACCCGAATTTCACGCCTCGAACTTGTGCGGCCTTCACTCCGGCGCGGGTCCGCTCGCTTAAACGAGCTGGTCGAAGCCAAACAGAACAAACCGGTCCGGAGACTGATGGCCCGCTGGCAGAAGTATGAGCTCATCGTGCTGGATGAGGTTGGGTATGTGCCGTTGGCCGACATCGGAGCGGAGTTTCTGTTTCAGGTGATCTCGGATCGGGCAGAGCGGGCGGCGATCATCGTAACGACCAACCTGCCGTTTTCGGAGTGGACGACCGTGTTTCCGAATCCGCGGCTCTGCAAGGCGTTGCTGGACCGGATCACGGATCGAGCGCACATCATCGAAACCGGAACGGAATCCTTTCGTTTCCGGCGGACGTTGGAAAGGAGCAAGAAACGCTAGAACCCGGGGGGCGCGCAGTTGAGGCAAACTATCACTATCCAGGTGGGCCTGTTGTGACGATCGAAGTGGGCCAAGCCGGAGTAGCGAACTCAAGGGCACAAGAGCATCAGAGAAGGCAATCCCATTATCGCCACCGTCGGCAATAAAGAGGGCTAAGTGTCACTTTGGGCGAGAAGTCGGCTTTCGCAACAAGTGGGCCATTCGCAAAACTAACCTTTTGAAATATAACTTTACTGCTCAAAATGACTGTTTTGAGCAGTAGCCTGGAGCACAACCACTGTTGTTGCTGGAGTTGTGGTGTCGGAAGCGGGGCGAGTTTTTACTGTAATGGGCAGTAGTGGTTTCTGCTCAAGAATGACTGCGTCCCTCATGGAGACCACCCAACATCTCCAAACAACCTGTTTACTAGACGATAAAGTATGTTATCGTCTGGCACTCCGTGGGGCTGCTGAGCACTTTGATGTATCACGCCCAAACCGCCGATTTGCTCGGCAGGCATTCTGAAGGGGGCTCAGGCTTCCAAACTGACCCACTACCCGAAATCCGGATAATCCTGGGCGAGCACCGAGGCGAGCGCCTCCTCGATATTGCGCTCCTCATTGCACGCCGGCACGATCGCGGAAATTCGCGGGGCT
>JBPCKZ010000126.1:0-6719 GCA_051003795.1 Bryobacteraceae bacterium | reverse complement strand
CGGCCTTGGTTCCGGCTCCGATCATGGGAACCACGCAAAGCAGGCGATGGTAGGTGTTGTGGGGATCGATCTTTTTCTGCGCGGATAGGACGGCCGAAGCAAGGCAAAGAGTCAGGAGAAACCGAAGCGGCATAACGGAAAGGTGCGCCGCGCGGAGAACATTTCTCCCTGCCCTTAAACGAAATATTCGATCAGCGCCAGCGGAAAATCTTCAGCGCGCTGAAGAAGCAGACCACAAGCCAACCGGTGATAATTGCAAACTGGAATGAGAGATGCGTCAACGGAGTGCCTTGCAGCATGTTGGCCCGCAGCGCCTCGATCACCGCGGTTAGCGGCAGCGCTCGAATCACGGGTTGCAGCATGCCCGGATAGCGTTCCGAAGAAAAGAACACGCCGGAGAAGATCCACATCGGCAGCATCACCAGGTTCATCAGGCCCGACGCGCCTTCGATGGTTCTCGCGCGCGATGCGATCAGTAGCCCCAGCGCGCTGAAGCAAAGCGACGAAAGAATGCAAATGGCCGCCAGATCCCAGAGTCCCCCGCGCACCGGCACGCCGAACGCGATTGCGCCAAAACCAACCAGCGCGGCCACTTCAATCAGCAGCAGCGAAAGCCGCGAAAGCAGGAACGACAATAGATACTCGGCGCGCGACATGGGCGATGCAACCAGCCGCTTCAACAGATTCTTGCGACGTGCATCGACTATCGAAAAGCCGAGAGACCAGATTCCGCTCCCCATCAGGTTCAAACCGAGAAGGCCGGGAATCAGGAAATCGATATAGCGCGAGCCGGGCTCATGCACCAGTTCGTCCGACGCGCGGACGGCATTTTTTATGCCGGCCGCGTGCTGCACAACCCGGTCGACCGCGAGCCGCGCGCTTCGGCCTTCGGGGTTGGTGTCGTCGTAGCGATATTTCACGCTGCCGTCCGGCATTGCCGTTGCGAGTAACACAATCGTTCCGGCGCGCAGGGCTTTGGCTCCCGAAACCGCATCTAACCGCTCGACAGCGAGGGATTTTTCGGAGTGAAAAGCATCGCTTAATGGGAGTGGCGAGTCCACCAAGCCTATTTTCAGCACGTCCGCCGGGCGGTTCCGAAACGCGATGCCCAGTCCCGCCGCGAGAAGAATCGGAAAAACGAAAGACCAGAACACGGCTTCCGGCTCGCGCCAGAATTCCTTGAACCGAACGGTCGTTAACTGCGCCAAGGGCCGGTCCGAAATCGGCGTGCGCTCACTCATGGGGGTCACACATCCCGCAGGCTCCTTCCGGTGAAGGATACAAAAACGTCCTCGAGCGTTGCCGAATGCGTGCGGAGTTCCGTGACGGGAATATCGCGGCGCGCCAGCTCGGCAAGAAGCGCCGGTACGGTGCGGTGCAATTCCGCCACTTGCAGCTCATAGCCGCCGCTCTCCGTCCGCGCCGCGCGAACGCCCTCGATGGCTTGCAGGATAGCAAGATCGAGGGAGCGTCCGTCCACCGCGAATTCCACCATGTGCGCGACGCCGATGGAATCGATGAGCTCGCGCGGCGTGCCGAGAGCGATAATTTTCCCGCGATCCATAATGGCCACGCGGTCGCATAGGCGCTCCGCCTCTTCCATGTAATGCGTGGTGAGAATGATGGTGCGGCCAACCTTCTTCAGATTTTCGATCAACTCCCAAACTTGCCGCCGCGCATGGGGATCGAGACCCGTGGTCGGTTCATCGAGAAAAATCAAATCGGGATCGCCCGCCAGCGCGCAAGCCATCGCGACCCGCTGTTTCTGGCCGCCGGAAAGGTTGCCCACCCGCGCCTTCCGCTTCTCCTGCAATTGGACCATCGCGATTATATCGGAAACGGATGCGCCGCCTAGGTAGAAACTGCGGAAAAGGCGGATAGTTTCTTCAACCGTGAGCTTTTCGGAAAGCTGTGTCTCCTGAAGCTGAATGCCGAGCCGCTGGCGCAG
Source organism: Bryobacteraceae bacterium (assembly GCA_051003795.1). Lineage (GTDB taxonomy): Bacteria > Acidobacteriota > Terriglobia > Bryobacterales > Bryobacteraceae > JALYXS01. Next base: position 4,771 of record JBPCKZ010000126.1, on the reverse strand, counting down.
CTTCCGCGAATCCGTTTTCCAGCGCAGCCCGAACAGTTCCACCTTTCCGGAATCGGGTGAAATCAGGCCCTCGCAGATTTCGATGGTGGTCGTCTTGCCTGCGCCGTTCGGGCCCAGCAACCCGAAACACTCGCCCGAATGAACTTCGAGATCCACGCCATCGACGGCGGCGACGTCCTTGAACGCCTTGTGAAGGCCGCGAATTTGCAGCAACGGGCTGGCGGCCTGAAGCATTCTATCTATTATGGGCAAGAAGGATTTCGAGAAAGCCCTGGCGGAGCTGGAAGAACTCCGCCACGCGCCGGGAGCCGCGTTCACCGTGGAAGGGCTGCGCAAAGCCCTGGGGCGCAAGAACAATTACATTGTCGCGAAGGCCGCCCAGATTGCCGCGCAATTGGAATTGGAAATTCTCCTGCCTGAACTGCTTTCGGCGTTCGACCGATTTTTCATCAATGCGGCTAGGTCCGACCCGCAGTGCTGGGCGAAGAACGCGATCGGCCGGGCTCTCGCGGAACTTGGACATGACGATGCGGCCGTGTTTATTCGGGGCCTGGAACATCGTCAGATGGAGCCCGTGTGGGGCGGCCAACAAGACACGGCCGGCGCGCTGCGCGGAAATAGCGCGCACGCGTTGAGCCAGTGCCGCGGGCTGAGTTACCTCGATATCCTTTCGCACCTGGTGCCGCCGTTAATGGATAGCGATAAGACCGTTCGCGTGGAAGCGGCGCGGTCGATCGGCGAGTTGGGCCGTCCCGAAGGAGCGTTGCTGCTGCGATTGCGGGCGCTGGCGGGGGACGAGGAACCGGAAGTCTTGGGGGCGTGCTTCTTGGCGTTGCTCGGAATTGAGGGGCGCGCGGGCATTCCATTCGTCGCGCGATTTCTGGATAGCTCGATGGATAGCCTGGGCGATATGTGCGCCGAGGCCGCTCTAGCCTTGGCGTCGATTCATCAGCCGGAGGTGTTCGAAATATTAAAGGCGCGGTTCGAGCGCGGCCGATCCCGCCCCGCGGCACTTTTATCCGCCATTGCGCTGACGCGCCAGCCGGAGGCTTTGGAATATTTGGCCCGTATGGTCGAATCCAGAGCGCCAGGCGCGCAGGCCGCGCTGGCCGCGTTGAGTTCGGTCCCGGTCCCCCCGCAAATGCGCGCGCGCCTCGTGTCAATCCGATTCCCGGACAAATGAGAACGTGCAGACGCTCTTCGCGGGAATCGAATGGCCGATCTCGATGTCGCACACCAGTTTGTATGACAAAACTGTGACACCTGCCTGTTTTGGGGCAGGGGTTTGGTACCTGTCACAGGTTATAGCGGTTTCGGACCATTTTGCTTACCGGGCAAGCCTCCTTTCCGATGCCGCGATATCCGACTTCCAGCTCGACGCCGAGGTAGCTACGTCCAAGATTTTTCGCGGCCACCAGTGAGGAGCCAGACCCCGGCGAGAACGTCTCTACCAGAAGCAGGAGCGCCGAAAGCGGCTTCTCGGTCGAGCTTGTTGCCGGTATTGTGCCACGCAAACACGTCGCCGATGGGCTTTGCGAGGGGACGTGGTTTGCCCTTGGCGAGCAGGTGCGCGCATTCGTGCTGGTAGCGAAGGAACTTGGTCGCGGAGGTGTAGCGCTTCAGGAAGGTCGGATGTCCGACGACCCGGAACCCGACGTCGCGATAAACCCCCGGATGAAGCGGTCGGCCTGCGGCCATCCGTAGAAACCAGTGAGGAGCCAGACCCCGCAAACGGTTCCAGCACAGTGCGTTGCGGCTGCGAGAACGTCTCTACCAGAGGCAGGAGCGCCGAAAACGGCTTCTCGGTCGAGCTTGTTGCCGGTATTGTGCCACGCAAACACGTCGCCGATGGGCTTTGCGAGGGGACGCGGTTTGCCCTTGGCGAGCAGGTGCGCGCATTCGTGCTGGTAGCGAAGGAACTTGGTCGCGGAGGTGTAGCGCTTCGGGAAGGTCGGATGTCCGACGACCCGGAACCTGGCGTCGCGGTAAGCCCGGATGAAGCGGTCGGCCTGCGGCCATCCGTAGAAGCAGAGGGCGAAGCTATCCGAGGCAAGGACGCGGTACATTTCGTCGAAGGCGGGCTTGAGCCACGTGGCGTTATTGTCGTTGGGCACCGTGCGGCTGTCGCGGGATTTGTAGCGGGTGATATAGGGCGGGTCGGTGAGGTTTTTAACGCTTTTCAGCCGGAAGATGGGGCAGGAAGTGCAGGCAGTCGGCATGAACGATGGTGTTGCGGTACTGGGTCATGGCTGCCTCCTCTTGCTGCGGCTTGTTGGTGAAATCGGCGACGATGCCGGAGAACATGCAGTCACAGCACTCGCAGTGGGATTCGTCGCCCCAAGCCTTGTCGCCACCATGGTCGTCAACGCCCTCATCGGTGAACCGCATGATCGTGTGGACGTCGATGTTAAAAGGCGCAAAGCTGTTTCATTTTGGGCACTGCATATCGGATAAACAATTCGTGTTCGCCATGGTCTGGATTCCTTTTCGTTCTGGAGACCGCCCATGCGGTCTCTTGTACGGCTCGCAAGCGGGGGGTAAGGCGAGCGGCGCAACTGGGAATTTTGGCTACGCGCGAGGAATGACCAAAGGGCAGGGGAAAATTCTCATTGCGCCGGGAGCGCCGCCCGCATTGTGCCGGAAGAGAGAAAGGTAGCCGGGGTGTCGTTCGGTATCGGAAAGGAAAAAGGCAGCGGGACGCTATTGCGCCATCCATGCCTGTGCGTGCTGGAATAAGGCTGCAATCTCGGCCTGTGACCGCTTCTGACGTTTGACAGCGGATCGTCGGACAGCCTGCGGCTCTGGTGATGGCGTCGCCCTGCCGGTCAGCCTGCGCCGAGTGCATGCGGTCGTCCAGTTCGATCACCGCAACGATTTTGAGCCTCTGCCCGGTCGCAAATGACAAAGTCCGCGATCTTGCGGTCGAATTTTGCCCGCACTGCCCATGGCGCTTTGCTGTACAGCTTGCCCGTCAGCGGTGAGGAACGCGGCAAACGACACCTGCGGGAACACGTGGAACGCCGGGAGCGACCCACGGCTTGCGGCTTCTGAGGAGAAACACGGCCGGGGCGGCAATCAGTACTGCCAAGGCGGCGGGCACAGAGGGATCGATGGAAAGCGGAAACGCGGGCATGCGAAGCGGTATAGTCGCCGAGCCTCCCTCAGGCAAGGGCAGTGTAATTCCGACCGCGGCGGGCTGGACAATCGTGGTCGTCAAGCACCTCCGGCGCGTTCATACGACGCTGCCCGAGATCCTTTCACGAGCGAACTTTATGCCCGCGCAACTCATCACCGAGGATATGTCTGTCGAGCGAAATAACATTTGCGTGATTCCGCGCAATTGCGACCTGACTCTGCGTGATGCGCATTTTCGTCTAAACCCCGTCTCAAAACCACAAGGCTGGCCCAATACGATCACCATCTTTCTGAACTCGCTCGCTGAAAATTGGGCGGGGCTGCGGGTCGCCGTCATCCTGTCGGGTGTGGATTCCGATGGGGCAGCCGCACTTAGAACCATCAAAGCGGCGGGCGGCATAACTTTTGCCCAGAAGCCGGAAACCGCAGTGCATCCCGAGATGCTAGCAACGCCATCAAAACCGGCTATGTAGATTTCGAGTTGTCGATCTCTTCACGGAAACATGAGGTCATGGAACTGCTGGCATAGTCGAACCAAATCCCACGCCGTAAAGAAGGAGACTTTTACCGGACGGCTTGGGAAAGAAAACACACCCGAGGGTCCGATGTAGTCATACCCAGCTCCGCTGTTGCCGGGGATGGCAGGCGTTGGCGCAACGGCCGCAACGTATTTGCCATGCCATTGAACAGGCTGAATGACGGCCCGTACTGGCCAAGCGTCACTGTAGAAGAGGCAGTGCCAGCAGCGGTCGTCACGACAATCACCACTGTCCCGGCTGCGCTATTGTCGGGAGCCTGCACGTTGATTTGAGTGGGGCTGACAAACCAAAGATAAGCCGGTCTGGAGTCGATGGTAACGCTCGTGCCGCCGAGCAGGGTGGGGAAATTGCCATTCCACATTGCTGTCGTGGTCGCCAGATTCTTTCCGTAGATGGATGTCCAGGACCCGGACTCGGTGGTTGTCGATGCGCTGTAAACCGGGACGATGCCGCCCGATGTGATTGATGGCGCGTTCGGATCTGCCTGAGTGTTCGAAACCGCGCCATTCTGAATGGACGCTGGCACCGAATTTCCAGACGCATCTCCAAAGGCATTGACAGTAACTGCGAGCGGACTGTTGTTAGCAGCCGCCAAAGTATTAAATCTCAGAGTAGCGATACGAAATGCCGATGATTGCTTGCCGTTGAGCAGCGCCGGGCTATCGAATGACAGCTCGAACAGTTCCACCGTTCCCACGCTCGGAGTTACGGCGTGAATATCTCCCAAGCCGGAGAGATTCAGCTGATTGCCGACAGTATGTCGTTGGTTCCAAGCGAAGTCCCGCTGGTCAACCCGGATACCAGAATTTCGATACTTATCGCGGAACCGAGTGTTACCGCTTGGGCATCGGGCGAGATCGAGATGGTCACAGTTGCGTTGCGAATTACGGCTATCGACAATAAAAAAAAGCCTGCGCAAGCCCGATTCCTCTAGCAGGATGCTGAAAAACTGGGTTGCTGAAGACGTTCCTAGCAGGATGCTGAAAAACTCGATTTGGCTGTTACCATTCGAAACGCAATAGCGTCTTTATGTTTTAGGAAACTATGAGAGGACTGGATTATCAACAGAGTGCAATGTATAGCTACTTGTCCCCCGA
>JBPCKZ010000125.1:0-8978 GCA_051003795.1 Bryobacteraceae bacterium | reverse complement strand
GCCGTGGCGTTTATCGATCCAGTTGCGTCGAAGTGGGGCGGCACACATCGGACCGGGTCCGGCCGGGACACGATGGGCCCATACCGTACACTCATGGGCCTGCGGCAGGATTATGCTTTACAGCTCGTTGGGGAGGCGATTTCGATTCGTTCGAATCCGGGGTGGGTGGAGGGATTCGAACCCTCGACCACCGGAACCACAATCCGGCGCTCTACCAAGCTGAGCTACACCCACCGCAACGAATTCAGTTTACCAGGAACGGCTCTTTTCAAAGCCCCGCTTTCTTCCAGAGCTCGTCGACGCGTTTCTTCACATCCGCCGGCATGGCGATGACTCCAGGCCAAGGCCGGTGGAATCCTTCGGCCGGCCACTTGCGCGTGGCGTCAATGCCCATCTTCGAGCCGTAATTCGGCAGCCGGCTCGAGTGATCGAGCGAATCGACAGGCCCCATCGTGAACTGAATATCCCGCTCCGGGTCTATATTGTTCAACGCCTTCCATGCCACTTCCCCGATGTTCTGCACATCCACGTCTTCATCCATCACCACGATGCATTTGGTGAACATCGCCTGGCCCAAGCCCCAGATGGCGTTCATTACCTTGCGTGCGTGGCCCGGGTACGATTTGCGAATCGCCACCAGCATCATGTTGTGGAAAATGCCTTCCGCCGGCATGCAAATATCGCGCACTTCGGGAATTTGCAGGCGCATGAGCGGCAAAAAAATGCGCTCGATCGCCTTGCCCATGTAAAAATCTTCCATCGGCGGCGGCCCCACGATGGTCGTCGCGTAAATGGGTTCGCGCCGCTGCGTGATGCAGTCCACATGAAAGACGGGATATTCGTCCGCCAACGAGTAGAAGCCGGTGTGATCGCCGAAGGGTCCCTCCGTGCGCAATTCGCCCAGGTTCACATGTCCTTCGAGCACGATTTCGGAATTCGCCGGAACCTCCAAATCGACCGTATGGCACTTGACCATCTCGACCGGACTATTTCGCAGAAACCCGGCGATCGTCATTTCATCGAGATCGGGCGGCAAAGGGAGAATCGCGGAGTACATCGTCGCCGGATCGGACCCGATCGCAACCGCCACATCCATGCGCGTCCGTTTGCCTTCGGCGATAAGCCGCCGGTAGTGTTCCGCGCCTTGCTTGTGGGTCTGCCAGTGCATCCCGGTGGTGCGCTCGTCGAAAATCTGGATGCGGTACATGCCGCAATTGCGCTTGCCGGTTTCGGGGTTGCGCGAGAAAACCATCGGCAGCGTGATATAGCGGCCGCCGTCCTCCGGCCAACACTTCAAAACGGGATAGTCGAAAAGCGAAAAACCTTCTGTCCTGATTACTTCCTGGCAAGGAGCGCGGGTCGCGATCTTCGGGAAGAACGATCCCATTTCGGCCAGCTTGGGCAGCATCTTGAGCTTGCCCATCAGGCCCTCCGGCATTTTCATCGCAAGGTATTCGGCGATGCGGGCGGCGATCTCCTCGATCGAATCCACCTGCATTGCGATTTCCATGCGGCGCGGACTCGCGAAACTGTTAATCAGCACGGGCGTGGAATAGCCTTTGGGCTTCTCGAACAACAGGGCGGGGCCGCCGTTCTTTACGGACCGGTCGGCGAACTCCGTAATCTCGAGCACCGGGTCGACTTCAACCGTCACGCGCCGCAGTTCTTTGTTTTTTTCAAGCGCGCGTATGAAGCCGCGGAGATCGTCGTATGCCATGGAGGGGAATCTACTATGATTGCAGTTTCACCCTTCATGAACAATCGAACCGCTTTGGTGACTGGCGCGAGCCGGGGAATCGGAAAAGCTTGCGCGTTAGCGTTGTCGGCGGCTGGGGCGCGCGTGATCGTGGCGGCCCGCCGTCGCGACAAGCTGGAGGAAGCCGCCGCGGAAATTCGCGCGCAATCGCGGGAAGCTTGCGTCGTCGAAATGGATTTGAGCTCGCCCGAGTCCATCAAGACGGCGTTCGCGGCCGCGGCGAAAGAGTTCGGGCGCATCGACATCCTGGTGAATAACGCCGCCGTCACGCGCGACGGAATCGCGGTCCGCATGAAGAAGGACGACTGGGACGTGGTTCTACAGACAAATCTCTCCGGCGCGTTTCTCGCCATTCAGCAGGTGCTTCCCGCAATGATGCGCGAGCGATGGGGCAGGATTATCAATATTTCTTCGGTGGTGGGGGAGGCCGGCAATGCGGGGCAGGCGAACTATTCGGCGTCGAAGGCCGGCTTGATTGGGCTGACCAAATCGCTGGCTCAGGAGATGGCGAGCCGGAACATCACCGTGAATGCCGTCGCGCCCGGCTTCGTGGATACCGACATGACGGCCGAGCTGGCTCCGGAATGGCGGGAGAAAGTGCTGGGCGCGATTCCGCTTAAGCGCTTCGGGACACCCGCCGATGTCGCGGCCGCCGTGCGATTTCTAGCTAGTGAAGACGCGAGCTACATCACCGGACATGTGTTGAACGTGAACGGCGGAATGTATATGTAGCGCGCCACTCCCCGGGCGCCGCATTCAAATCGTGAAATGCTTGGCTGACAACCGTCACTATCCGGCAGGAGGTATTTCACATGAAGAGTACCCTGGCCGGGTTAGCCCTCGGCTCAATTTTGTTCGACGTTGCGTGCTGCAATCCCGCCAACATCGGCTCGCAGCCCGTAACCCTCGACGCGCAGCAAACGGGCATGTGGTGCTGGGCCGCGAGCGGGAAGATGACGATGGATTTTCTGCATCCAGCTTCGAATGTCCAGGAGTGCGACGAGGCGAATAAGCGCTTCGGCCGCGCCGACTGCTGCCATACGCCGGTTCCGTCCGCGTGCGTCAACGGCGGATGGCCCGAGTACGAAAAATACAGCTATGCCGCCGCTCAAACCAGCGACGCCCCGCTGTCCTGGAGCGATCTCACCAGCCAGATTTACTGCTCGCGGAAACCGGTCGCGTTCTCCTGGCACTGGAACTCCGGGGGCGGTCACATGATGGTGGCCACCGGCTACGTGACCATCGACGGAACCAACTATGTGTCGGTGAACAATCCGCTTCCGGTCAATACGTCGGTATCGGCGGGCGGTACGCAGGAAATCTACACTTACGACAAGTACGTGGGCGGCTCGAGTTACGACCATACCCACTGGAACGACTACTACAACATCAGTTACACGGGAGGTCGGTAAGATGCGATCGCATTACGCAATTCCAATCGTTACCGCCGCGGTTCTGCTGGCGTCGGGATGCGCGCAACAACGGGGAGGAGGCGTGCAGCCGCCAACTGGCGACGCTCAACAGGCCGCCACCAACGCACTCGCAACTTTGCGAAAGCTGGTTAGCGAACAAAATTATAAGACACTCGGTTTCGCGTCGCCAGGCGAAGTGAAGACAGCCGCTCTCGCTCCGCCATTGACGATTTACAACATCGGCTTGGACAGGTTAAAAAGCTACCAAGCGGGCCAGGATGTCAACGCTCTGCTTGCGCCCAGTTCGGAAATCATTTATCCGGTCACCGCCGACGGCCAAATACGGTCTTCCGTCACCGTGGTCAAAAAGGACAACGGCTTTACCACGGCCAGCTTCGGCAACGCGGAAATCGTGAAAGGCCTGTCGCGCAATCGCGGCGCAAATTCGCCCGACGCTTTCGCCGTGCGCATCCCGGCGTTTAGCATGTATTTCCTGGGCAATCGGGTTGCAAACCGACTCATGCTGACTCCGGTTTCGGAGGACAGCCGGCTTCCGTTTCGCATGGGGGTCGCGGTTCCCGCCGAAGACGTGCTGAAGGCGATTCTTCCGTTGGCTCGAGACTACAACGGATTGCCGATGTGAACGCGCCGGATCAAGGCCTGCGCTGCAGTTCGGGAGCAACCCGCTGGCGATCCATCGGCTGATAATGCAACGTCCACTTCAGTGGGACCGTCACGGGCAGATAACATTTCACGTCGTCGCAGGCCTGATATTTCAGCGATCCTTGAATGGTGAAGCCGCCATTGGCATCGAGCAGCGGCTTCAGCTTGGCATCGCTCCCGATCGCGACTTCGCGCACAAATCTTACGTTCCCCTTGTAAACGGGAACAGTCTCCTGGATCGCGTCGAGGCGCAACATTTTCGACTCAGGATATGTGAAAGGCAGCGATTTCGCGGCATCGGAATCCGGTTGTTGCCAATCGACGGCGATATAGCCTTGCACTCCGGGAGCGTAAATATGCATTCCGGGTTTTAGATCGATGTCCACGACGAGCGCCACATGTTCACCGGTCGCGACGGTTCCGGTGCTGGCCGAAGTGGACACGGTCGCCTGTTTCGTCTCCTCGGTACGATGGGCGGCTTGCGCCGGAAGTCCGAACTGCCTCACCAGGATTGCCGATGCAGTCTGCCGCTCCTTGTAGTCGTCCTCGAAATACTTGGCGATGACGACGCCCTTCGGATTCACGACATACGTACCTGGGTTCGGAATACCGAACTGGGCGGCGCTCTTGTCGACGCTGGTGTTCAGAATCCCGAAAGTGCGGATGATCTTCGAATCCGGATCGGACAGCAGCGGGAACGTAATTCCTTTCCGCTCGGAGAAACTCTTCAGTGCCGGAACGCTGTCATAACTGATGGCGGCAAGTCCCATGCCCTGTTTCTGAATTGCCGGATAATTTTGTTCCAGCTCGACGAGCTGGGCTTTGCAGAAGGGTCACCAGTCCGCCGATCGGTAGAAGACCAGGATCGCTCCTTTGGGACCCATCAGCGATGGCAGAGTATGCTCCTTGCCGTTCTGATCGGGAGCTTCAAACTGAGGAACCCGCTCGCCGTTGGCGGGACCGGTCGCGATCGGCTTCTTTGGCGTTTGAGCCAACGCGCCAGCCAACATCAGACCTCCCCAACCGATTACCCATGGCAATCTTCCCATGCTTCTAATTTACCTTAATTAGGGCCGGCCGGGCCTGGTCCGTACAGGGATCGCTTAAGAAGCGTGCCAAGGTACCTGTTGAAGCGCAGGCGGGTCAAGAAGGCGATTCACATGTGAGCCATCATAGCCGAATCGGTGCAATATAGCCAGTTCGAAATACCACATTGAAAGGCTCCACGCCTCTACGTAGACGTTGGCCGTCATGTTCTTACGCGATTTTCCGGGATGTACCAGTGCATTGCGGACTTCGGTCAACATGCCCGGCCCGTCCAGTTTTTGGCTGGCCGCAGCCCTAGTGAGATCGGCGAGGGTGTGCGGTATCAATGACGGTATGCGGCATTGGTGGAGAAGAAGGCGAATGTGGTCCGCTGCGGGCAGCGCACGAAAACCGTCGGCGCTGAGACAGGAACCCCGAACCATCGAGAGCCAGGACAGGAGTTCCAGGGCTGACTGCGCGAGCATCAATGAGGGTTTGACGTCTGGTTCATCTCGGTTCGCCTCCGCGTACATCTCGATCGCAGATCGAATGTGCTCCCGACCGCCATTCTGCCACTCGCGCATGAAACCGGGAAATGCACCCCGAAGAAACTGTCCCTGAGGGGAAAAGAACCAGTTGACCGTCGAGCTCCATCTGCTCGTCTGGGAAAAGCCCCACTGCTGCCATAAAGGTGTGTTCGCTGCGCTACAACCTTTCACGAGTCCAAGGCCACAATTCGCACCGCGAGCGAACGAAAGGAATAGCTTCAGCGCTTCAAGGATGTCGGCTGCCGAACTGGCCGTAATGGCTTCGCTATTCGTCCGCTTGATCTCGAAAAAGTGAGTAACGCCGTATCCTCCCTCTTTATTTAATTGGTCTACAATCGCAACCATGTCGGGTTGAGGTGTGAAGCCAATGGCCCATGTCTCGCCCTCCAAGAGGATCTTTCGAGTCGCGCTGTTGCCAATCTCATAAGCTGCATAAAAGTTCAGTATCGCGCCCTGAATGGATGTGACGGATTCTCTCTGCCCATAATCAATCACTTCCTTTTGTGGCCACGCGGAAAACGCAAAATCATCGCCCTCGGACGCGTGCGCGATGACAATGGGGGTTTTAGCCTTGTTCCCATGGAAGGTGAAATCCGCATCAGCGTGATCTTTGAGGTCGGTAAGAATGCTGAAAGACGAACCGGCGACGCGCCCTTCTATGAAAACGCGGGGGCGCGGAAGCATATGAACCGAAACGGAGACGGTGATGTTATCGACTTCCTTTGACGCAATGCGCATACGACCCCGCTGCTCCCCCAAATTGATGGTTTCATTCGCCCTCCTGGGCACGGGAAGACCGGTGCTGATCGACATTCCTTCCGTATCATCGCAAACCGACAGCAATTTAGAATTCGTTGGCCGATGAGATACCCGGTCTTGCCGTCGCTCTTCTGTGCACATATCAAGATTTATGCACAAAAACGAGAGGCCCGGTCTCATTGGGCTTGCGCTGTGCATAATATATGCATAATGCAAGCCATGAAATACGGCTCTGCGCGGGTATCGACCGACGGCCAGTGTGTTGCGGCGCAAGTGGCGACGTTAACCGCAGCCGGAGCCGATAAGGTCTTTTATTAATAGCATATGGCTGAAAATCTGGAATTGGGATCGTCTCCTCTGACGATCGAGGACGCCGAGCAGGTCTGCCGGCAAGGACGCGGCGTAAATCTCGCGCCGGCGGCTCTCGAACGAATCGCGCAAGGACGGCGGGCCCTCGAGCGGCGGCTCGCTCAAGGCGACCGGATCTACGGCGTCAACACGGGAGTCGGCGGGAATATCAAATTCGAGCTCGCGCCGGATCAGTCCATACTGCTGCAACACAACATCATGCGCCACCTCTCTTGCGGCACCGGCCGGCCGCTTCCAAACGATGTCGTGCGGGGATCGATGCTGCTGCGGCTCGCCACCTTCGCAACCGGGACTTCGGCCGTGCGGCCCGAATTGGCGGAGGCTCTCGCGCGCATGTTGAATGCGGGCATCACGCCGGTGGTCCCGCGCTACGGATCGCTCGGGGCGAGCGGAGACTTGATGCCCTCGGCCTATGCCGCGCGCGTATTGCTCGGAATGGGAGAAGCCGAGTATGAGGGGCGGCGCATGTCCGCTCTCGAAGCGCTGCAATCGGCGGGTCTCAAGCCGATTAAATTTGCGCCGAAGGAAGGCTTGGCCCTAATCAACGGCACAACCGTGATGACCGCGTGCGCCGCGTTGACCTGGCTGGACGCGGGCCGCGTATTGCGCGCGCTGCTTTCGGCCATCGCCCTCGCCGTCGAAGCGTTGGAGGTTCCATCCGAGCCGTATGCATCGTGGGTTCAGAAAGCGAAAGGGCATCCTGGCCAGATTGCGGTGGCGGCGTTCGTGCGGGAACTGCTCGCGGGTTCCCAGCTTCCGATCGATCCTTCCGGTCAGAGCTGCTATTCATTGCGCTGCCCGCCTCAAGGGCTCGGGCCGGTTTGGGAGTCTCTCGACGCTGCGCGCGCGACGATCGAGCGGGAAATGAATTCGGCGAACGACAATCCGCTGATCGATCCCGAAAGCGGCGATCTCTATCGCGCCGGCAACTTCTACGGCGGCCACATCTCGCGGCTGCTCGATACGTGGAAAATCGATTTCGCAATCATGGCCAATTGGGGCAATGCGCTGATGGCGGTTCTGGTCGACGATAAATTCAACCACGGCCTGACCGCGAACCTGGTCCCCGATCCCGGCGTGAATTCCGGTTTTAAGGGAATGCAATTGAGCGTGACCAGTCTCGCCTGTGCCGTGCGGCAGATGGCGGGGCCGAGTTCCATCCATTCGATTCCGACCGAGCAATACAATCAGGACGTGGTCAGCTTGGGAATGCACTCGGCGGTGACGGCGATGGATGCGCTCGAGTGCGTGCGGAATCTGACGGCGATGCTGTTGATCGCGGCGGCGCAGGCGGCGGAATTGCGCGGGACGGTGACGCGCATGGGACAAGGGAATCGGTCGACGTACGACCGGGTGCGGGCGAACGCGGCGTTTCTCGATCGCGACCGCGCGATGGAATACGAAGTGGCCGCGGTCGCGGAGGCTATTTGATATGGAATTTCAAGCCGGTCGGCGGGTGCGCCTGAATCTGGCGGGATTTATGGTGGGCGGCGTGGGGTTCGGCGCGGCGGTTACCGACGCGCTGGCAACGGTGGTTAGGAAAACTTCGGATGATCCCGCCGTTTATCTGGTGGAGCTACTGTTTTCATTCAAGGGCTTGAGCCAGGTGGAGGTGCCAGCCGACCGGATTCGCCCAGCGTAACTTAGGGCCGGCAGACAAGCCGCGCCAAGCAGCGACAACAGTACCGTCGAGGGCTCAGGCACGGCGATGAAGTCGTATTCGACGCTGACGGGAACGTAGGATCCGGCTTTCGTGTTTGGATTTATCTCATAGTCGAGAGTGAGAAACGCCAGCCCCGAGCCAGTCAGCGGCTGTGTGTAGGGCGCGTATAGCGGGACACTCGGGCCGTTGTTGAAAGCCCCTGGCCGGTCGAATTGTCCCGACAAGGTGAACGTCGCCTTGAGCGTATTCAAGCCGATAGAGAGATTGCCCAGGGGAACCGGCGGTCCGGACAAAACGACGTAGCCGTCGAAGAGACCGAGAATACCAGGGAAGCCAACGTCGAGTAACCGAAACTGCGGATCGACGGTCGGGCACGCCGGGATGAAATTGCATGACACGAAACCGCCGGCATTACCCGCGCCAAAATCCCCTCCGAAATTAAAACCGTTCCCCGTAAACTGAAAAGTTCCGGGAAATGAAATTTGCCCTTCGAGGTCCGGGCGGTAGCTGCCCCGCACATATCCACTCGAAATCACCCCAGCAGTTACAGGCATGATCGCCGCCAGAAGCAATAACGCCACGCCAGCTCTTAAGAACACGCTGAACCCCCCCTCGAACTGACCGGATTCATCGTAGCACCCCTAGTACTACTATGTCATAAAAGTGGGGATCCTGATCGGCGGGTATTCTGAACGTGTGGGTACCTCGCTTGGTGCAATTCAGCCGGTAGAAGATGTCTATCGTCTCATCTGGACAGCGATAGAGCGCAGATGTCCGATCGC
>JBPCKZ010000124.1:0-17342 GCA_051003795.1 Bryobacteraceae bacterium | reverse complement strand
GGTCTATCCTTCGATCGAGTCGCGGGCCGGCCTTGAGGACGTGCTCGCAGGCATCGCGGGGGAAATCGAGATGCACCTCCGCGGCGGAGGGCGGGACTTCTACCGTATCCGCCCGTATCAGGCTTTTGAAAGCGCCCGCCACGTGGATTGGAAAAGCACCGCTCATACGGGCGACCTTCAGGTTCGCGAATTCGCGCGCGAGCGGCAGCGCACGGTGGAAATGTTTCTCGACCGCAACGTGCCTCGCGAGAAGCCCCCGGGCTGGGAAGAATGGTTCGAGCGCGCCGTCGAATGCAGCGCTTTTCTCTGCTGGCGCCTGCAAGAAACCGGGCTGCGCTTTCGTTCGCAGCAGTGCGACATCCGCCTGCCGGAAGAAGGCGACGTGTATACTATCCTGAGATTTCTGGCTTTAGTCTCTCCCCAGAAAGGCAGCCTTCCCGAAGAACCGGCCGATGAATCCAACCTGCAAATCGTGCTCAGCGCCGATCCGCAACGTTTTCTGGACTTGGGCTGGACGCCTGCTCGTGTCTTCGGTCCTGGCGATTTATCCAGCGACGGCGCAGCAGAATCAGACGAAGCCTGAACCGGTTCGGACGTCGATCACGGTAGTCGAAAACATCAGCGCGGAGACGCCGGCCAACGTTTCCGAGATCACGCCGCAGGCTCTGGCCCGCACTCCCGGCGTGAATCTTGACGACCGGCTGCGCGAAATTCCGGGATTCAGCCTGTTCCGCCGGACCTCGAGCGTGGCCGCGAATCCCACGACGCAGGGCGTATCGCTGCGGGGCATCGGGTCGTCGGGGGCGAGCCGCACCCTGGTTCTTTGGGACGGCGTTCCGGTCAACGATCCTTTTGGCGGCTGGATTTACTGGACGCGATTCGCGCCCGATGATCTGCAGCGTGTCGAGATCTCGCGGGGCGCATCCACCAGCGTGTTTGGAGACCTCGCCATGGGCGGGGCGATTTCGCTGTTTTCCGCCGCGGCGCGGAAACGGCGCCTGACCGCCGGTTACGAAGGCGGCAATCGCGATTCGCAGGATGTTTGGGCGGGTTACTCCGATCTTTGGAGCCATTTCGCGCTCTCGGGCTCCGCGCGCGCTTACTCGACGGACGGCTATTACATCGTGCCGGAGAACGTCCGCGGGGGCGTGGACCGACCGGCCGGAGTGGATTTCGTGAACGGCACGGTGCGGGTCGATTTCACCGGCGGCGGCCAGCAGTTGTTCGCCGAAGCGAATATCCTGGCCGAAGAGCGCCCGAACGGGACGGTGTTGACAAAGAATTCGACCAGCCTGGGAACCGTCTCGCTGCACTACCTCCGCCAGATTTCGCGCAACGAAATTTCAATTCTGGGATTTCAAACGCGCGAAAATTTCCACAGCACGTTTTCGGCGATCGCCGCCGACCGCAACTCCGAGCGGCTCACCTTCCGGCAAACCGTGCCTTCGAACGCCACCGGCGCGGCGGCGTTGTGGAGCCATGCGGGCGGGCATTGGAACACGGTGGCCGGGGCCGACGTCAACCGCGCGCATGGCATCGACACGGACGTATTATTCCCGACCGGCAGCCGCGTGGGCGGCGGAACGCTTTTGCAGCACGGCGTCTTCGTGCAATCCGATTTCAGCGTTTCCTCCTTTCGATTTTTCCTGGGCGCCCGCCATCAATTTACGGGACAGGATCGCCAGTTCTTCAGCCCCAGCGCCGGCGTTGTCTGGGGCCGCGGACGCTGGCGGACGCGCGGCTCGGTCTACCGCGGGTTCCGCTCGCCCACGCTGAATGAGTTGTATCGCGAATTTCGCGTTGGCAATGCGGTCACGCAAGCTAATGCGGCATTGCGCCCCGAGACGTTGTTTGGCGCCGAAGCCGGCGCCGATTTCATCGGCGAATCGTCCACCGTGCGGATGACCGTGTACCGCAACGCGCTCTCCGGATTGATCGCCAACGTCACGTTAAGCTCGGCTCCCAACCTGATCGTGCGCCAGCGGCAAAACGCGGCCGATTCGTTGAACCGCGGCGCGGAGATTGGCGCGGATAAACGCTGGCGAAACTGGCGCGGCGAGCTGGGCTATCTGTACGCGGATTCCCGTTACTCCACCGGCGCGCGCATTCCGCAAGTGCCCCGCCACCAGGGATCGGCGCAGGTGAGTTACGAACGCGGCCGCACGCTTGCCTCCTGCGGCGTCAGAAGCTATGCCTCCCAGTTTGACGACGATCTCAACAAATTCTTATTGCCCGGCTTCGCCACCGTGCAGTTGATCGCGCGCGAGCGGCTGACCCGCAATTTTTCGGCGACGCTGGCGTTCGAGAACTTGCTCAATCGCGAATATCTGACGGGGTTCAGTCCCACTCCAACCATCGGCGCTCCGCGATTGTGGCGCGTGGGACTGCGCTGGGAAGGCAAACTATGACGACCGCCCGATGGATCGTCTTTCTGTTCGTTTTTGCGAATGCGGCGGTTCCGCAGGCGCCACCGCCTAAGCGGAAAAAATTGCTGGCCATCGGGGCGGTACAGGGATTTCAGCACGATTCCGCCTCGCACGCGCTTGCCACCATCGAACGGATCGGCACGGAATCCGGGCTGTTCGACACCTACATCCGCACGGATACGCAGCCGATTACGAAAAAGAAGTTTCCAAAAGAAAACGCGCGGAACCTGGATTATTTCGACGCCATCCTTTTCAACACAACGGGCGAGCTCAACATGGACTCGGAACAAAAGGCCGCGCTGCTCTCGTTTATTCACGACGACGGCAAGGGTTTTCTCGGCTCCCACACCGCCACCGACACTTTTTTTCAATGGCCCGAGTACGGCGAAATGATCGGCGGCTATTTCGACCAGCACCCGTGGCACGGAGAAGTGAGAATCAATGTCGAGGACCGGACGTTTCCAGCGACCCGGCATTTCCCGCTCTCGTTCACGATAGACGACGAGATTTACCAGTTGCGGAATTTTTCGCGCGACAAGGTGCGCGTGCTGATGAGCCTCGATACCAACTCGGTCGATATGACGGACAAGCGCATTCACCGGACCGATAAGGATTTTGCCGTTACCTGGGTTCGCAATTACGGAAAGGGCCGGGTCTTTTCGTCGACCCTGGGACATGAGCCGGCGGTTTGGGACCGGAAGGATATCCAGCAAATGTGGCTGGAAGCGATCAAATGGGCGATGGGCATCACCAAGGGCGATGCCACTCCGCGGCCAAAACCGCAATGATGGCAGCCGAATTGCTCCTATGGTGTCTTGGGCCTGCCAGCCCTTGCACGAGGAGATCGTAATGACGCTAACCACACTGGAAGACCTGTTCGTCCTGGAATTGAGCGAGCTTTATAATGCGGAAAAACAAATTCTGAAGGCACTTCCGGCCATGTCGAAAGCCGCTTCGAATTCGGCGCTGACCAAGGCTTTTGACGACCATTTCAAGCAAACGAAAGACCATGTTGCCCGTCTTGATCGCATCTTTCAAGCGTTGAACGACGATCCATGGAAAGTGAAGAGCGAACCCATCGGGGCAATCGCCTCGCAGGGGGCGGAGTTGATGAGCGAAAAGTCGTCGGATCCCGCCGTAATCGACGCCGGGCTGATCGCGGTTGCGCAAAAAGTGGAGCACTATGAGATTGCGGCATACGGCTGCGTTCGGACGCATGCACAGCTGCTCGGTTATGAGAAAATTTCCAGCCTCCTCGGGGTCACTCTGAAGGAAGAAGAGAACACCGATGCCAAGCTAACCTCCATCGCCGAAAGCGTCGTAAATGTCGAGGCGGGGAAAGCTCCATACGGAAAGGCCCGCACCGCTCCGCGAATGGGCGACGGAGACAATGGCGGCGGGATGGGACGCGTGCTTTTTGGATTGGCAGTGGGCGCGGCGCTGGCCCTTCTTTACGCTCCCAAGGCGGGCGATGAAACCCGCGAGGATCTGCTCAACCGCGCAAACGACAGCAAAGACTATCTGAAGCGGCGGGGTGACGAGATACGCAAGTCGGCCGGGGATTTGCTGGATAAGAGCCGCCAGACTATCAATGAGCAGACCGGCAAGTTGAGCGATACCGTTCAGGCTGGGAAAGACGCAATTCAGAAAGCTTCGAGCGGCGCCACCCAATCAAGCACCCCATCAAGCAACGGTTCGTAATTTTGCGCTCCGGGCCATGGGAGTTTGCTCCATGGCCCGGCGGCCGTTCAGTTGGTGTTTACTTCGCGCAAATGGACGCAGGTGTTGCCGTGGTGCAATCGGTTTTTATCCAGAAATTCAGCGTTCCGGCCGTGTAGTTGCCTGGCGGCGTATTGGGCGGAGGAGGAGGCGGACCGGGAGGGTTCGTGTTGCACCCCGGGTCCATGCTGCATTGCGTGCCGCTCAGTGAAGAGAAATCGAATACGTCCGCGCTTCCGTTCTTTTCGACGCTATTGTTCCGGAATGTATTTGCCCACGTATCGTTGAAACCCTGACCCGCCTTGCTGCTACAAGGATCGGGACAACCGTTAACATAGACTACAATTCCCTGGTTATCGTTGGTATTCACGTTATTCCCATCGAAATCGTTGAACTGCCCGGTCA
The DNA here is from genome assembly GCA_051003795.1 of Bryobacteraceae bacterium. GTDB lineage: Bacteria > Acidobacteriota > Terriglobia > Bryobacterales > Bryobacteraceae > JALYXS01. Next base: position 12,792 of record JBPCKZ010000124.1, on the reverse strand, counting down.
TGAAGATTCCAATCGTGTTGTGGTTTAGTTTGTTCTGGCTGAACGAATTGCGATTGCTCGAAACGAGCTGGATGCCTTGAAAATTTCGCGTGATATTGTTCTCCTCCACGGTCACGCGGTCGCTGGAGGTGAGCATGACGCCGTTCGTGCCGTTGTCGATGCGGTTGCCGCCGACCGCGATGCGTTCCTCCAAACCGCTAACGGACCGAAGATCGATATTTCCGCAGGGAGTGAACTGCGGCCCGGTGTTGAAGAAAAGCGTGTTGCCGGAAATTTCGGACCCGGCCGAATCGCCCGACAATTGGACGCCGCATTCCCCGTTCTGGGAGACCGTATTCGATTTTAAAGTTTGCTCCCGGCTGGCAACGCTCTTCACCCCGTAACCATCCGCGCTCACGATGGCGGCCTGGGTGACTGGATCGAAGGCGAAGACAACGCACGCGTTGGCCGGTGTTTGCCCGGGAGGCGGCTCCGGGATTCCTGGCTGCGCGACGGGAGTTATTGGATACGGATTTTGCGATAAGTTGTTGCCTAGAATACTTGCGCCCGGCGATTGGTTTAAGAGAATGCCATTGCAATTCCCATAAACGACGTTGTCTCCGATAACCGCGCCTCTGGCCCGATCGATGAAGATGCCTGCCGAGAGAGTCCGGTCTTTGAACCCGGTGATGTGGAATCCTCGTATGTTGACGTTTTGGCCGAGTATTCGAAATCCGTAAGCTTGGGCGGGAGTTGGTTCGACGACAATCGCTTGACCCTCGGCCTGCACGGTGAGTCCGTCAACCGCGACGGTTACTTGTTCCGCATAGGTTCCGGCACAAACGTGAACCCGGGAACCAGGCCTGGCAGCGTTGACGCCCTCCTGAATTTTTTTGTAGCGGCTGTCCCGGCAAACATAGATGTCGTCGTCCTGACTCTCCGCGAACGCGGGAGCCAAAAGCGCGAACGAAAGTACCGTCTGCGCGAGTAACTGTTTATTCATTTAGGCGCACTTCTCCTTAGACCTTCCAGGCTGTGTGTGGCAAAACATGGAAACTCCCGTTTGAGCAAACGGAGTTTTTCGGATGGTTTCTTGAGTCTAAAGAATAGAGTGCGCGATAGTCAATTAATATCGGACCTAATTGCGGGAGTATAACCCCGGCTAAGTAGGTGTAAGTCCCTGGCAGGCGATCTAACTCATGACGAATTGAAACTTGTTCCTGCCCTCCAATTTGACCAGATACATGGCCGCGTCGGCGCTACGTTGCAGCGCACCGGCGTCATTGCCGTCCTCGGGAAAAATGCTAATCCCGACACTGGGAGTAACCACGGCATGACGCCCGTTCGGATGGTCCTCATCGAGCGGGAACGGTTTTTCGAAGCAACGCAGTAGCTTGCGGGCGACGGTCGCGGCGTCCTGCCGCCCGCCGATGTCGTCCAAAATAATGGTGAACTCGTCCCCGCCGATGCGCGCCACCGTGTCACTCCGCCGTACGCCAGACTGAAGACGTTCGGCGACGCCCTTCAGCAACTGATCTCCGGCTGAGTGCCCCAATCGATCGTTGATCCCCTTGAAGCCGTCCAGGTCGATGAACATCAAAGCGAACTTCGATGCGCGGCGCGTCGCAAGCGCCAGCGTCTGTTTTAATCTGTCCTCGAATAGATGCCGGTTCGCAAGCCCGGTTAAGCGATCGTGCCCGGCCTGGTGGGCGAGTCGATCCGCCAGTTGGCGGTGCTCGATGGCAACGGACGCAAGCCTCGCGGCATAATCCATTCGGGCTCTATCCCGTTCACCGGGTTTCCGGACGCACGAGGAAGTCGCCGCCAGGGTACCCAGGACCACGCCGGAGCCCGAAAGAATCGGGATCGACGTGCAGGCTCTCACGTCGTGCGCGGCCGCCGCGTTCCGCAACTCGACCCAGAGCGGGTCGGTCTGGACGTCCACGACAACCACTTCTTTTCCCCAATAAGCCGCCGCTCCGCACGATCCGGATATGGGACCGGCCCGCACCGATTCAATGGCGGCGATGTAATCGTCCGGAAGGCTGGGCGCCGCTCCCGGAACAACCTTTCTCCCCGGAGCAACATCACGGAGTACCAGACTCCCGGGTCCTGGCGTTCGAGCAACTGCGTCAAGGCTTGCAGGACGGACTCGAGAGGCTTATCCTGAACGACACTCTCGAGCAGTTCCCGATGGCCTCGCTCGAGCGCTTCCATCGAAAGTCGTTCAATAACATCGAACAAAGTGGAGCGGATTCCCAAGATTTCACCGTTCCCGTTGCGAATCAGGTTTTCATGAATCTCGAGCGTCAACGCAGTCCCGTCGGAATGCCGACAATCCCGGAAGATGGTACGAAGCTCCTGCCGTCCCGCCAGTTTCTCGATCACGCCGGCACGGCTCAATTCCCGTTTGCCCGGCGATACCAGATCCCAGACCGCCCTGCCGAGCATCTCCCGGGCATCGAACCCCAGTAGGCGGCATTCCGCCCGGTTCACCCGCTGAATAATGCCGTTGCAGTCTATTTCGTGGTAGGCCACGGGCGCTTCTTCGAATAGAATCCGGAACTCCTCTTCGCGTGCCTTCAGCAGCAATTCCGCCCGATGGCGCGCGGAAACATCGCGTCCGAATTCCAAGTATTCCGTTTCGCCGTTCACGCCGATGCCTTCGATTGCCTGGCTGGTAGTCTCAATGTGGATGTAACTGCCGTCTTTGCGCTGCATTCGGCAGAGGAACAGCGACCCAGCTTCGGGTCCGCGCCTCTCCACGCCGGCGCGGTCGTCCGGATGAACAAAGTCGCAAGCCATCTTCCCGACCAGTTCGTTGGGCTGGTAGCCAAGCATCGGGAGCGAGGCAGGCGAGACATAAGTGTATAGGCCTTCTCTCGATATGCGAGCGATCAGGTCTGTGCAATTTTCGGCGAGCAGCCGATAGCGTCGTTCGCTTTCGGAGATCCGGTCGTCCGTCCGCTTCCGAGTGCGCGCATCGCGCTGGGCCATCAGTAGGGCGGCGCCCACAAGCGAGAATGCCAGGCCGACTCCCAGGGCCGAGACCAGGAAAGTCCAACGAATGCTCGCTCGCTCCCTGCCGGCTCGGCCCGATGAGAACTGCTTCGAGTCCGCCTCAATTTCTTGAATCACATGGCGGATCTGAATCATGATGTCGCGGCCGCGAGATGTCTTTACCACCGCCAGGGCTTCGGCCTGCCGGTTCGCCCCATAGAGCTCGATGGTTTTGGCGAGTTCCTCCAGCTTGGCCTCGATGAGCAAACTGATTCTGCCGAGCCTCTCCCGTTGGCCGGGACCGTCGCACGTTGTTTCCGATAACTCTTGTTCCGCTTGGCGGACGCTATCGAGCGCGGTGTAATAAGGTTTAAGATATTTGGTCTCGCCGGTCAGGAGATAGCCGCGCTGCCCCGTTTCGGCGTCTTTGACGATTGAGACGAGCGCTTCCGCGCGCGCCAAAACTTCATTCGTGTGCGCTACCTGATTGGCCGACGCAACCAGAGAACGCGTGCTATGAACGAACGCCGCGCTCAAACAGAGTAAAATCGCCAGCACCAAGGCGAATGCCGCGTTCGTTTTGCGAGTTGTGCTCCAATCCATTTCGCGCTCCGCTTACCATTCGGAAGAATGGCCGAAGATGTTTATAGCGGAAATGAATTATGTGACAATTTTGGGCTGCGGATTCACCGGCCGGGAGCTTGCCCGTTCACTTCTCGACAGGCGGATCGGGCTGACCGTAACCACCCGCCATCCCGCGCGGCTCAAATGGATCGCGGACGCGGGCGGCGAGGTTCTGGAACTCGATCTATCGGAAGCCCAATCGCTAGACCATCTGCGGCGCGCGATTCGCCCCGAAACGCGCGTGCTCCACTCGATCCCGTCGATTTCCACCCCCGCGGGCGCGACCGATCCAACTTCAGGCCTGCTTGACGCGCTCGAAGGCCGCGCCTCCCGCATCGTGTATTTATCGACCACGGGCGTCTATGGGTACGCGCGAGAGGTGGACGAACACACGTTACCCGCGCCGCGAACCGAGCGGGAACTGCTGCGGGCGAGCGCCGAACGGGCAATCGCCGCAGCGTCCAGATCGCACCTGATCCTCCGGCCGGCGGCGATCTACGGCCCCGGCCGGGGGGTGCAATCGGCCATGCGCGCCGGCACTTTCCAGCTATCGGGCGACGGCGGAAAGTACGTGAGCCGGATACACGTGGAGGATCTCGCCGCGCTGGCCGAAGCGGCATTGTTCTCCGGCCTGACTGGCGCGTTCCCGGTGGCCGACGATGAGCCCTGCACTTCGCGGGAGATCGCCGAATTCTGCGCGCGCCTGCTGAACCTTCCGATGCCGCGCGGGGTCCCGGCTGAACAACTAGCTGAAACACGTCGTATTGCCCCGCGCGCCGACCGGAGGGTGGATGGCTCGGCCATCCGCCGGGCATTAGGCGTCGAGCTTCGATACCCGAGCTACCGCACCGGGATTCCGGCTTCGCTCGCCGCTGAATCCATGGGCCTCTAAGCTGGCCGGGCGAGTTTCTTGAAATTTACCAGGCAGCGCTCGACGGTTTCCAGGGGTGGATAAGCGCTACCTTCCTGCTCGATCAAGTAATATTCCACGCCGCCGGTTTTCACCGCCGCAGGCAGCAGTTTCTTCCACGGCACTACCCCTTCCCCGATCAGGACCTTAAACCCCTGGCCGGGTTCGGGAGACCAATCTTTGCAATGCAGCGATTTAATGCGGCCGGGATTCCGCTCGATCCAGGCCACCGGGTCCGCGCCGGCTTCCAGGCAAGCGCCCACGTCGAGCTGCAGCGCGACGTCTTTATTCGTATTGGCGGCCAGCACCTCCATGGGCAACTTGCCATCGATCCGCTCAAATTCGACATTGTGATTGTGGTACCCGGCGCGCAAACCCGCGGGCTTCATCTTTTCGGCTCCGCGATTCAGGTCTTCGGCGACGTTTTTCCAGCCGTCCAGACCATTCACTTTTCCGGCGCTCGCCATCACGATGAACTTGCTTCCAATCGTCTGGTTTAGCTCGATGGCGTGAGGAAGGTTTTCGGGGATGAAGTTCTTGAAGCTGTTATGCGTGGAGAAACAACGGATGCCGAGATCGTCCAGAAGCTTGCGAACATCCTTGGCATACTCCACGGTCCACTCGTAATAAGGAGCGTAGAATTCCACGCCTTCATAACCCATCTTGGCGACCGCGCGAACGGTGCCCATCAAATCTTTTTTTAACTCGTCCCGCACGGAATAGAGTTCCAGGCCAATTGGAATTTTGCCCCGGACGGGAGCGGCAGGCAAGGACGCGACGGCGGAAACGGCCAGGAACGAGCGGCGGGAAAGCGCGTCACGCATATTCATCGTATGCGCACCATATCACATCGCCATCACATCGTGGACGCTGTCGTGGACGCTCTCGAGGAACTGGCGGCGCTTAACTGCCGGGTGCGCTCATCGAGCGCGAGCTTCAGCTTTTGAAAACCGCCGGCCTCGAACACATCGATGTACTGCCAGGCGCGCACTCGCGTTGGCACGTCGCACGGTTCCAGGCGCACGGGAATCAGGAACGTCGCGCCATCGGGCTGCTCTTCCGCGATATCGAGCGCATATCGCAGCTCCTTCTGCACGAATCCGGCTTTGCGCGTGAATGTCTTCGAGAGGCACACCACGATGGCGTCGCTTGCCCGCAGCGCCTTTTGAATCTCTTCGTCCCAGAGGTGGGCGGGAAAGATGTCGCGCTCGTCGAGCCAGGGCCGGAAGCCTTCGGCTTGCAGGCGGTTGCGCAACTCGCGGACGGCAGGCTTGTCTTCCGAGCAATGGCACAGAAATACGAGGATTCCCTTGCCTTCGGGGGCCGTAAAATCGTCCGCCCCGCCCAGCGTGAAGTCGATTGCAACGCGAGCGGGCCGCCACAGGAACCAAGCGCCCAGCGCAACCAGGGCATTCAGAAACAAAACCGCCGCGCAACGCGGATAGCTCGCCGTCACCCACTCGGCGAGAGTCGGACCGGCCAAGCGGCCATTCACAGTCACCAAGCCGGTGCCGGCGATATCGGCCTGCAGCGTGTCCGATCCAATGGCGATATTGCGAACATCGATCGACTCGCGCGGGTTCACCGGCTGAACCATGCGGATGAGCTCGCCCGAGCCGATGGGATTAACCTGCACGCGCCCGGCCTTGATTCCGATGAATTCAAGCCCATTCCAAAGATCCGCTGCGCGCCATGGCGAGCCGGAGCCGGCCGGCAGGAATTTGAGCGAGGTTTTCGACCCGGCGGCCGCGAAAATCCGGATCGGCACCCCGGCGACCGGAAAACCGGAATTGCCGATCTGCAGCAGCTTCCGGCAGCCGGGCTGGTTGAGATGCGCCATATTATTGGGCGCGGTCTGAAAATCGAGACGCAACGCACCGCCCTGGGGGGTAATTTCAATCTCGCGATGAAACTCCTGCCCGGCCGGCCGGTCCTGAAACAGGTGAATCTGCGCCGCGGCCGGCGTATCCAGATGGACGTCGATGGTGGTCCGGCAGGGTGCGCCGCGAGCTCCGGCCAGATCCCGCGTGGTGTAGGAGATTTCTTGCGGCCCATCCGAATCCACGAATGCCGGATGAGTCGCGGTCAATAGCGCGCGCGTTTGCGGGGAGAGCACGCCGCGGTCGAGCCGAATCTCCGTGGTTTCATTGCGGGCGCCGCGATGCGAGAAAAGGAGTCCGTCCCGCGCGACCGGATTACCGAGGACGATCTCTTCGCTGCCCAGCTTCGCGACGAAGGGATTGAATTCGGCCACGCCGTGCGGCTCGGCGCGGTTGACGATCCAGAGATCGGCGGAAAGCGCTACGACCAGCGCAACGGCGGCGAGAATTCTTTGTAATGGCCGCGTCATTCTTCCACCATCACCTGGTCGGCGGACCACGCAATTACCCAATTCGCCGCGTCCGCGGCGGATTCCCAGGCGCGAACTTGCAGGATGTGCTCTCCGGGCGTGGCCTTCTTTCCGCTCCACGGGCGGCTGGGCGACGTTTCGCGAGCCACGCCGTTGACATCGTCGTGATCCTCGAGTTTCGCGACCAGTTCCCCATGCACGAACACGGCTTTCAGGAATTCCGCTTTTACTTTATCGAAATCGGTATGGGCGTGGAAGCTGTAAAGCGCCGCTTCCTTTTGCCGGGGGCGAATCGATTGCGGCCCGAATCGCACCTGATCGATCGCAACGGAACCGACGGCGCGCTTGCCCGCGCCCACGCCAAAAATACGCAGATACGGTGGCGCGCCGCCGCCGCCCGTTTTTGAGACACCGCGGATAGTGAATAGACCAGGCGCCGGGCGAAGTGGAAAATTGGCCGGAATTTGTAGAATTGCTTCCTGACGCTGTCCGGTTGCTGGAATCGCATACTCGAATGCAGGCGCTCCTTCGGCCACCACGTTAACGATGAGCGTGGCGCCCGGGTCGAGCGCGAAATCGAGCGCCACCGGCCAGTTGCCCTGGCAAAAACCGTGAATTTCAAAGCCGCTCATGGTGAACTGCCCAGGCATTTGCGGTCCGTTGCCCGCGAGCTCTTTGGCCGGGTTCGAATGCGCGTGCAGAAACACGCCCAGAGCGACCACCCCTGCCCCGCCTCCAATAGCCATGGGAACAATCCAATTGTTGCCGTCACCCTTGCGCGGCGGTGCCGGCCGGCGGCCGGGATTGGTATCGCGCGGATGTCCATGCGGCTGATTTTGGGCGAAACTCGTCGGACAATTCACGGCGGAGCCAAGAATCGCGGCGATGACGACGGAGATGGCGCGCATACGCCTCCTAGAGCGACAAAAACTATATCACGACAATAGTAGTGCGCGGAACACGGGAGAACGTTACAACTACGCCGGCATGGCTTGCCGGACGCGATCGGGCTCCTCGCCGAGCCAGGAGGGATTCTGCGCCGTGCCGTCATAAATGGATGTTGTCTTAAACAACTCGAAGTCGCCGCCGGACGCAGGCTCGGCAGTTCTCGCGAGAAGCGCATTCACTTCCGCGCCGCTCATCGGATGAAAGGTTCGCGCCGCCTCAAACGCCTGGTCGAGAATCGCCATCGTGTCGATTCCGGTAATCACGACCGACGTCGGGAGATTCAGCGCGAAATGCAAGCACTCAATGGCGGAAACCGTGTTCGATTTCAAAATGTGTCCATTCGCCAGAGTTTTCATGGCGAGCACGCCGATATTTTGCTTGACCAGTTCTGGCAAGACCAGCTTGCCGAAGCTCCGATAGTGCGCGTCCATCACGTTGAGCGGCATTTGCACCGTATCGAAGAGAAAACCGCGCGCGGCGGCGAATTCGAGCATTTCGAGGTGGATGCGCGGATCTTTGTGGCCCGTGAAGCCGATGTAGCGAAGCTTGCCCGCCTGACGAGCTTCGAGCAACGCGGCGTTCGCGCCTTCGGGATCGAAGATGCGATGCGGATCTTCGTAGCGCAAAATTTCGTGGTGCTGGACGAGATCGATGCAATCGGTATTCAGACGCCGCAGGGATTGGTCGAGCTGCTTCGCGGCTTCGCTTTTCGAGCGTCCATCGATCTTGGTCATCAGGAAAACTTTTTGGCGATAGCCGTCGCCGAGCGCCTCCCCCATGCGCATTTCGCTGATGCCCTCGTTATAGTCCCAACAGTTGTCCATGAAGTTGATGCCGCGATCGATGGCGGCGCGGACGATGCGGATCGCAAGCGAGCGGCCGACGTGCTTGAGGCCGAGATGCCAGCCGCCTACGCCGATGGCGGAAACGGGCTCGCCGGTGTGGCCCAGAGTGCGATAGGGCATTTCATGCATGTTTTTAGTATTACGAGAGTGGGTGCTAAGATTCAACTAAGTGCTTACGCTTCTCGTGAGGACCGTGGCCGCGTTGACGGTCTTCATGTTTGTGGCGAATGCGGAGTGCGCTGCCTTTTGCTCGGTGCGGATGTGTTCCACGATGTGTGCTCCGGTTCAGTCTCACTGCCCGCATCATAAGCAGCCAAGCGATACACCGGGCCAAAGCTGCCCGCATCGGGAGCCTCTGTTCGCAAAGGCCCGGACGGATTTCGTCTCGCTCGCAACCGGGCACGCTCTCGGGCTTGCAGCCCCGTTCCATTCGCGCGTCGAAGTGTCTCTGAATCCACGTCCCTCGCGAAGCGTGGAAGCGGCGTGGCGCTGCCTTTCCAGTCCCGAATCTCCATTCAGTGCAGTTCTCCGCGTTTAGCCCGCAACGGATTTTCTCTCCATTCAGTTTCGATTTGGTTTATTCAACGGAGAAATCTGTGCATTCAAAAGCGGCTTTACTACTCTTATGCGTCCTAGCGATTCCCTGCGGCGCGTGGCAACACGATATGCACGACATGCACGGCATGGATATGAAAATGGATATGGACACTAATCCGGCGGGCGAGTTGCTCATGGGCGAGGCATCCGGCACCAGCATGAACCCGCAATCGGCGCGCATGCCAATGTTGATGCCGCGCATCGGTTCCTGGAACCTCATGTTGATGGGCCAGGCGTTCCTGGTGGATACACAGCAACCGGGGCCGCGCGGCGGCGATAAGTTTTATTCGGCGAATTGGTTCATGGGCGCGGCGGAACATAAGCTGGGCCGGGGCAGCTTCATGACCCAGATCATGCTCAGTCTCGATCCGGCCACCATCACCGAGCGCCGCTACCCGGAACTGTTTCAAACGGGAGAGACGGCGTTCGGAAAGCCGATCGTCGATGGGCAGCACCCCCATAATTTCATCATGGGCCTTGGTTTCAGCTATGCGCGGACGCTCGCGCACGACACAATGTTTCAGATTTACTATGCGCCGGTGGGCGATCCGGCGCTAGGACCGGTGGCTTTTCCGCATCGTGCGTCGGCTAGCGAACTGCCGCAAGCCGCCCTGGGCCATCACTGGCAGGATTCGAGCCATATTGCGGACAATGTGGTGACGGTGGCGGTGAAGCACAAGATGGCGCGGCTCGAAGTCAGCGGATTTCACGGCATGGAACCGGGGGAGGACCGCTGGAAAATCGACTACGGCGCCATGGATTCCTGGAGCACGCGGCTCTCCCTTTTCCCGGCGAAAAATTGGATGGCGCAAGTATCCGCGGGCCGGCTGACGAGGCCCGAGCGGCAGGAGATTGGCGACGTGTTCCGGTCCACTGCGTCATTGAGTTATTCGAAGCCCATGGGCGCGGAAAGCTGGTCGTCGAGCGTGATTTGGGGGCGCAATCACAGCACGTTTACACATCGGAACTTGAATTCGTTTCTGGCCGAAACCGTTGTGCCGGTGCGCGGAAAGAACTTCGTCACGGGCCGATTCGAACTGGTCGATAAAGACGAGCTGTTCGACAGCGGCGTATTTCGCATTGGCGCGTACACGGCGGGCATTACGCGCGATCTCCCGCCATTGGTGAGCGGACTCGAAACCGGGATTGGCGCGAACGTCACGGCTTACACGCTACCCGGCGCGCTCAAGCCCTCCTATGGCGATCGCCCGTTCGGGGTGAACGTGTTTCTACGGTTGCGAATCAGGCCTGGCGAGTAGGCTCTGCGATACTAGGCACTCTTGCCGGATTTGACCGTTCACCGAACGCTCTATACCTTCGCCAGCGTTCTGCTGGTAACCGCCGCGTCGCTCCTTGGAATGTTGGCGCTCGCGTTGGGAAAGCGGCTGCACCGGGCGCTTCCGTATCTGGTAAGTCTTGCGGCGGGGGCTCTGCTGGCCGCGGCGGCGGCGCATTTGCTGCCCGAGGCCGTTCAACGGCTGGGAGCCGGGAGGCGCTTCTCGGCATTGTTGGTTGCCGGATTTCTGGGATTCTTCCTACTCGAGCGAACGCTCTCGCTAGTGTTTGGGAACCGTCTGGAATCGACCGGATCCCATGCGCACGGACTTGCGGGGGGACACACCCTCATCGCCAATATCCTGCTGGGCGGGGCGATTCATAGCTTGATCGATGGGGTTGCCGTCGCGTCGGCTTATACGGCAAGCGCTTCCGCCGGGCTCGCGACGACCATAGCCGTGCTGCTGCACGAGGTGCCGCATCATATTGGCGATGTGGGCGTGCTGATCTACGGCGGATTGCCTCGTCGGCGCGCGGTGCTCTTGAATCTGCTCGCGACGGCGAGCGCGGTGTTGGGGGCATGCATTGTGTTGCTGGCGGGATCGAAAAGCGAGGCGCTCACGTCGGCCCTGTTGCCGGTGACGGCGGCTAGCTTTTTCTATATCGCCGTGGCGAACTTAATGCCGGAATTGCAAAGGGAGCGGAATGTGGGGAGGTCCGTCGGGCAGGCCGCCGTGTTGCTTGCGGGGGCCGCGCTGTTGTTCGCGTTAAGCGCGTTTCGAGGCAGCTAATTCCAGTTTCCGAAATCTTTGAAAGCCGCGTGCCGCCAGCCCTGAGGCCGACGGCACACGGCCTGAATTAAAAGAAGAACCGGAGGGAAAGCTGCAATTCCCGATGATCGTTGTTCTTGCCGGTGATCTTGCCGAACGTGGCGCTGGTCGGATTGAAATCGGCTCCGTTCCAGTTGGGGTGATTGAAGGCGTCGTATCCTTCGGCGCGGAACTCGAACCCCGTTTTTTCGCTAATCCGGAACGCCTTGAACAGACCGAGGTTCCAGTTATTGAATCCGGGGTTGTAAATGATATCGCGGATGTTGTTCTGAAGGTTGAACGTCCCCTTGGCAGGCGCCGTGAAGATCGGCGATCCGTCTTTGTTAGTTGTCGTAAACCAGAGCGCGGGATCGTTGGCGCCATTATGGGCCAATTGCCCGACGATCCCGGGATTCCCGTTCTTCACCCAGAACTGCCCCCCACCGTTCTGCAAGCTGCCGTCCTGGCCGACTCCGGCATAGTCATTGCCCACGGTGACGCTGTTGGGCTGGCCCGTCTGGAACTGCGCGATGCCGCTGACCTGCCATCCGCCCAGAATCTTGCCCGCCAAATTGTTTTGACTGCGGAACAGCGGGAGGTCGTACAGGAAACTGGCAATCAGAATATGCCGCGTATCGAAGGTGGAGGGGCCATAGAGATTGTGGGCGAAGTACGTATCCGGGATAATGTCGCGCTGATCCGACCCGTCGTCGCTGCTCTTCGAAAGCGTGTAGGCGGCGCCGAACTGGATCCCTTGAGAGAACCTCCGGTTCCAACTGACCTGCAGCGAATTGTAGCGCGAGCTCGCTACGTTGTCCGTCTCGCGAACGGAGTTGTAGCCCAAGAACGGGCGCACCGCGTCCAGGTTCGCGGTCAGATTCGCGTTCCTCACGTCGGTGGTCGGCTGATTGATGTTCGCCTCTCTCTGCAGATGAAGACCGCGACGGCCCACATAAGCGACGCTCAGGACGGACTTGAAATAGAAATCCCGCTCCACCGTGAAATTCCAGTTCCACGCTTCCGGGTTCTTGAACACGCGGCTCTGCGTGGTAACCGTTAGGGGCAAGCTGTTCGCCGAAGTCCCGCCGGGATTGTCCACGTTGCCGAAAGAGATGTTGGCCGTAGGCTGAAATGGCGGGTTACCGCCGAGAAAGACCGAGTCGCTCTGGCCCAGGCGGGTAAAGAACCGTCCGCCACCGGCGCGAATCACCGTCTTGTTATTCCATTGATACGCTAAACCGACGCGCGGTTGTATCTGACCCCATTGAATGTTCGAGTAATAACTGGGGTATTTGCCGCCGCGAAATAAATAGTCGTACGTTCCCGAGGTCGATTCGGGGAAGCGGCCTTTCGCGGAGGAGGGAAAGCCGGTACCAGGAATTACCAGGCCGTTGTACAGGTCTCCCGAACCAGGAATCACCGCGCCCGTCTTCGGGTCGATTTTGACGGCCTTGC
>JBPCKZ010000123.1:0-18445 GCA_051003795.1 Bryobacteraceae bacterium | reverse complement strand
CCGATTCAAGAGCCGGAATGGCAGGGGACGGTTTCGATACCGACGCCGTCCCAAACACAAACTCAGACTCGTCGGACACTAGCAAATAGAAGCCAAAAAATGGTCTTGACAATTGGGTCCACTTTACATTGGGTTCAGCAATGACAGCACTTAACTTGCCGGATTCTATGTTCAGGTCGCCTATTTTCAAATCCTTATCCTTAAGTTCACTAGCCAACGCACGGTCCTTTGCTGAGCTTAATAGTGATTCGGTACTCGCCAGTTCGTTAGAATTTTTGAGAGCCAAATACTGGGACAGGAATGTTCCGGCTGTGATTACCACGGCGAATCCCACAAGGCCGAGATACCAAATATTCCAAAACGTAGTTGATTTTTGGAGGCGATCGGCTTTCGAGGTAAGAGAGGCTACTTCAGATCTATCTATTAAAGAGAGATTCTTATTTGGTGTAATATTCTGCGCGTTGGCTGTAATCATAATCACAACATACAAAAGCATCAAACTTCCATGAAGAGTAAACTCCCTAATCATTGTGAAGGCTTTCGTAGTGGTGGAGCCTTGACAACCACCATAAGCAATTTCGCGAATGCTCGATATCCTGGCGGTTTCTTTCTTTGTTGGCTTTCTTCCTCTGCCTTGACGGGTTTCTCTAGCATCCGAGTCACCCCTTCACCCGCGCGTAGGTTAGGCGCTTGCCGGATATCGATCCCAACACCTTTTCAAACCGTTCACGGTCTGTTGAGTGGCGTTCGTTATAGCGGAACGATTGCTCATCGAGGTATCTAAAGAGATGGAACGGTTCAACACTCACATAGGTGCCTCTAACCGAGCGTTTCAAAAGACTCCAGAAATTCTCCATTCGGTTGGTGTGGACATTGCCGTTGACGTACGTTTCGGCATGGTTGACTACCTTGTGAGCGTACTCGCTGTTAAGCCCGTCATAAGCCAGATGCTCATCAGTCATCAGGTGAGCATGCTTGCGAACGTAGGCCTTTACTTCACCCTGAAGTGTTTCCTTACTCCGATCTGGCACTACCGCCGCGTGCACGCGTCCGGTATTGCGCTCAAGCAGACCGAACACAACCGCCTTGCCGTAGTTGTCGCGTCCGTGAATCTTTTCGGCTTTCTTGTCTGCGTGCATGTTCCGGGCCTTGCCGCCGATGAATGTTTCGTCGGCTTCGACTTCGCCAGACATTTTATTAATCGTGCCGTTATGCATGGCGTAGCGGATGCGATGGTCCATGAACCATGCCGTCCGCTGCGTGACCTTGAGAGCGCGGGCGACTTCATAGGAAGAAGCACCATTTTTGCAGTTGGCAATCAGCCACATGGCGCACATCCACTTGTTGAGTGGAATAGGACTGTCCTCGAAAATCGTGCCGACCTTAACAGAGAACTGCTTCCGGCATTCAAGGCACGTCCACATCAGGCGCGTGGTGAGGAAGGAAATCCGCGTAGCGGCACAACGCGGGCAAGATGGCCCTTTCGCTCCCCACTTCGCAAATTTAACCGCTTGAAAGCATATTTGCGGTTCCGCGAAATACTCAATCGCAGCCATCAAACCTTCGGGAATGTTTACGTTAACACTATCCACAAACCCATTATGAGCCTAAATTGTGTGTGAGTCAAGTGATTTGTTGCCAGCAAAGCGGTCAACGATCCCGACCGTGATGAACGGTTGCTGATCAAGGAAGGTAAGAATCGGGTCGCCGCCCGGCGGAACCAAGGCCGTCCGTTTGACCCTGAAAGCGGACTACCTGGCGTAGTGGAAACACGGCGGCGAACCGATCCAACATAATCTTGCCGGTGCAAAACCGCACATCTAAACCGATATATCCCCGCTTAAGTCATCGTCCGAGGAGCTGTCCGCCGAATCGTCGTAGTCGGCATCCGTCACGGATGCATTATCGTCGTCCTTCACGCCGGCGTCCGAAGTTTCTCTCGATGGATTCAGAAAACCGGTCTCGCCCAATCCCCCGCCCATGAAACCTTGGCCGATGCCCATCCCGCCGCCATGTCCCAGGAGCGCTTCGATGCCCTCAAACGCGAGCGCACCGGCGGCGACCCCCGCGGCCGTGGTCGCCGCGCTACGAAGGAAACTCGAGCCCATCCCGGGGGCAACACCGGGAGCAACGCCGGGAGCAACGCCGGAATACATCGGCTGCGTCGCGGGTGCGGGGGGATGCGTCTCTCCTCCCGTGCCAAACAATCGGCCAAGGAAACTTTGATGCGGCTGGCCTTCCAGCGAGGGGCCGCCTACACCCTGGCGCGCGAGCCGTTGCTGCAATTCCTGAACTTGCGCGTTCGCGTGCTGGAGCGCCATGTCTTGGATCAGCGCGGTCTGCGTCAAAATGTATAGCGCATTTGGATTAGAACCGATCCGCTGCCGGATCAGTTCTTCCGCTTCGAGATCCTTCTCGGGTACGGGTGTATTCGCGATCCGGGTAGCAAGCGATTCGAGCAGTTGCCGTTCTTGGGGTGTCATGGGAATCCTCGCCTTGACGTAATCACGTTCGATGCCAAACTGCCGCAACGAACCCAGGCGCCCCCACTCAGCCGCCCCCAAGGACCCGCGCCACCGTCTCGACGAGTTGCCTGGCGGAATAGGGTTTTTGCAAAAAACCCGCAAAACCGCGCCCGGCAAAACGCGAGGCCAGCGCGTCGCTCGAATATCCGCTCGACAAAATGACGCTGATCCCGGGCCGGAGCTGCTGGAGACGCCGATACGTCTCTTCGCCGTCCACCAGCGGCATGGTTAGGTCGAGGAGCACAACATCCACCTTTTCCGGCCCCGCACGGAAGCGATCTAGCGCCCGAAGGCCGTTTTCCGCGATGTGAACTTGATATCCGCTCGCCTCGAGCGTCCTCTGCGCGACCGACCGGACTACCTCTTCGTCATCCACAACCAGAACGGTTTTGCCCCTCGGCACGGGCGGAACTGGCGTGGTTGGCGGCGGCGTTAGCGCCTCTTGACGGACCCCCGGCGGCAGCAAAACGGTAAAAATCGTCCCGCTTCCCAACTCGCTTTCCACCTGCAGATAACCGCGATGGCTGCGCACGATCCCCAGAACAGCCGCCAAACCCAATCCCCGCCCCTGAAACTTCGTGGTGAAGAACGGATCGAACATGCGGGCTCCGGTCTCCCGATCGATGCCCGTTCCATTGTCTTCCACCCGTAAACAGACGTACGTTCCGGGCGCAACCGGCGACCCTGAATAATCTTCCGCGCGCGTCTCTCGATCGATTTTGCAAACGCTCGTGGTAACCCGGATCAGCCCTCCCGGACGGCCTTCCAGCGCCTCGCCCGCATTAATGATCAGGTTCATCACGATCTGCTGGAGTTGTCCGCTGTCGCAATCGACGCGTGGAACATCCGGCCCCGCGTCCAGCCGGAGCTCCGCGGTTTTCGGAATGAAGTTGCCGACGAGCTTTCCTATTTGGCCGACAAGGTCGGAAAGTTGGAGCGACCGGATATGAAATTTGCCCTTGCCCGCGTACGCCAGCAGTTGTTGCGTCAGATCGGAGGCCCGCTCGCCGCTCTTGACGATTTCTTCCAAAGCGTCGTGCTCGAATGAGCCCGGCGCGGCATCTTCGAGGAGCAAGCTGGCATTCCCTAAAATTCCCGTGAGCAGATTATTGAAATCGTGCGCCACGCCCCCGGCTAGCACGCCGATGCTTTCAAGCTTCTGCGTTTCGCGCAGTTTTTCTTCCTGGCGTCGTCGCTCCTCCAAATAATCGCGCATCTGATATTGGCGACGCCGGGCCCGCAATGCCATCCGGACCGCCGTTCGGAGCGTCTCGATGCGGACGGGCCGCTCCAGAATTGTGATGTTCCCAAGCTCTCCAAACTTCTTGAGCAGCCGCGAAGCGCCCTCCCCTTCCTTCCGGCCGGCGGTGGTTAGTAGCACCAGGGGAATATCGGACCACGCCTCCTGCGCCCGGACGCCTTCCAAGAGATTCTCTACTCCGGCCGGCGAGAGCGCTTCTTCGGTCAGAAGGATGGCCCCCGCGTCTCTCATCAACTCGAGCGGAAGATCCCGCAGATCGGCGACGATCCCGGCGGGTAGGCCGGCTTCGGCAAGAAGATTCGAGGCGAGCGTTGCATCGCGCCCCACTGGCGCGACGATTAACACCCTTTGCTCGCCGGAGTTCACGCGTCGCTCCCGGTTACTCGCTCTTGGCGCGGGGCAGCCCGCTTAGAATCCCGTCAATGTCCCGCAATGGCTCCCCGATTCGAACGCCCTCCGGCGTGAACCGTATTTCGCGAATGGTGGTCTCATGCGGACCGCCGCGCTTTTTGATAACGGTTATGGCCTGCCGGGCTTCCCCCGCGGCCTCGAAGTGGCGGAAGAGGATTACCGTATCGGCCAGATACATTACATCGATTGGCGAATGCACGTTCGGCCCAATCACGCCTCGCTGCGCGACAATCAGGATCGAGAGGACATTTCGCCGGTCCAGGTACATTATCAATTCGTGCATGTGCAACATCAACGACCGTTCGGTCGCCATTCCGCACAGGTAGCCGTTTAAGCTGTCGATAATGACCACGCGCGCATTCTTGTTTTCCACCGCGTCCAGAACCTCAAACGAGAGTTCTCCGGAGGAAACATCGGCGGGATCGATCTGTTGGACCGTAATTCGTCCGGCCTCGAGATGCCGTTCAATATCGATTTTCATCGATTCCGCGTGCCGCAGGAAAGCGCCGCGGGCGTCCTCGAAAACGAAGATGGCCGCGTTCTCGCCGCGCGCCGCCGCCGCGCTCGCAATCGATGCGGATATGGTCGACTTGCCGCAACCGGAGGGACCCAGCAGCAACACGCTGGCCCCCCGGTGTAAACCGCCGTCCAGAAGCGAATCCAGCTCCAGGCATCCGCTTGAAATTACCTCATGATTGTGGCCGCCGCGTTCCGCCGCCCCAACCAAGCGCGGGAACACCACGGCGCCGCCGTGCCGGACCGTAAAGTCGTGATCGCCTTCGCGAAACGGAATCCCCCTCATCTTGACGACCCGCAGTTTGCGACGCGGCGCGCCGACATCGAAGCACTGAATCCGCAGCAGGACGACTCCGTGGCAGATGGTTTGCAATTGGAGGTCCTGACCGGCGATCGTGTGATCGTCCAGCATCAATACGGTGCAATCCCGATGAGACAGAAACTGCTTGATCGCGAGAATTTGGCGGCGGAATCGAAGCGGCTCGCGCGCAAGCAGGCGCATTTCCGAAAGAGAATCGAATACCACGCGCCCGGGGCGGACGCGCTCGATTTGAGCGAAGACTCTGTCGATCATCTCGCCCAGTTCGACTTCGCCCGGATGGAATATCGTGTACTGCTCATTCGGATCGAGCTTATGCTCTTCCGATTGAAGCTCATACAACTCGATTCCGTCGAGGGTCCAGCCGTGCGATTCGGCCACTTCGGCCAGCTCATCCACGGTTTCGGATAGCGTGATATAGAGGCAGCGCTCGCCGGCGCGAACGCCATCGAGCAAGAATTGCAAGCCGATAGTTGTCTTGCCTGTACCGGGATCGCCTTCGACCAGGTACATCCTCCCGGCGGGTAATCCGCCGAGAAGAATCTCATCCAGGCCGGCGATACCCGTTGAAGCTCTGATCGACGCTTTCATAGACGCTCTTCATCCTATCGCGAGATCTCTCCCGGTTACGGAGTTAAGATAAATTTATGATCGACCAGAGCCGTTCCAAGCCTTTCGACGACATGCCCACGAATGGCCCGCGCTCCCCGCTGCTGCTCGCGGCGGTTATCTTTTGGTTGATATTTCTTCTGGCGGTCGTTACGGCCCAATTCATCGCGAAGTGAAAACGATAGCCAATCTGACGCTCGATTTCGACGAAGCCCGGCAGGTGGCACGCGAGCTCGAACGGGCTGGATTTTCGCGCAAGGACATCAGCATCGTGGCGAACGACGCGACGCGCGAGTTCGCCGAAGCGGGAGTCGCGGACGCCGCGCTGGAGATCCCGGATGCCGGCCCGATCGTCGCGACGGGTCCAGTGATTCCGGCACTGGCCGGCGCGCCCGAACTGCTCCAGGCCCTTACCAAATTCGGCTTATCGAAAGACGACGCGCATTTCTATAGCGAAGGCGTGGGACGGGGCGGAGCCGTTGTAATCGTGAACGCTCCCGACGATCAAGCCGAGGAAGCTGAAGCCATCCTTGAGGGAAATCATGTCTAGCGATCCAACAACCGTTCCGAACGACATTCTGACCATCGCCGGACGCCAATTTCATTCGCGGCTGTTCGTCGGCACGGGCAAATATCGCAGCAATCGTGAGATGGCGCGCTGCCACGCCGCGTCGGGCGCTGAAGTGGTGACCGTGGCGGTGCGCCGCGTAAATTTGACGGATCGCTCGAAGGAATCCCTGCTCGATTTCATCGACCGCTCGACCATGTTCATTCTGCCTAATACGGCGGCGTGCTACACAGCCGAGGACGCCATCCGCACGGCGCGGCTGGCTCGTGAAGTGGGGCTGTCGCACTGGGTGAAGCTGGAAGTGATCGGCGACGAGAAGACGCTCTTTCCCGATAACGAGGGGCTTCTTGAAGCCACGCGCGTTCTGGTCAAAGAAGGCTTCGTGGTGCTGCCATACACCAATGACGATTTGGTGAACGCGCGCAAGCTGATCGACGCGGGAGCGGCGGCGGTAATGCCTCTGGCGGCTCCGATCGGCTCCGGGCTGGGCATTCAAAATACCACCAACTTACGCATTCTGCGCGAGAAAATCACTGAAGTTCCGCTTATTGTCGATGCGGGCGTCGGGACCGCTTCCGATGCCGCGCTGGCCATGGAGCTCGGGGCCGATGCGGTCCTGATGAACACCGCGATCGCGTTGGCGGACGATTCCGAAAAGATGGCGCGCGCCATGCGCCTGGGGATCGAAGCCGGAAGGCTGGCGTATGAAGCGGGTCGCATGGAGAGGAAACTATACGCGAGCGCCAGCAGCCCGATGGCGGGCGTGGTAGGCCGCTGAAAAATAATTCCGGCAAGGAGAAACGAATCGTGGCGGATGCCAATGCCAAGACGGTAGTCGGGCTCTTCGATACGTTCACGGCAGCCCAACAGGTTGCGCGCGATCTCGAGCGACAGGGGTTCTCGCGAGAAGACATTAGCATTGTCGCGAACGACGCGAAGGGGGAATACGCCGGAGCGGACTTGGCCGATGCGAGTTCGGGCGCGGGGACAGGCGCGGCGATCGGCGGCGCGGCAGGTATCGCATTAGGGCTCGCTGCACTGGCGATACCGGGTGTCGGGCCAATCATAGCGGCGGGTTCGCTTGCGACGGCATTGACGGGAGCCGGAATCGGAGCGGTTGCGGGCGGACTGATCGGCGCTCTCACTCACATGGGCGTTCCCGAAGACGAAGCGAGCTACTACACCGAAGGAGTAAAACAGGGCGGAGCGCTGGTCATGGTGAAGGCGGAGGGTGACCGCGCGGACCACGCCGCCTCGATTCTCGAGCGATCCGGCGCGGGGAGGGCAACGCGAACGGATCCCGATGCGCCCGGAGCTGACGGACACGTGGGGGGTAAAGTAGATTTCTAGAGAGGTTGATTTCCGATGAAGAACATGACCGTATGCGCCATTGCGATGGCGGCCGCCGGCGCGGCGGTAACGGCTCTCGCTCAGACTCCAGCGCCACAGGCTCCCGCCGCGCAGCAGAGTCCGGGGCCGCAGGGTGGAGGCAGAGGCAGAGCAGGTCAGGCTCCCTTGCCTCCCGGCGCGAACCCCAACTCTCAATACCGCCTGGGACCCGATTCCCTGCCACAGGAAGGTGTTCCGAAGGGCGAGATCCGCGGGCCATACACGCTCCCCAGCAAAGTGTATCCCGGCACTCAGCATACTTATTGGGTGTACGTCCCGGCGCAGTACGATTCGGCCGCGCCCGCCAGCCTGATGGTTTTCCAGGACGGACAGGCTTTCAAGGACGAAAACGGAGATCTCCGCGCGCAGAATGTAATGGATAATCTGATCTACCGGCGCGAGATTCCCGTGATGCTCGCCGTATTCATCAATCCAGGACGCACGCCGGAACAGGCGGAGCCTAGTCCGCAAACCGGTTGGGGCGATGGGACAACGAATCGAGGCACCGAGTACAACATGCCGGACGATAAGTACGCTCGGGTGATTACCGAAGAACTGCTGCCGGCGCTTAACAAGGAATACAACATTTCGAAGGACCCCGAGCAGCGTGGCATTGGCGGATCGAGTTCCGGAGCGATTGCCGCTTTCGCCGTGGCTTGGGAACGCCCCAACGAGTTTCGCAAAGTTCTGAGCAACGTGGGCAGCTTCGTGGATATTCGCGGTGGCTATGTGTATTCGGAACGCGTGCTGGCGAGCGGGAAAAAGCCGATTCGAATATTTCTCTGCGATGGCAGAAACGACAATCGCGGCATGCGGAATGGCGTGTACGATCAGAAGCGCGACTGGTTTTTTCAAAACGTCCGGCTGATGAAAGCCCTGACGGAGAAGGGCTATGACGTGAACTACACGTGGGGCATGAATCTGCATGGGCAGAAATTCGGCGGCGCGATCCTGCCCGACATGATGCGCTGGCTTTGGCGCGACGGGCCGGTTTCAACCGATCCGAACGACATGGTCGAGCGGTCTTTCCGCCAACCTGTCGCCAAGAAATAGTAGATCAATCATGAACCGGTGTTTCAGGCGGATATGAGACGGTTCGCCGCGATTCTGATATTCGCCGGTTTGGGCGGCCTTCGGGCCCAGGAACCGGCGCCCGCGCGGAGTCCGGGCGGCCAGCCGCGGTCCCGGCGCGGAGACACGCGAGAGTTCCTGGGGTTGGGCCGCGCTCCGGACGCCGCCGCCGCGACTCGCGGGGAAAAATTGTATGGTCCTAACTGCGCGTTCTGCCACGGAGCGCGAGCGACCGGCGCGGAGGGCCCGGATCTGGTTCGTTCGCCCCTCGTGCTTCACGATGAGAAAGGAGAACTGATCGGCCCCGTGGTCCACGATGGACGCCCCGATAAGGGCATGCCGCCATTCTCTTCGTTCACCCCGGCGGAGCTTCGGGACTTATCCGAGTTTCTGCATTGGCGCGTGGAATTGGCCGTCAACCGGGGACTCTACAAGCTGCAGGATGTGGTCACGGGAAACGCGAAGGCGGGCGAAACTTACTTCAACGGCGCGGGCAAATGCAATACCTGCCATTCCGCGACGGGCGATCTCGCGCACATTGGCTCCAAATTTCCGCCGGCCGATCTGCAACAAACGTTCCTGTATCCCGGCGCCCGCGGCTTTCAGCCGGGCCGCCCGGACGCAACGAATGTCACCGTCGTGTTGCCGTCCGGGCAGTCCGTTTCCGGCACTTTGAAGCGGCTCGACGATTTCAATGTTTCGCTTTACGACGCTTCGGGCGACTTCCATTCATATGCGCTCGGCAAGGGCGTCAAAGTGGAAGTGGAAGATAAACTGGCGGTTCACCGGGAACTGCTGGATCGGTATACCGACGCGGATATGCACAATCTTACGGCGTATCTTGTGACTCTCAAATGAAAATCTTCCGTCTTCTGATTTGTGCCATGACAGGCGGTCTGTGCCTGGGGCAAATGCTGACTCCCAAGCAACTGCTCGATCCGGGTAGAGACACCTGGCCCACCTACAACGGCGACTATTCGGGCCGGCGATTCAGTCCGCTGAATCGGATCGACTCGTCGAACGTGAACTCCCTGGCGCTCGCGTGGATGTACCGGATCGCGAACATCGGCGCGCAGCGTGGCGTGGGGAATCCAGCGATCAAAGCGACGCCGCTGGTCGTGAACGGCATCCTCTACTTCACGATCCCAGACCACGTATGGGCCGTGGATGCGCGTACCGGGGAAGAATTGTGGCGCTACGACTGGGTGGATAAAGGGGGCCATCTAGTCGGTAACCGCGGCGTCGGCATGTACGGCAATTGGCTCTATTTCATGGGTCCGGACGGCTGGTTCATTTCGCTCAACGCCAAGGACGGAAAAGAGCGCTGGCGGAAGAAAGTCGCCGACGAGAAGTTGCAGTATTTCACGACGATGGCGCCGATGGTCGTGGGGAATCACATCATTGTCGGCGTGGGCGGCGATGCGATGGACGTTCCCGGTTATCTCGAGGCGCGCGATCCTGAAACCGGCGAGATGCAGTGGCGCTGGAACAGCGAGCCGCGAGCCGGCGAGCCCGGCGCGGAAACCTGGCCGAACAAGGGCGCAATGGAACATGGCGGCGGGATGACGTGGCTGCCCGGCACCTACGATCCGCAGCTCAATCTGCTCTATTGGGGCACCGGCAATCCGAATCCGGTTTTCGCGGGGCAGGGGCGCAAGGGGAAGAACTTGTGGACCTGCTCGATCGTCGCCCTGAACCCCGATACGGGCAGACTGGCGTGGTATTTCCAGGCTTCGCCGCACGATACGCACGATTGGGACGATGTGGAAACGCCGGTGCTGTTCGACGCGCGGATAGATGGGAAGCCGCGCAAGCTTCTGGCGCAAGCGGCGCGCAATGGTTTCTTTTTCGTTTTGGATCGAACGAACGGCAAGAACATTTTCACGGTTCCATTTGTGGGAACCAATTGGGCGAAGGGGATCGACGCGAACGGCCAGCCGGTTCCCAATCCGGACAAAGAGCCGAAAGTGGATGGTTCGCTGATCAATATCCCGGGCGGCGGCGGAACGAATTGGATGCCGCCGAGTTACGATCCCGATACCGGCTTGTTCTATGTGAACGCGACCGAGGGCTACAGCCTCGGCTATCTCACGGACACGGACGAGAGGCCGGAGGGATACGGCGGTTCGGGCCGCGGATTGTGGTCGCGGCACGTGCTTGAAGCGATCGACGTGAAGAGCGGAAAGATTCGCTGGAGCCACCCATACCCGACGGCGGGTGGAGGCGGCCTGGGCGGCCCCGGAATTCTGACCACCGCCGGAAATCTTGTGTTCACCGGCGATTACTCCGGGAATCTCATCGCGTATGATGCCGCGAACGGACGTATCTTGTGGCATTTCGGCATGGGCGCGTCGTTAGGCAATGGGCCAATGACTTACGAACTCGGCGGCCGGCAGTATTTGATAGCCGGGGCGGGCGATACGCTATATGCATTTAGCATCGGGCGGTGATGAAGTGTTGCGAAGCCGGCGCTCGGTGAACGAGCAGCTCATCTTCGCCGCCTGCAATGGATGCGCGCTAACGAGGAGAACGCTGAGCGGACGACGACCGCGCGCCGCCATTCTACGACAGCATTCTCTTCAGACCCCGGTAGCTGGCCTGCGCGGCCCCCAGTGAGTCGCCACTATCGGGCGCGTTGTCTTGCTCGATCGCGAAGTGTTTCATCCCCGCAAGACCAGCATTCGCGAAGATGCTTTTGTAGTCGATTTCCCCTTGCCCCACGGGCACCAGTTTCGCGACGCGCATACGTTCCGTCATGGACAATTTGGGGTCCATAGCCTTGATAGCGGTTGCGTCCTTTACGTGCCACAACTCGTAACGCCCGGGATTCCTCCGGAACATTTCAATCACATTTTGTCCAGCGACGGATGCCCAGCCGATGTCGAGCTGCATGGCGACCAAGGCCGGATCCGTCTCTGCAAGCAGAATGTCGTAAGGCCGCAGCGTGCCCACTCCCAGGGGCGCGAATTCATTCGCGTGGTTGTGGATTAGAATCTTCATGCCGAATCGTTTCGCGATGTCGCCCCGCTTGTTGACCTGCCGTGCCGTTCGCTTCACCGATTCTTCAGTGACCGGGGGGCGCTGGGGAGTGCCGCCACCACCGCGAACGCTAACGCGCGCCGGTTGGATTTCCGTATACTTAATGCCCATGACCTGAAATGCCTCGAGCTGCTTCTCCACATCGGGACCATCGGTAGCTCCCGCGTGAGTGCTGGGCGCGGTCAGCCCGAAACGGTCGAGGACCGTGCGGAACTGTTTGGCGTCCAGACCGCCGTAGGTAGTTGGCTCGACCTCTTTATAACCAATTTGGGCCACCTTCGCTAACGTTCCCTCCATATCCTTTGCGATCAGATCCCGGACTGTGAACAACTCGAGACCCATCGGGACGGATGCATCGGCCCAGGCAAAAGCTTCCCCAGCGTAACCCGCGAAGATGAATCCGGTCTTCTTTAAAAAGACGCGACGGTCTTGGCCTGAGTGGTTCCTTTTGGTCAAAACTTCTCCTTATAGCCTGATCTCCCAGCCTTTGCGGAAGGTGGGCCGCACCCACCGGTTGGCGTCTTTGTTGTTGGCGATTTCGCCCTTCGCGTTGTCCCACAAGAGCTTCCGGTCGTAGTGGATGGCGGCTGCGCCAAGCACCAGCCATTCCGTGTACTTCCCGGCGATGCTGAAATTCGAGCAGGCTGGCGCGCCGCCCTTGCAGGCACGAACCCAATCGCGGCAATGCGCCGAATGGTTGCTGCCAGTGGTGGCTCCCGGCGACCTCGCCAGGTACTCGGCTGGAAGCTTATATTCCGCCCATCGCGAACCTGGAAGCAGACCCACGCCTTCGCCTCGGCCGTTCGTTCCCATGTAGCCTTTCGAGCCGGCAAAGATGCAGTTGAAACCACTCCTGCCTTCCTGTGGTGGCGCGCCGCCCTGCTTGGCAACAGGGCCCACTTGGGGACCCGTGCCTGGGATCTTGCGCGACTCCTCGATCGTCATTCCCGGCGGAGAGTAGGGATCGGCGCCCTCGTGGTGATACCAGTAGACCGTCACGGGAGGCATGCCGGGGCGAGCGGCGAATTCGTACTTGATCGCGAGTTCATCGGGGAAACTGAACGGCGGAAGGGAGTCTTTCCTAACGCACTCCACGCCGATCAAATACTCCGGGCTCAACTGCAAAGCCCAGTTCGCCGGCCCCAGGATATGCACCCCCCAATCGCCGATGAGACTGCTACCGAAATCGTAGAAGCCGCGCCAGTTAAAGGGGAGGTAGAATCCGAAATTCGGGGATCTTCCCGGCTTGACCCGACGCGGATCGCGTTGCCCGGCGAAAGCCGCGTAGTCATCGTCACCGGCGGTGTACGGACGCCATGCCGCGCCGCCCAGCCATAGGTCCCAATCCAGGGTGTCCGGAACCGGTGAAGGCGGCGGAATCTTCGTCATTTCCTGGGGCCAACCGGCCTTGCCCGTCCAGGCGTGGACCTCTCTCACCTCGCCGATCTCGCCCGACCAGAAGATCTCGCAAGCCACGCGCGTCGCATCATGGGAGTAACCCTGGTTGCCCATTTGGGTGGCCACCTTGTACCGTTCCGCCGCTTGCGCGAGCAGCCGCGCCTCCCACGAAGTCCTAGTCAGCGGTTTCTCGACATATACGTGCTTGCCGAGTTGCATGCAGGTCAGCGCGCAGATGGCGTGCATGTGGTCGGGAGGAGCAACGATGACGGCGTCGATATCTTTTCCCGATTTGTCGAGCATCCGCCGGAAGTCTTTATACTTCGCGGCTTTCGGAAACCGCTCCAGCGATTCGCGGCCGCGCTTCCAATCGCAATCCGCAAGCGCGACAACATTTTCCACTCCAGCGTGGGCCAGCCCGATATCCAGGGCGGGTTGACCGCCCGCTCCGATGGCAGCCAGATTTAGTTTTTCATTGGGCGACTTGTAGCCCAGCCCCTTCAACGACGGCGTGCTGCCAAATCCGCCAGATGGCAACGCACCCGCCAAGAGGGATCCGTAAAAGAAGTGTCTTCTCGAAAAGCTAAATGAAGCCATGGATCGCAATCCCGCTAAAACACGAAACGAACGCCAAGGGTAATGCTGCGCGCGTATTGTGCGTTGGTGATGGTTCCGGCCGCCAAGCTGCCGATGGAGGCGTTTGGCGCGTTGAAGTTCGGGTGATTGAGTATGTTGAAGAACTCCGCCCGGAACTGGGCGTTCGTGCTCTCATTGAGCCACGTCTTGAAGTAGGTGTTCTTGAACATCGACACATCGGCCTGTCCGAAGCCCGGCCTGCGGAGAACATTCCGGCCGGAGTTGCCGAATGTGTAAGGCGCCGGAAGCAGGAACGCAGCCGTATCGAACCAGTGCGAGGGGCTCCTCCGATCGGAGGGCAGCGCGCCGTTCCCGATTCGGTTCGGTCTTTGAGTTCCGCCGAGCGACCCCGACTGATTCGTGGACACGCCGGGGTTCAATGGGTGTCCGCCATAGACATGAGCCACGGCATTCAACTGCCAGCCCTTGGCCGCGTATTTTCCAAACTGCCCCGGGAGCCACTGGGGGATCTCATAGACGCCGGTGAAATTAAAACTTTGCGGCGTATCGTGGTCGGATAAAGCCCACTCCCGCTTGAGATCGAACAGGGTTTCATAGGGGGCGCCTGCCCCGCCGCCGCCCGGGTCGGAGGAAGTGTTGTCCATTGTCTTCGATATCGTGTAGTTCGCCATAAACAAAACCCCGGCCCCAAAGCGCCGGCTGACGCTCATTTGCAGCGCGTGATACTTCGAGGCCCCGCGGTTATCCCGCAGGTTTATGCCTTGGAACTGCGGGTAGGGCCGGAGAAGTTGAGCATTGCCTGGGCCCAGCAGTTGTGTAGGCACTTCATTGACGTTCAGCGGAAACCAGAGGTTAACTCCGCGGCTCCCGATGTAGGTTGCGTCCACCACCATCTTGCCGGAAAGCTCCCGTTGGACGCCGAAACTCCACTGGTACAATGCGAGCGGTTTGCTGTTGCCTTGTATCCAGGTTACGCTCTGGTTATTAGCGGCACCCCCGCTCAGGTTGAGCGCTTGAACGTTGAGGGGCGGCGGCCCATCGCGCAGTTGGACCAATGGCGTGATCTGGTCGGTGGTGATCAGGCTTTCGGCGGAAATAAAGCCGGTACTCCCCGGTTGTATCTGGGAAATTGGGTTCGCATAATAATTGATCGAAGCGCCCGCCCGGAATACCGTTTTGGTTTTCATCGTGTAAGCCAATCCAACACGAGGCGAGAACGTATTGGTCGGGTTGGAAAACCGCGTAGGCGCGCTGTTACGTCCCGCGAATATCACGGCGCCCGGAGCGTTGGTCAACGGGTTGATCGTGGTGGGGCTGAAATCGGTCATCAGGTTATTGATCTCACCGACACCCCAGGTTCGATCGAATCGTAGGCCGAGGTTCACGGTCAGGTTGCGGCGCAGCTTGATGTCGTCCGACAGGAAAAACGCAAGACTTGGCTGGCGATACCCAAACTTGCGGCCTTGCGAAACCGTGGTGGAGCTAGGCAGCCCTAACAAAAAATCGGCGAAGCCAACGGCGGTGCCGGCAGCCTGCGGCTGGTTAGTGAAAATTCCGCTGAAAGTGAATTGCCCCGATGGCCTGCCCAACGAGTATGGATCCGGAGCTCCCACCATCACGTTGCCGCCGGCCTTGACGATGTGGATGCCCCGAATAAAAGTCACGTTGTCGCTCCACTGGTAATTCTCCGTAATGCTGTTGCTATTTTGATCTCTGGGGCCCAGGTTCATTCCGATCAGGCCGGTGATCCCGATGACCGGAAATTCCAATCCGGAAACGTTCTTCAGACCCACGGTGGACGCGGCGTCTCGATTGAACGCTTTGGTGTGCTCAAAGTTCCAAATGTGAAAGTACCCGAAGCGGAACTCGTTCACCGTGCGCGGAGAGATGGTGTGCGTGTCGCCGAAGGTAATTACGTGGGAATGAGTGGCAACAAGCTGCCCGGTATAATCCGCGATCCCGGGATATGTGGCTTCAGCCGTGTACCCGCCGCTCTCATACTGGTAGCGTGCGAAGAATTGGTTCCGATCGGTGATTTTCTGATCGATCTTGACCGCGGTATTCGGCAAGGTCTGATCGAAGTTTTGACCGATAAGCTGGCTGTTATAGTTGTTGACCAGCGCGCCGCCCGGAATGTTGGGCGCCGGCCAGTAGCTCATAATCTTCAGCGCCACGGGATCCATGCGGGTGAGAGGAATTTGGTTGTTCGGGAACTGATCGCGGATATAGCCTGCGCCGTTCGGGTTGGGCCGGGTCGTCGCCGGGTCGAAGATACTTGCGATGCCCTGGAAATTGCCGCTCTTGATTTGGTCGGAGGGAACCGTGACGATCGGGCTTTGCGGCTTGCTGCTCCAGTATCCGTCAAAGGAGTAGGCGAAAAACGTGCGGTTCTTCAGCGCCGGTCCCGTTACCGTCCAGCCGGACTCTTTGCGGGAGAATGGCGAAACGGTCTTTTGAAAAAAGCTCCGTGCCGTGAAATCCTGGTTTTCGTAGAACAAGAACCCGGTCCCGTGGAACTGGTTGGTACCGGAGATCGTGCCCATATTTATCGCGGCAAATCCCCCGGCTTCGGGCGAGAAAGTGCCGCTCTGCACCTCAACCTCCCGCACCTCCTCTACCGGCGGACGGATCAAGTACCACTGATTAGCGCCGGGCACGCCGATCGACGTACCGTCGACGGAGGCTGATTGCGTGTTTTGCGGACTGCCGTTGATCGAGTAGTTGTTGCTTTCGTAAGGTTCACTGCCGGAGTTCGCGATGCCCGCGCCCAACATCATGAAATCCAAAATGCTCCGCGCACCCACGAAGGAGATGGGAAGCTCCGTGACCTGCTTCCGATCGATTCTGGTGTTTACCGCGACGTTTTCCGAGTTGACCAGCGGGGCCTCCGCCGTAATTGAGACGGCATCCGTCGTTCCGCCCAACTCCAGTAAAAGATCGACACGGGCCGTCTGATCGATGGTCAGATGAATGCCGGTGCGCTCCAGCCTTCGGAATCCAGGCGCTTCGATGGTGAGGGCGTATTCACCCACGGGCAAGGCCGTGAGCACATAATAGCCGTCGGAATTGGTCGTCACTTCCGAGGTGAGACCAGTGCCGCGATTTGTGGCGGCGACCTTCGCGGTGGGCACCACGGCGCCGGTTGGATCGGACACGGTTCCCACAATTCGCGCAGTGATCCGCTGGCCGTACAACGTGCCTGAAAAGGATGCGGCGAACGCCGCCAAAAGCAAGCCCAACCGCCAATCCCGGGAAAAACATCGCTTTCCGAAGAACACATTGTGTTTCATGGCATTAATCTCTATATCCGTTCAACTCTTAAAGCCGGCTCGCACGATTCACGATGCGAACGTCACGTCGAAGCTCCGTACACTACGGGGATCTCCCCGTCGCCAAGAGGTTTTCGGGCCTTGTGAACTCGGCAAGGCGGATCTAGCCATCGCACGGGCGGCCGCGAGTACCCAATCACATTTGCTGGAGCGATCCCGCGGATTACGCCTGTGCCGAGACTGTCGCGGTGCTTGGCCGGGAAACTGGGCTAAGGACACAGCCAAAATCTCCATTAGAACGGCCTCTCTTGCCGCGACGACGCGCTTCGCCCCACAAGGAGTCGATATACAAAAATAGTCCCGCCAGTCGGCATATGTATCTCCATGGCTGGTCGTCTCTCGCGGAGTGGCGCCAAATCGCGGAGATGCTTTTCGGTCACGCCGTTGGGGAGAATCTAAAAGCGGTCTGGAGTATATCACCTTTGTCGCGTGTGCAACTCCCTTGCTCCCTTGTGAGGCTCCCGTAGACTGGCGACACGCATCCACTCGTCGCTAAATTAGAACACCAGCCGTAATGTCGACCGAAGTTCGCGGTTGAGCGCGTCGTCGAAGTGATTCGTCCGGATCTGTCGCAAACAGATGTGAGCAGTCGGCATCTCGAAAGAATCAATGCCTATTACGGCTGCGCATCTCGAGCGCGAGATCCAGGTACCGCTGCACGTTCGCGTCCCCGGGACGAAGCCGCTGGGCAACTTTGAATTCCGATATCGCTTCATCGAGGCGGCCCTGGTTACCAAGCTCTTGCCCTAAGCTCAGATGCGCCGGCCAGAAATCGGGCTGGATCGCGATCGCTCTCCGATATTCCGCAATAGCCGCATTCGTCGCGCCCGTCACCTCCAACAAACGCCCAAGATTGTAGCGCGCGGGCGCGTCGGCGGCATTCAGACTCACCGCCCGACGCGCGTGCTCAAGCGCCTCGGGCAACCGTTTTTGCGCGGCAAGAACGCGCGCGATGTTAGTATGCGCGCTCACCAGCGCGGGATCGATGTGTGAAGTTCGGCCCCGGCCTGGTCCAAGCGACCCCCGCCGAAGCTCCAAAATTGTTTCGATGAAAGACGGGCCGGGGCGCCCCCAACTTGTTATTCAGCCAGGTGTTGGCATTGAACAGCTCGCTCTGGTAAAAATCAAATGCCGCGCCATGTAAGTCGTTCGTCCCGGACTTAGTAACTACGGTGATGTTGCCGCCGCTCACGCGGCTGTCTTCGGCTTTAATGCGGCCGTTTCGATGCGAAATTCCTGAATTGCGTCGATCGACGGGGTATTGTGCTTCAGGTAATTTTGCGCGTTGCGCCATCCCATTTCAACCGTGATGCCGTCGACGCTCACGTTCCAGTTGTTGTGCTGTCCTCCGCCGATCCGCATGTCGTCGCCGCCGGTTTCGCCGTTGGTGCTCACCGCCTGCGGCACCATCGG
>JBPCKZ010000122.1:0-14767 GCA_051003795.1 Bryobacteraceae bacterium | reverse complement strand
GGGTGTGTGACGGGGTGGCCTGGGGGGGCGGGGGTGTGCGGGAGGTGGTGTTGTGCGAGCGGGTTGCGAAGGCTCTCTTCGACAAAGGTGTTAGGCTGGGCGCTCTGAACCGCGGCAAGGAAGAGATTGGGGCGTACGACGAGGTATCCCGGCGCTTCGGGGATGCGCCGGAATCGGTTTTGCGCGAACAGGTCGCGAAGGCTCTCTTTAATAAAGGCGTGACACGGGGCGCTCTGAACCGCGGCGAGGAAGAGATTGGGGCGTACGACGATGTAACCCGGCGCTTCGGGGATGCGCCGGAAGCGGCCTTGCGCGAACAGGTCGCGAAGGCTCTCGTCAATAAAGGCGAGAGGCTGGGCGCTCTCAATCGCAACGAGGAAGCCATTGCGGCGTACGACGAGGTGCCCCGGCGCTTCGGGGATGCGCCGGAAGCGGCCTTGCGCGAACTGGTCGCGAAGGCTCTCGTCAATAAAGGCGTGAGGCTGGGCGCTCTGAACCGCGGCGAGGAAGAGATTGGGGTGTACGACGAGGTAGCCCGGCGCTTCGGGGATGCGCCGGAAGCGGCGTTGCGCGAACAGGTCGCGAAGGCTCTCTTCAATAAAGGCGTGACGCTGAACGCTCTGAACCGTCACTAGCGGCGTCCAGAAAGGGTTACGCTTATATGCGGGAGACCCGATGGAACAGGACTTTCTTCAACTGGCAAGTACCTTTGGTCGGGATTTTCGAGAGCTCAAATCAGCCGCTCAGGGGATCGTCGATAGGACCAATCCCGATGATCCCGCTTCCGTGGACGAAGCAGTTTTCGAAGCAGGTAGATTCGTGGAAACACGCTGCCGCCAGGGCGGCGCAACAATGCTTTTCCAGGCGTCAAAACCCGCTCGGGAACGTGAGCGGCTTTCCAGAGCTTTGGTGCGATTTGTGCTCGGGTCGATTGAAAGCAAACGGAGAACAGGAGAAGCAAATTAGTATTCCATGCGGACGAAACCGAAGTTTAGGCCGCTGGCCGATAATCGGCGGCACAGATCCAAAACAGAGCGCAAACCCGCATTCACGACACCCTGGATGCGCGGGAGGGTTTTGCGCTTTACCATGACTGGTCCCGCACGGATTTCAGTTGCGCGCGGTTAAGGGCAGCATCCAGGCGAGAGTCATTCCGCGAATAAATCCGGTTCAGACGCTTGGTGATCGACTGGCCCAGCCTACTCCGCGAAACGCGGAGCCTCCTTTTGGCAGCCTCGGCCTCGCGAAGCAATTCATCCGGCAACGACAGGGCAGTTTTCATATTGTTCGCGACCCATTCGGGAACAGCACTCCCATCAACTCCTCATGCGCCG
The DNA here is from genome assembly GCA_051003795.1 of Bryobacteraceae bacterium. Classification (GTDB taxonomy): domain Bacteria; phylum Acidobacteriota; class Terriglobia; order Bryobacterales; family Bryobacteraceae; genus JALYXS01. The sequence goes on along the minus strand of JBPCKZ010000122.1, from coordinate 13,433 downwards.
CAAAATTCGGAATGATGAAATCCGCTCCAACACCCGCCAGCCGCGCCCGCTTCCACTCGTCCACTGTCAGGCAATCCGGTTCGTCGGTCGCCACGCCCACCGCCACGCCTCCGACTTCCTTTACATTCTCGATCTCCACATACCCGTCGCCGAAACCAAGAAATTCCTTCCCGCGGCATTCGGAGGATTCGATGACGCGCTGGATCAGAATCTTTTTCGAAAAGCTTTTGTAGTCGTCCAGCGCTCCGAATACGCCGCCGTCGAAATAACGAACCACGTCCAGCAACTCGGCCTCGCGATGCATATACACGTGGTCCGTCCCGCTCGCCAGATACATCTTGAGCCCGCGGTTCTGGAGAGCTTCCAGTAACTGCCTGGCGCCCGGCACAAGGTATTCTTCGGGCGAGGCCTTGCCTTGCTCAAGCGCCTCCAAACGGTCGTGGATCTTCGCGTGTAAGCGGTCCAGGTACATCTGCTTGTAAGCCAGGGGGTCGAGCGGGGCGCCGCCGCGCTTCTCGATGTTTTCGGCAAGTTCGATCATCTGATACATCGTCTGTTTCCCGGTAAGACGGCCGACGAACTCCTCGACCACGGCGCGCAATTCGCACTCCGTCTCGCCGCTCCCGCAATCGCGCAGCAAAGCGACCATCATCGGGACCATCTCATCCATCCAGCCGGAGCGAATCAGCGAAATGGTGCCGTCGAAATCGAATAGAACGACCCGGGCATGCTCGGCGGAAACGCCCGGGTGAAGGTGTTCAATCACCCTCGTATTCTAACGGAGGGATATTTAGACTCGAACTTTTTTGCGGCATTGACACCGGAAATTCACATGAGGGAGCTTTAAGGCAACGCCGCCGCGCATCGGAGATCGTGGAGGTAGCGTCTTGATCCGGTACGACACCGGGATCGCGAACGGCTCGGAGTGTCTCGCGTTGCAGCAAGTCCCGAGCCGCGCGAAAATTGAACGGCCCAATCCGCGGCGCTCGCGCGCGCTGAGAAGGCGGTTGAAACGGCTATCGAGCGGTCCGTGCCACTCATGGTCGCGCGTTGTTTTAATCGGCTTTCATTCCCCGCTCCGCTAACCGATTCGATTTCTCTCCGTCGATATGGGTGTTCGCGCCGTTCGCATGTCATCAAGCATCGCGCGCTAACCAAAAACTCAGAGGAGAGAACATGACACTTACCGCAATAAGTAAGAAGCTACCGCTGTGCTTCGGAACCGCCGCACTCGCTATCGCAAGCGCCGCATCCTATAACCTGACCCTCTATCAGCCCATTAATGTCGATGGGAAAGTGCTGAAAGAAGGCGAGTGCCAAGTGGAAGTAAGAGATCGCACCGCCATCCTCCGTCAAGGCAAGACCAGCATTGAGGCTAACGTGAAGCCGGAGACGGTGGACAAGAAATTTCCTTCCACATCGATCAAATACGTGGTGTCGGACGGAAAGAACAACATCCAGGAAATTCGTCTCGGCGGCACGAAGACGAAGCTGGTGTTTGAACCCGGCCGCGCCGCGAATGGCGGAGTTTGACGGTTTCCTCCTCCCGAGCCCCGGCCGAAGGGATATAATTCGAGTCGGGAATCGGGAGGTGGAACTTGATTAGAGACGGAATCAGCAGGCGATATTTCTTTTACGGCACGCTGCTTGCGGGCGCGGTTCCGGCCGGAGGTTTCGGCAGCAAGGCGTCTTTGAAGGCGCTCGGCTACAAATCCCCCAATGAGAAACTAAACGTCGCTTCGATCGGAGCCGGCGGCAAGGCCGCGAGCGATATACGGGGGTGTGGGGAAACCGAAAACATCGTCGCTCTCTGCGACGTGGACGAAAAGCGCGCCGCGCAGATTTTCACTCAATACGACAAAGCCGCCAAGTATAAAGATTTTCGCAAGATGCTCGACAAAGAGAGCGGCAACATCGACGCCGTCATCGTGACCATCCCCGATTTCATGCACGCGGCCGCCGCGACCTGGGCGATGGAGCGCGGCAAGCACGTCTTCGTGCAGAAGCCCCTTGCCCACACGATTTGGGAATGCCGCGAGCTGGCCGAGACCGCCGCGAAATATAAAGTCGCGACGCAAATGGGGAACCAGGGCTATTCGAACGAAGGCACGCGGCAATGCGCGGAGATGGTCTGGGCCGGGGAGATCGGCAACGTAAGCGAAGTTCATGCGTGGACCAATCGCCCCATTTGGCCGCAAGGCCTGCCCGATCTTCCGCCCGAAGCCTCCATCCCGGAAGGTTTCGATTGGGACCTGTGGCTCGGCATTCAAAACTATCGCCCGTATAGCGACAAATATGCGCCGTTCGCGTGGCGGGGTTTCTACGATTTCGGCTGCGGCGCTTTGGGCGACATGGCCTGCCACATCCTGGGCGCGTCGAACATGGCACTGAAGCTGGGCGCTCCGTCGAGCGTCGAGTGTACTCATCAGGAAGGCAAAAGCAAGTATTACTATCCGGCCAAGTCGGTGATCCGTTTCGATTTTCCGGCAAGGGGATCCATGCCCGCGGTGAAGATTTTCTGGTACGACGGTCTGAAAGAACAGCCCGATATCCCCGGGGCGCCGAAAGGCGAGATTCTGGGCGATTTGCCGCGCCGGCGCATGGGAGGTCCTTTGGGAGGGCGAGTGCCGGGAAGCGCCGCTCGATCCAATCAGCCGTTGCATGAATCGCAGATCATCGGACAAGTGTTTCAGGAATCGTATTTCACGGAAGCGCCGCCTCCCCCGCCGCCCCCGAAGCCGGAGGACGCAGCAACACCAGCCAACGCCAGCATTGACGCAAGAGCCAACCGCTTGGCGTCGATCGGCAGCAACGGCAGCCTGTTCGTGGGGGACAAGGGTTTCATCACGACGGGCACCTACGGCGAGAACACGCGCCTGATTCCGGTCGAAAAGATGCGCGATTACGAGTTTCCGCCCGAATTCCTGACGCGCTCGCCCGGGCACTATCGCGATTGGATTCGCGCCTGCAAAGGCGGCGATGCGGCCTGCTCGAACTTCAGCGTGGCCGCCCCGTTCACCGAGTGGATCACGCTCGGCGTGCTTGCCCTGCGCTTCGACGGCAAGCTCGAGTGGGACAGCGAGAAGATGCGCATCACCAATAATCCGGAAGCCAACAAATTTATAAAACCCACGGTCCGAAAGGGCTGGAGCATCACCTAGAGATTTGGATTCCGTGTTGATGCAAGGGCCAATGGGCGTGGTGGCCGTCGCCATCACGCCCGTGGTCATGATCTCCGCGACCGCCATTCTTATCGGCGGCGTCGGCGCGAAACACCAATCCCTGTCCGACCGCGTTCGCCAGCTTATGACCGAGCATCGCCCTCCCGAAACTACCGCGGAGAGAAAAGAAAACATCGCCCGGCAGATCGAATTATTTCGCCGCCGATTGCTTCACGCACTGCTTGCGCATTTGGGATTATATTTCGCGGTTGCGTGTTTCACCGGGATGGTGATGGTGATCGTCCTGATGCCCGTGACGGAATCCGCCGCAAGATTGACTCTGCCGCTTTTCGTGGCGGGAGTGCTTCTACTGTTGGGCGCGGTCATCATGGAGGTTCTGGAACTGCTACTCGCCGAAAAAACATTGCGCCTCGAAACCAATCAGATTTCGAAATCGGCCCAAACCACGGTGTGATCCGACGCTCCGGCCGCTTTCCGGGGCGTCAGATCCACGCCCGCTTCCCGGCAACGCGCGGCCAGCGGGGCCGTGGCCAGGATGTGATCGATCCTCCAACCCCAATCGTGCTCAAACGCATTCCGAAAGTAATCCCAATAGGTGTATTGCACGCGGTCGGGGTGAAGCATCCGGAACACATCCGTGAATCCAAACGCGATCGTCTCTTTATAGGCGTTTCGGGCGTCGATATGGAAATCGACGTCGTTGACGCGGCGGTCGGGATGATAAACGTCGATGGGCTCCGGCGCCACGTTCAGGTCGCCGAGCCAGATGGCGGGCTTCACGGGATCCAGGTGTTTTCGAAAATAGCGCCGAAGGCTTTGGAACCACTCCAACTTGAAAGCGTACTTGTCGGACGTAATCGAATTGCCTTGGGGAACGTAGCTGTTGACGATCGGAATTCCCTCGATGACGGTCTGCAGGATGCGGACGTCTTCGTTATCGGGGCCATCGTGCAGGCCGTGGATCACGCGCTCCGGCGGAAGCAAACTAAGAGTCGCGACGCCATTATAGGATTTCATGCCGCGGAATGACACGTGGTATCCGGCGGCTTGCAGATCGAGGACCGGGAAGTCCGCATCGGGCACCTTGGTTTCCTGAAGACACATCACATCGGGTTTATTCCGCTCCAGCCACTCGAGCACGAGCGGCAGGCGGCGGCGGATCGAGTTTACGTTGTAGGTGGCGATTTTCACGGCTTGGCCCGTTCTATTATCAGGCTAGACCCGATGGATTTCGCGAGGGCTGTCAACGCAACGACCACGGCGTTGGCGATGCTCCTGTTGGTGCCGGCGACGGCGACCCGCTGGGGCCTGGGGGAAGCCATTTTCACTTCCTTTGCCTGCGCGCGGCGCGGCCGGCGCGTAACCGACTATCTACAATCGGAGTGCACGGCGATCGCGGTAGCGAAGTATGGAGAGGACGCGGGAGAGCGCGCGGAAGTCGAAAGGCATTTAAACTTTGCCCGGAACATGCGGATTGCCGCGGTGACCATCGAGAGTAAAGATCCAGCCCAAGCCGTGGCGGATTACGCGCGGCAGAAGCGAATCACGCAAATATTCGTGACGCGGCAAGCGCCGGATCTTCACAAACTAGTGCGGCTGGTTCGCGACATGCAAGTCACGATTGTCGCGGAACGCGTCAGGCAAGCCCGTTAAACTGCCTTTGCGGCGCTCCTCGCGGCCGCCCTCTTCTTGGCCCACCGAGCCTTCATCAAATCGCTCAAGCGCTTCCGTCCGGCGGGAGTCAGCCGGCGTTCACTAGCCGGCGCGGCCTTCTTGGTGGATTGTGGTCCAGCCTTCTTCGCGGCGGCCCAACGCTTCCGGGCGGCGTCGCCGATTCGTTTTCGGCCTTCGGGACTCATGCGCCTCTTGGCGGACGCCGGCGCATGCGCCGCGCGCGCCGACCTGGCTGGTTGAGACTCAGTCGCGCTCGCTACTTCCCGTAACGCTGAAAGCGCGCGATCGATAGCGCCTTTCTGCTGTTCCAGTTGAGAAATCATCTTATCTATGTCGTTCAATAGTCCTCCTTGAGCTAACTCAGTTCCATAATAACCGACATTAGGATGAATTGTTACCGCACCCGCAATGATCTCATAGCTACACATGAATCAGAGAGGTTCGCGTTGAGGTTATTGAACGCGAAACTCTATCGCGCCATAGCGGACCCGGTGATTGGGTTTCGATGGAAGCTGCCAGCGCGCGAGCATTCGAACAATATGCCCGGCGGGGCAATCGCCGCGAATCAGCGGCAGCGAATACTTCACCGACGCGCCGACATGATCATAGGCGGCCCATCCATCCGAAATTCGCGTGCTGAGATCGACGCACCGATCGTTGGTGAATAGTTCGGCGGCGCGCCACGCGTTTACCGCATCGCCGCCATCGGGAATCAAGATGGCAATTCTCTCGCCGGGGTTGGCTTTGCCATCGCCGTTTCCGGAACCGAGCGCCATATCGTTCAGCTTGACGGCCTCTTGGTAGACGCGAAATTGGCGGCCGTCGGAAATTTGGAAATTGTCGATGCGAGCGGCGGGCGGGAACACGGGTATCTCCACTGGGAGCCTCACGCCCGGGCCTGCCGCGAAGAGTTTCACGACTTCGCGGGTTGTGTCCGAGACCGTGAAGGCGACCGGAACCGAAACCATTTTTCCCGGTTCGATTCGCGGCAGCCTTGCTTCGCCAGTCTTCAATTCCACGCCAGGGTTCGGCGTCTCCCAATGCAGCGCGATGGGCTCCGAAGCGGTCGCGCCCTTATTGCAGAAACGAACCATCGACCGCGCTCCATGCCAGTCAAATCCCGCCACGGCCAGGATCGATCCCGCTCCAATGCCCACCTCGTTATCGTCGCCGTCCAATTCAAAGTGGAGCCGCCCTTGCGCATCCGCCTTCTGTATCGCGCGCCGCACCGCGCCATCACGCAAGCGAATGGTTGTGATCGTCTGCCCTTTTCCAGGTGGATAGAGCCTGCCGGAAACGATCGTCAGCTTCACTCCGCTCAGCGCGCGCCCGCCCGGAACCCACTCGCGCGCGCACGATCGGAACCCCGTAGCCGAAACGTTTTCGAGCTGCGTGAATCCGGGTTGCGTTCGATCGGAATCGACCGACCAATCCCACGCCTCAAACTTCGGATAGACATCGATATGGTTCCAAACGACGGGCGGCGGCGGCGGATTGGCAAAAGCCCGCATGTGGAAATCGAGGGTCTTCGCCATTCCAGGCGTTCCGTGGTCCGATTCGAACTCTTCGGTCTCATAATCCGGGCGAGTGAACATCCAGATCCGATTCATCCGCTGGTGATAGAACCGGATGAAGTCTCGCGTGCCGGTCACCAGCCGCGTCCGCAGGCCGTCATAGTTGCCGTGCATTTCGTCATGCCGGTATTCCACTGGAAAATCCTTGGGACCCACGACGAATTCGGACGAGCCCATGAAGTTCGATGCGCTCGATACTAAATCCGGATACTTGCCCGCGATCCAAAACGACATGAAGCCGCCCATCGAAAGACCCGAGGTGGCGCGATGCTCCCGATCCGGAATGGTGCGATAGTTTGCGTCGATATAGCGGACCAGTTCGGGGAAGTAGAGAGGGAATTGGCGCGAGGTCTCGACCGGCTGGATGTTGTAAGGCCGCGGGTAATCCTCTCCGGGCCGGCGCGGGTTGTATCCGTCCCACTTCACCACGATGACATCGTGAGCGCCAACGAAACCGGCGATCGTGTCGCCTCCGTAATCGCTCCCTTGATCGTAGTTATGGTGCGGAGTGCCGGCTACCGGCTGGTTGTATCGCTCGCTATAGCCGTGAAACCAGTAAACGACTGGATAGCGCTTGCCTGAAGTTTGGTAATCGGGCGGCAGGAAGATGCGGTAATTACGAGTTTCGTTAAAGACCTGGCTGTGATGAGCGCGATCGAGGATATCGGCCTCGGAACCCGATAGCATCAGAGCCGCGAGAAAAAAGATCGGCAAGCGCATTTTGCCGACGATTATAGCCAACCCTTACAATGGTGCGTTGAGGATTTCGCGCCGCGAGTTGCTCGCCCTATTCTTCGCTCCCGCCCTCCGCGGCCAAGGCATAGCCTCACGCAAAGTAACGGCCCAGCCCCGGGGAAAGCCGTCGGGCATTCCATTTCCGGCCCGCTTCGTCGACGTCGCGGAGCAAGCGGGGCTGCACAACCGTACAATCTGCGGGCCAGTCGATCGCAAGGATTACATCATCGAAACGGTTGGCTGCGGATGCGCCTTCGTCGATTACGACAACGATGGTTGGATGGATCTGCTGGTATTGAGCGGCTCGCGAGTTTCCGGAGCTCCGGAAGGAACCAGTAACCGCCTCTACAAGAATAACCGCGACGGCACGTTCGCCGACGTAACCGAAAAAGCCGGCTTGCTACGAACCGGTTGGGCTTCCGCCGTTACCGTGGGCGACTACAACAACGACGGTTTCGACGACCTGTTCATCACTTTCCACGGACACAACGCGCTCTATCGCAACAACGGCAACGGAACGTTCACGGACGTAACCAAGGAAGCCGGGCTATTCGACGCGGAGGTTCGCTGGGGCGCCGGTTGTTCCTTCGTCGATTACGACCGCGACGGACATCTCGACCTATTCGTATCGAACTATCTTCATTTTGAATTTGAACACGCTTTGAAAAAAGGCGCCGATAGCAACTGCACCTGGAAAGGCATTCCGGTGAACTGCGGGCCGCGCGGTTTGCCGTTTGGGCGGCATTCGCTGTATCGGAACAACGGCGACGGCACGTTCACCGAAGTCACCAAGCAATCGGGAATTGCGAAGGCTTCTCCGGGCTATGGCATGACCGTGGTTGCCGCCGATTTCGATAACGACGGCTGGCCGGATATCTATGTCGCCTGCGACTCGACTCCGAGTCTGTTGTTCCAGAACAAGCACGACGGGACGTTCGAGGAGATCGGCCTGGTGAGTGGCGCGGCGCTCAGTGAAGACGGCATGGAGCAGGCCGGGATGGGCGTCGGCGTCGGGGACATCAACCTCGATGGCAGCCTCGACATATTCAAGACGCACTTTGCGGACGATACCAACGTGCTCTACCTCAACGACGGCAAAGGAAACTTCGAAGATCGGACCATCCGCTCGGGGTTGGGTGTCGAGACCCGGTTTGTCGGTTGGGGCGCGGGCATCGTGGATCTGGATAACGACGGCAATCCGGACTTGTTCTATGTGACGGGAAGCGTGTATCCCGAAGTGGCGGCCAAGATCCCGTCTTATCCGTATCAAACTCCCCGCGTTATTTTTAGAAATCTAGGCGGGGCCAAGTTAGACGTCAAGTTGGAAGAGTTGATCGACGAGGCCGGCCCCGGCGTCTCGGACGTGCATGCCAGCCGCGGATGCGCGTTCGGAGATTTCGATAACGATGGCGATATCGATGTCCTGATCGTCAACCTGAACGAGCCGCCATCTCTTCTGCGCAACGATCTGAAGGGCGGCAATCACTGGCTCAAGTTGAAGTTGGTTGGAACGCAATCCAACCGGAGCGCGATCGGCGCTCGCGTGATTTGTTCCTATGGCGGCAAGCGGCAGGCGCAGGAGGTGCTCGCCCAATCGAGCTTCTATTCCTGTAACGATCCGCGTCTGCACTTCGGATTGGGCGCCGCGACGACCGCCGACCTGGAGATTCGCTGGCCCAGCGGGGACAAGCAGGCGTTGAAAGCCGTCAAATCCGATCGGATCCTAACCATTCGCGAACCCAGGAAATCGAGCTAAGGCGCAAGCGGTCAATCGCGTCGAGTATGCTTTCCGGACGCGCTCGGGTCTTCAAATCGTCCGTCAAGTTCACCCATTGAATCGTCCCAGCCTTGTCCACCAAGAACTCGGCGGGCCGGGCGATATCCTGGCGATCCTCCCCGCCCGCGGCATGCAGCACGCCGAACTTGCGGATGACCTGCGCTTTCGGATCGGAGAGGAAATCGTAAGTGTACCCTTCGCTGTTGCAAAGCTTGCGGGACGTTTCGCTGGAATCGACACTGATCGCGGCAATCCCGACTCCCCGCGCGCGAAAATCCGCGAGCCGCCGCTCGAAACCCTGTAACTCGGAGTTGCAGAACGGTCACCAATAACCTCGGTAGAAAATTAGTAGCACCGCGCGGTCTTTCTTCAGTAATTCGGATAGAGCGACGGGCCCCCATTAGCGTCTTGAAGAGTGAAATCGGGCGCGGGTTGACCGGTCCGGAGCGCGTTACGAGGGTCTGGCAGCTCCTTGGCGAGATAAAACGCAACGATACAAAAGGATGCGGCCATCGCCAGACTCAATCCGCCCAGAACTACGCCGCTGACTTTACCGCGATAACGGTCTGGTTGGCTGAAAGCCCGTTTCAACCCCATGCCCAGCAAGTATCCGCCGGCGGCGAATAGAAGCAAGTTAACCCAGGGAAAATCGCGCGTGGCGGGAAACCGGATGAAAAACGGAATGTAGCTGAGAAACGAAAGCAGGGTCACGCCAAATCCGGTCCAAACCCACCCATTCCATCGCCTTTTCATTTTTGATTGACCGCCATTTAGTATAATCCCGATTTGGCCGTCTCATCCGAGGTCGCCGGCTCCGGGGTCCTTCCGCAAACCGCGCGTGCGCCCACCGGTTCGCAGCGGCTGCTATCGCTAGACGCATTCCGAGGCGCCACCATGGCCCTGATGGTTCTGGTGAACACCGCCGGCGACGGATCGCATGTGTACGGGCCGTTGCGCCACGCCGAGTGGAACGGCTGGACGCCCACCGACGTCGTGTTCCCATCGTTCCTTTGGATCGTCGGAGTCGCGATGACTCTATCGCTCGCCAAGCGGTTGCAATCCGGAGCGTCCCGCGCGCACTTGCTAACACAGGTATTCCGGCGCGCGGCGATTCTGTATGCGCTGGGGCTGCTGATATACGCTTTCCCCAGATTCGATCTTTCCACTTTGCGCCTGCTTGGCGTGTTGCAACGCATCGCCATCTGCTACCTGATTACAGCGGCTATTTACTTGAACACCGGATTGCGCGCCCAAGTATTTTGGATCGTGAGCCTGCTAGCCGGCTACTGGATTATCATGACGTTGATTCCAGTGCCGGGATACGGCCCCGGAAATCTCGATGTGGAGCGGAATTTCGCGCACTACATCGACAGCATCGTGCTAGGCCGCCACAACTATGCCGCGACGCGGACCTGGGACCCGGAAGGCATCGTCAGCACGCTTCCCGCCATCGCAACTACCTTATTCGGTGTAATCGCCGGACAGATACTCCGCTCCAAGCGGGTTCTATCCGAGCGGACCACTTGGCTATTTATCGCCGGGAATGCGTTGATCGCCATTGGACTGTTCTGCAACCTTTGGCTGCCAATCAACAAAAAGTTGTGGACCAGTTCTTTTTCCGTATTCATGGCCGGACTGGATTCGGTAATTTTCGCCATGTTCGTCTGGGCGGCCGACGAACTTGGCTACAGGAAAGTCTTCCGCCCCTTCGCGATCATGGGGATGAATGCGATTGCGGTCTACATGGCATCGGAGCTCCTGGACGAAATTTTCGGAAGCATCCGATGGGGGCGCGGCGCAACCGCGGTGTCGCTCCGCGAGTGGCTCTATCGCAGCCTGTTCGCGCCGCTCGCTTCGCCCATCGACGCTTCGCTGCTATACGCAATCGCTTATACCGCGCTGATGTTTCTAATCGCGTGGGGAATGTATCGCGGGAAATGGTTCCTGCGCGTGTAGGTTTACGGCGCTAGTTCTCTTAGCTTGCCTTCGAGGTAGGCCAAAGCCTTCCGTTGTTGTTCCACATAGCGCGGGTTTTGACTCCGCTCAATCACCTCCAACACGCGCTTGCGCTGCAGCATCAGGCTTTCGCGCTCAATCTCCTCGGGCGTGGGACGGCGTGGGGCAGCTTCGGATTTCCGGCGGTCGGCGGCGTCGATCTGGTCTTCTATGGACTTGCTCTCCCAACCGCGAGCCATTCATGTATTTTATTACGGCGTTTCGGCCAGCGGTCGATACCAGATGTTCCGAATTGCATGAAAGTCTCCTTGACGTCCGGGTGGAAATGGTCCTGCAACATGAGAGATCCCTCGTCGCAAATGTTGTCCTCATTGCCGCTCCTGGTTATGCCCTGAATGGTCACGCGATCTTGAACCAGCACGCCATTTTGCAGCACCGTAACCGTTCCCGGCTTCGAGAGCTTCCCCGACCCATCGCATTGCGGCGCGTGGAACACGATGTCGTACGTCTGCCATTCGCCGGGCTTCCGGCACACATTCACCAGCGGCGCGTACTGTCCGTAGAGCGCTCCGCACGATCCGTTCGCATAGGTTGGATTCCGGTACGAATCCAGAATCTGAATCTCATACCGGCCCTGCAGGTAGACTCCGCTGTTCCCGCGCGCCTGGCTTTTTGCCTCCGGCATGTAAGGCGTCGCGAATTCCACGTGAATCTGCGCGCTCCGCATTTTGCGCTTGCTCAGAATGTTCCCCGTCCCGCTCTTGCAGACCAGCGCGCCGTCAACAATGGGCCATCCGGCGGGGCGCCCATCGCGATAGACCCACGCGGATAAATCTTTGCCGTTGAACAGCACGACCGCATCGGATGGAGGTTGCCCGGCGTTTCCGGGAACGGCTACGCGCGGCTGCGGTTCTTCGGCCGGACTGCCTGAGCAGGGGATTAGGACGGCCACAATTGCCGCCGGGAGAAAGCGGTTCATGCACGATAGACTACCAGCAATCCAGTCATTTGCGATAAGCTGGCGCGATGCGAACTCCGATTCTCATGTACGTTGCCGCCGGATTGACTAGCGGCCTTCTATCGGCGGCGGACTACCCTGAAGCCGAAATTTCGAACGGCACGATCCACGCCAGGATTATGCTGCCGGATGCCGGGCACGGCTCCTACCAGGGCACGCGCTTCGACTGGTCCGGAATAATCGCGAGTCTGCAATACAAGGGTCATGAGTATTTCGGGCAATGGTACGAGCGCCACGATCCGAAGATTCACGATGCGATCGCCGGGCCGGTCGAAGAGTTTCTCAGCAATGACGCGGGCCTTGGCTACGACGATGCGAAACCGGGCGGCACATTCATACGGATCGGAGTTGGCATCGTCCGCAAACCCGATGAGAAAGGATACCGGCGGTTCGAGACCTACGACATCGTGGATCCGGGGAAGCGCGCCACGCGCAGCGGCCCCGATTGGATCGAGTTCACGCAAGAACTAACCTCCGAGGACGGATATGGCTACATCTATCGCAAGACACTCCGGCTGACCAAAGGAAAGCCGGAACTGGTGCTTGAGCACGCGTTGAAGAACACCGGAAAAAAGATCATCGACACACTGCAGTACAACCACAATTTCTTCGTGATCGATCGCGAAGTGGTTGGGCCGGACATGGCAATTAAATTCACCTTCGACCCAAAGCCCGCGCAACCATTGAAAAACGGCGGTGAGGTCCGGGGACACGAAATTACCTATGCGCGCGAGCTGGAAAAAGGGGAAAGCGTGTTTTCCGAAGTGGAAGGATACGGCGTTAGAGCGAAAGATTACGACATCCGGATTGAGAATCGCAAATCGGGGGCGGGGGTCAGGATCACCGGCGATACGCCCCTCGCGAAAGTGGTTTTCTGGTCGATCCGGACGGTCGCGTGTCCCGAGCCTTACGTTCACCTGCGCGTCGAACCGGGTGAAGAAACGACGTGGAAAATCAATTACGACTTTTACACGTTCGGTAAGGATTAGTTCGAATGCGCGGCGCGAGGCCGCCTAGATTAGGTGCCGTGGGCGAAATACGATCACTCGTGGAAACAGATGGGCACTTCAAGAAAGGTGCTTTGAGTCTTATGATCGGGCTCATCGTTGTCTCCAGAGAGTGGGAGGCCTACGAGCAGGGTCTGACTTTTCCAAACCTGACCCGCATGCAGGGAGCCGCAGATAACAAGCAGGCAATCACCACGATGCAAAAAGATTTGAATACTGCCAAGGAAAGGTTGGAGAAGATTAAACCGTACCTACTCATGTGGGCTGACCGACCAGCGCCGAAAGCTCCACCCTCAGAGCGAGTGCCAGACGACGGTCGTCCGAAAATTGCGTAGGAATTATTCCGTTTATTCCATTAGGCCGATTTAGCTCGTGCTTGTCGGTCCTCGGCGGTCACCCAAAACCGGCCATAGAGGGTCACTTCAAAACCGGCCAACGATAAACCGCTGTCCAGGACGTTAACTTCTGACGCGAGGGCGCTACCCTCCGTCCTGTGAGTAACGTCTTGAA
>JBPCKZ010000121.1:0-44837 GCA_051003795.1 Bryobacteraceae bacterium | reverse complement strand
TTCCGCGTTCCGAATGAGCACGCCGGCGGAGGCGCCGCGCCCCGCGCCCACCATGATCGACATGGGGGTTGCCAGTCCCAGCGCGCAGGGGCAGGCGATAATCAGCACCGCAATCGCGTTCACGAGCGCGTGCGCCAGCCGCGGCTCGGGTCCATAGATCGCCCAACCGGCAAACGTCAATAATGAGATCGCGATGACGACCGGCACGAAATAAGAGGCCACGACATCGGCCAAACGCTGGATGGGAGCGCGCGTCCGCTGCGCCTCGCTCACCATCCGCACGATTTGCGAAAGCAGTGTTTCGCTCCCCACGCGCTCGGCAGTCATGACGAATCCGCCAGTGCCGTTCACGGTCCCGCCGGTAATCCTGCTTCCGGCTTGTTTTTCGACCGGTATGGATTCGCCCGTGACCATCGATTCATCGACGGAACTGGCCCCCTCGATAACCGTTCCATCCACGGGCACTTTCTCGCCGGGACGAACGCGGAGACGGTCGCCGGCGTGCACTTGCTCGAGTGGAACGTCTTCTTCCCGATCGAGCTCGCCGATGCGGCGGGCTGTCTTCGGAGCGAGACCTAGCAGCGCTTTCAGCGCACTCGTGGTCTGGCCGCGGGCGCGCAATTCGAGCACTTGGCCGAGCAGTACCAGGGTGACGATCACGGCTGCGGGCTCGAAGTAGAGATCGTGTCCCAAGTGAAAAACTAGGGCGGCAACGCTGTAGAAATAAGCGGTGCCCGCGCCGATTCCGATCAGCGTGAACATGTTGGGACTTCGATTCACGACCGAAGCCCAGGCCGCTCGAATAGCGGCCAGCCGGCCCATAAAACCGCCGGAGTCGCGAGCGCGAACTCGATCCAGAGAATCGCCCCCATCGGCATCCAGGCGAAAAACATGAAGACGAGCAATGGCGCGGTGAGCGCGGCGGCGATCCAGAACCGGCGCGTCATGTCGCGCAGTTCCGTATTATCGACTTCTGCCGTCACGGCGATGGGCTCGAGCGCCATGCCGCAGAGCGGGCACGCGCCGGGCCTGTCTCGAACAATCTCGGGATGCATGGGACAGGTGTACCCGGCCGCTGTAACCGTTTCGGCAGGCGTGGAGTTCTTATTCAGGTATTGTCCAGGGTCTAACGCGAACTTTTGGCGGCAACCCGCGCGGCAGAAGTAGTACCGGCGGCCCTCGTATTCGAACGTGGCCGCGGCTCGGGCGGGATTCACGCTCATGCCACAGACAGGATCCTTCTCCGAGACCGGCGGATCGATAATAGCGAATGGATTGGGGCTGGTCATATACCCTCCACCCCTATCCTACCGCGCGCGTCAGAGCGCCAATCGCAGCGCGGCCTGCGCGGCCAAATCGCGCCAGAGCGCGCCATCCATGCCCCAGTCGAAACGCTCGTAATGGAGCTCGCCCGCGTGAGGCGGCTGAGTGAAGTCGTAAACCGGCGCGCGGCGGAACCGCTCCGATTCAATCGGAAATATTTCGAGTACCTGGCGCTGGCTCGTGTAGCAATCGAACATGCGCCGCTTGAGATCGCGCAACGCTTCGGAGAGATCGATACCGGCGCCCGCGCCGCCGCTGCCCGGGAGAAACCGGCCAACTTCGATCTCGCCATTGCGATTGTGATAGGACGTGAATTCGATAACCTCCGGCGGAGTCGCGCCATCTTTTTCGATAAGCCGGCAAGCGGCGCGGACGGCGAACGCGGTCGAATCGTGGTCTGGGTGGCCGCCCTCATACGGATGCGTGAGCACGGCGGTGGTTTGGCGATCGCGAAAAAAATCGACCAGGCAATACGTCAGGCGGCAAAGTTGGAACGACGATTCCTGATCGACCATCCCCGCCTCGCGACACTGGGTTTTATCGATTTCAGCGAGAGCCAGAGCAGCCGCGAGCTCATCGGCGCGCGCGCGAGCGTATTCGTGCGGCGAGCCGAAACCGAGAGCGGCGGCATCGCGGCCGTTGCGCGGCGCGCCATCGGTGACGTGGATGAACATCGCGCTCCGGAGCTGCGGGAAATGTCCGCCGGCGCCGATCGCTTCATCGTCCGGGTGTGCCGCGACAATGGCGACGCGGTCGGAATCGCTCCAGGGAATCATGCGGTCGCGCAAGCCTCAAGCATAGCGTCGCGTCATTCGGCCGCAGAAATCGCCGAATTCACGCGGATCGCGCGGCGGACTGGTATGATCCGCCCGCAAGCCGCGGGAATCCGGAGTGAAACAGTATGTCACGGTGACCTCGAACGGTTCCAGCGCTTTCATCTGTTTATCAAACCACTGTTCGGCGTGGGGCCGAAGACTGTCAGACCAACTCAGCCCGGTGCGCAAGCGCTTCACGCCGAGATCCGTCAGCCGCTTCACGCCATCTTCGAGACGAGGGTCTTCAAAATGAAACCACTGGCAGATGCCGAGCGCGGGCGCGTATTCTCGAAACTGCCGCAACGCGGCCTTCGGAGAGCCGTCTTCGCGTAGCAAGCCCATGTAAAAATGCCGATAGTACGATGAGCCCTCCGCTTCCCGGTGGCGCGTGGTGGCGGGCCATGCGCGAGGCAGGTCGTAAAGACTGTACCAGTGAATGCGCGGGGATCTGCCGATCAGCAACTCGGCCGTCCGGCGCAGCCCGAATTCCTGAACTTCCTCCGCGCCGAAAGAAGAAACGCCGACTTCCGATACCCAAACGGGGAGATTGGTGACCGTTTGAATCTCTCTCAGCTTATCCGGCCATTCGTGAATGGTCCAGTGATTCCAATCGAGCGGAAACCCGTGCACCGCCACCGCATTGAGTTGTCGAAGCACGCACTGGCGCTCCATGTTCTGGATAAAGCCAGGGTCGATGGGAGAGATGCCGCCGAGCACGCGCGTCAGTGAGGGAGATTCCGCCGCGACCGCGCTCGCGCCGGCCTTCACGGTATCCGCGAATATTTTCCAGCCGGGATCCATTTCGAAATCCCAGTGGGAAAGATTGTTCGGCTCGTTCCAAAACATCGCCGCTTCAATCAAGGCAGTGGCTCTCTCGATCCAGCCGGCGGCAGACGAACACTTCGGGTTCGGGGTGGTTGAGGATCTCGAACCCGGCGCTGCGCACCATGGCTTCGGCGCAGGCGCGATTGGGGAACCACCAGTTGGTCGGATCCCGCGCATAGCGGTCCTCGACGAAGTACATGCGCGGAAATTCCGGTCGCTCGAAGATTTCCGTTTCGGAGAACGGATAATCCTCTTCAACCCGCATCACGCGATCGCCGCCGCGAAGCAGCGACTGAAACACGAGCAGATCTTTCGTCACGTGGCGGTGCAGCAGATCCAAGGCGAGCAGTGGATGCCGCAAGTGATACAGGACGCCCATGAACAGCACCAGATCGAATTTTTCTTCGAGTTCCGAGACGCGATAGACCGACAGATTTCGAAACTCTATTTCGGAGCCGCTTACTTCGGCCGCGAAACGAGCCTGCGCGAGATAGTCGTCGTCGGAGTCGATCGCAACCACGCGATCGGCCCCGCGCCGCTTCATCTCGATAGCATAGAAACCGGCATTGCAGCCGATATCGAGCACGGTTTTGCCCCGCAGATCCGATGGAATCGCGTGCGCGAACGAACGCCACTTGCAGGAAGGATAATCGCCCAGAAAATGATCCGGCGCGGTACTGATGCCGTCCAGGTCCATATTGTGAAACCACGGCCCCAGTTCGTTCACTCGCCGCTGGATCTCATCGCAGGTCATGGATGGCCTCCGAATCGCCTAAGACCCGCAATGCGGCGCGGTATCCGGTGAGGGTGCCGACATCCAGATACGACGTGCCGGCGCGAACACCAACGCCATGACCGCCGCGCGATAAATAGGCGTTCACCAAAGTGCCGATATACTGGTCGGCCCCGTCTCGATCGCGCCAAAGCGTATGCAAGTCGTGCAAGATAGTGCCAGGCAATTTGAATGCGCCCCAAACCCAATGGGAGGTTGCGCCGGGCTGCTTTACTTGAATTTCGAGTACCTTACCCGATTCGTCCGTGACGACGGCATCGAAGTGTTCCGGTTGCTCCACCGGGAAAAGCAGAAACGACAGCACGTCGTCAGGGAGCGCGCAAAAACCGTCGGACGGAAACCACACCGTGTCGGGAAGGCCCACCAACACTGTCTCGGATGGGTCGATGAATGGCAGGGCAGTGAAGATGGCATCGCACAGGCCCTCGGGACGCGGCTGCACGACGTAACAGGTATGCGCCGAATCCACCTTGCTTCCGTAGTATTCCAAAATGTCGGATTTACGCGGCGAGATGACGAAGCAGATTTTCGTCGCCCCGCCTAGAATCAAGCGTTCCAACAAATAGTCGCTGACCGCGCGGGGCCGTTCGAAATCGCCTTCATGGCTGCTCCCGACGGGCAGCAATTCCTTTGAAAAGGCAAGGGGATGGATTCTGCTGCCGATCCCCGCCGCTGGAATAATTCCCCACATATCAGGCTTCGACTTCCTCCGCGGATCGAGAGTTCATAGAGTACACGGATTGCAAGAGCGCTTCCATCTCAATCGCGCGTTTATCCGACGTGTGTTCGGCGAGCGTGCGCTCGCGCGCGGCGGAGCCTAATTTCTTCCGTTGCTGATGAGGCATTTCGAGCGCGTCGATCACGTCTTGCGGTCCGTGCGCAATCAGAATCTCCGAACCCGGAGTGAAAAACCGGTCGAGACCTTCCCACGCATCGCTGATTGCGGCTACGCCGCACGCGGCCGCTTCAAATAGACGGCCCGAAGGACAGCAGCCCATTTCGCGCATGGCCCGTCGCGTGACGTTCAACGTCAAATCGGCGGAGCAATAGAAGGCCGTGTGCCCGGCGGGCGCGATGTGATGTTGGAAGAAAATATTGTCGGTCCACGGGAAACTGCCGCCATACGAAGCGCCTCCCAGCAGAAAACGGCGCGCCGGCATGCGCCGCGCGGGCTCGATGAAGAGATCGTTCACGCCTTGCTGTCGATCTTCGGCGTACGTTCCCAAATAAGAGAGATCGTACGGGCGATCGGCGCCATCGCCGGCGAGCGGTTCGACCGGTTTGTGCACTAGCGGGTCGACGCTGCCATAGAGCGGCTCGACGCGACGCGCTCCGAGCCGGCCGCGTAGTTCGGACAGCGCTGCGCCCCCCGTGTAACTCAACACGATATCGAAATCGCGAAGACCCCGCGAGGGAAGATAATCGACGGTTTGTCCCGAACGAAGGCGGTCTAGAGTAACCGGCGTATCGAGATCGTAAAATGCGCGAACGGGGACGTTCGACAACAGCACTAACTCCGACGCGGCCGCGCCATCGGGACAGTAGGATGTCACCATCGCGACATCGGCATCGGACAGTTCAACGCGGGCGCGCGGCAGCGCCGATTCCCAATCCGGGTAAACGTAGAGGAGTCCGCCCGGCAGTTCATCATAGTCGCGGTGAGCCGCGTAATAGGGAACGTCGCGTTCGAAAAAAACGGGCCGATGGCCCAGTTTTACAAGGCCGCGGCACAATCCGCGCCAGAGCGTCGCGTGTCCGTTTCCCCATGAAGAACTAATGGAGAGACCGAAGACAACTATCTTCACAAGTATTCTCCAGTGTCGTCTCCAGTGTCGTTCAGCAGCAGAATTCGCGGATCGCGCTCGCTTATTTCGACGATGCTGATGGAAGCGGGAGCAATGTCGAACCGGAAAATAAGATCCAAATGAATTCCAGCGAAATGCGCGATGGCGGCCCTGATTACGTCCATGTGGCTCACGATTGCGACCGATCCGTCAGGATGCCGCAAACGCAACGTTTCGATCTCCGTTATAACGCGCGATTGCACTTCGAGCATGTGCTCGCCTCCGGGAATTCGCGTCATGCCGCGTTGCGTGTTGAAGCGCCGCCATTCGGGGACATCCGATAACTCGTCGAGCGTTCGGCCCGTCCACTCGCCGAATTGAATCTCAGCGAATCTTTCGGAGGTTTCGACGGGCAACCCCGTCAACTGGGCGATCGGCGCCGCCGTTTCCATGGCGCGCTCGAGCGGGCTGCTATAGATGGCCGTGAGGGGTGTCCTTTTCAGCCGCCGGCCGATTCGATGCGCGAGCCGCTCCGCCTGTTGTCGTCCCTCCGCGTTCAGGTGGATTCCCGGCTGTCGGCCGGAGATCGCGTGTCCGACCATTGCGGTGGCCGCGTGCCGGATCAACAGAAACGTGGTCATAGAATTTTCGGCCGCGGCGTTCGATTAAATCCATCGCATAGGTTTCCAGCTCGGCGGCGCGGTGCGCGGACGTATGCTTCGCCAGCACGCGCCCGCAAGCCCGGCGGCCGAGCTCCGCGCGTTCCTCGTCGGCCATTCCGGTTAGATAGCGTAGCGTTTCCTCCGGCGAACGGACCACCAGAATTTCGCGTCCGATCTCGAAGAACGTGTCCAGCCCTTCCCAATAATCGCTGAGGATCGGCACGCCGCACGCGGCCGCCTCGAATAGCCGCACGCTCGGCGAATACCCGGCGCGGGCCATCTCTTTTCGCGTCACGTTTAACGTGAACCGCTGCGTGTTGTAGAACGCTCGATGACCGGCAGGTGAGAGATGTTCGATCCGTGCCACGTTCCCGGGCCACGCGCTGGAATCGGGATACAGTGGACCCGCGACAACGAAGCGTCCTTCCTTCCAACGCTCGGCCGGCAGCAGCAGGAGGTCGTCGAGAGCGGGTTGACGGTCGTCGCTGTAGATGCCAAGATATCCCAAATCCCACTCGGGAGCGCCCGGCTCGGGATGATAGATGGACGGGTCGACCGAACAGTAGAGCGCCTTCGCGCAAGGCGATCCATATTGCCGCTGAATGCGGGCGAGCGTGGGGCCGCCAGTGAACGAGAGGTAAAGCTGATATCGCGGAACGAGATCGGCTGACAGGTATTCCGTGTCGCCGCGATCCAGTTTCGCAAGCGTGACCGGCGTATCGATATCGTAAAACGCGGTGACACCCTTGGCGGTCGCGATCGCCCATTCGCCGATTGCGACACCGTCGGGAACGTACGAGCCGACGACCACGAAATCGGCGCTCGCCACGTCGCGCGCAAAGCGGTCCTTCAATTCATCGAGGCTCGAATAAAGCTCGGTCCGTCCATGGGGTGGATGGCGTATGTCGCGATTTTCGGCGTACCATGGCACGTCGCGCTCAAGAAACAGAACGTCGTGCCCACGCTCGGAAAGTCCGCGCATCAACCCGCGGTAGGTAGTGGCGTGCCCGTTGCCCCAGGACGAAGTGACGGACAGGCCGAGGAAGACGAAATTCACAAGGCGGCCTCCGCGCCGATTAGCCGACGAGTCGATTGATGCGAATCGAGCAATGCTTCCAGTTGCTCGGCGCGACGATCGTAAGTGTGCTCGGCCGCGATGCGGCGCAACGCCGCGCGTCCAATTTTGCGGGCGCGTTCCGGCGTCAAGGACTTCACGTGTTCCGCGACTTCCATTCCATCGCGCGCAACAAGTACTTCGCGGTCGGGCTCGAGAAAGTTTTCAATGCCTTCCCATTCGTCGGTAATCAGACACGCAGCGGCGCCGGCGGATTCGAACACGCGGGTGGGCGGAGAAAATCCGTAGCGCGCCATGCTTTCGCGACACACGTTCAAGACCGCCAACGGCGTGGAGTTCGATGCATTGTGATCTCGCGTGTACACGTGGTCCATGTACCGCACGTTCGCGGGTTTCGGCTTGCCGCCCCAGCCGGCGCCGCCGAGCAGAAAGGCTCGTTCCGACGACTCCGTAGCTGCGCGGAAGAAGAACTCGTCCACGCGCGCTTCGCGATCCGGCAGCCGGTTTCCGATGAAGGCCAGATCGGATTCGAAGCGCGGGTCGGGCGAGACCGGAAAATGGGTGGAAGGATCGAGCGCGTTGTAGACCGGCACGCACTCGCGCGCGCCGAGTTTCTGATAGCCGCGAACGACGGGATCTCCGCCGCCATACGTGAGGATGAGATCGTACGCGCGGATCAGCGGCTTGAATGCGTCACCAGGATTGCTCTCGACGCGATCAAGCGTCGCCGGAGCGTCCACGTCCCAAAACGCCGCTAGCGCTCCCGGACGGCGGGCGTGAAGCACCTCGCGCTCCAGAAGTTCATCGAAAATGCCGATGCCGCTGGCTTTTACAATCAGGTCGGCGGCGCGGGCCTGCTCAAGAGCGGCATAAACGGCATCTTCGTTCTGCGCCGGGTATACGACCACGCGGCACCACGGCGGATTCTCTTCGAGATCGCGGTGTTGCTGGCGGTTGTAGGGCGTCCGGCTCATAGAAAGTGATGCGGTGACCGCGGGCATCGAGTGCGCGGATGACGCCCCGATAATACGTGGCCGCTCCGTTCCAATAGGCGGACGTGAGGCTGGAGCCGAAGAAGGCGATATTCATTTTTCAATTTTCCTGGCCACAAACGCTCATCAGTTCATCTACCCGGTGAGCGCAGGTGTGACGTTTGCGGATTGTTTCCAGACCGTGGTTCGCGATTCGGCGCGCCCTTTCGGGATTCGCAAGTAAATCGGACAACCGCTGCTTCATCTCTTCTCCGCTTTTCGCAACCAGGAAATCTTCGCCCGGCGTAAACAGATCCTCAGTGTCGTCCCACGGTGCGCTGACCAGCGGAATGCCACAAGCGAGCGCTTCAAAAATGCGGATCGTCGGAATGCCCGGGAGCGCGGTCGCATACGGGCGTCTCGGCACATGAACAGTCACTCGAAACTTGGCAAAGACATCCGGCGCTTGGAAATTCGGAAGCCATCCGCAATACTCAATTCCCGCATCGGCCAGAGCGGCGCGCGCGGAATCGGGATAACGAACGCCGTACACTCGGGCTTTCAACCTAAGATCTCTAACCGGACCGAGCAAGAATTGTTCGAGCTCCGAGGTGCGCTCATCATCGCCCCAATTGCCGATCCAGACTAGGTCGCCTTCATAGCGATGGTTCTCGCGAGGGTGGAAAACGTTGGTATCCGCCACCTCGTGCCAGGTCCACGCCTGCCTGGCCCAACCCCGCGACAAGTACAAATCGCGGATCACGCCCCCGAATGCGAGAACGCCATCGTAATCGCGAAGATCGTAACGCGCCACGCTCGCCCGATCCGTAACGGCGCGGTGATGCGTGTCGTGGAACAGCAGCTTGTACGCACCGCCTCGCGCGCGATGTTCGCCGATGCGGCGCACCAGATCGTGGTCGTTCCATTCATGCACGAGTACGATGTCCGCGCGATCGAGTTCGCTCGCAAGATCGAGCGCGGCTAAGTGGTAACGCGTTACATCGATGCCCGGGTAAGCTGTCCGGAATGCGCTGATCGCAGCTTCCCCGCGATCCGCGAGAAGGTTCCGCAAACTCCGGGCATTTTCGGTCTCGAAAATTTTCACGACGTGGCCGCGCCGCATCAGTTCAGTCGTAATGCCACGAAGAAAGTGCGCATTGCCGTGATTCCAATCCGACAGAATGGAATGGCAGAAAATCAGGATGCGCATAGGGCTGGGACGGCAACCTTCCGGTACGCCTCCGCGTACCCTTCGGCCATGCGCTCGGAAGGGAATCGCGAAGCGCGCCGAAGTGCGCGGGTAGCCATCGATTCGCGCCGTGCGTCATCCGCGATCAACGATCGCAAGGCCGATTCGAGCCGCCCATGGTCGTCCGGGGCCACGAATATCGCCGCCTCGCCCCAGACTTCGCGCAGGCTTGGGATGTCGCCCAGGACTAGCGCGCATCCGGAAAGCGCGGCTTAGAGAATCGAGAGGCCGAACGGCTCGTAGCGCGCGGGCAAACAGTAGATGGAGGCGCGCGCGTACCAGTGGGCGAGTTCCTCGGAAGAAATGCGCCCAAGCATGGTGGCGGAGCTTGCAGCGCCTTTCTCTCCCGCCAAGTAAACGGGCCAGGGAAGAAGCGATGCGATGCGATCCAGAGCCGCGATGTTCTTGCCCTCATCCCAGAGCCGGCCGGCGGCGAGGATCAGCGGTTCTTTAACAGCGTTACAGCGGGGCGGCTCCGCTCCGTTCGGTACCACGACCGCATCGGCGGAAAAGTCGTATTGCTCGCGTAGCTCGTCCAGCATCGCGCGCGTCGGAGCCGTGATCAAGCCTGCCGCATTGAGAGAGCGCGCCACTTCCACACGATAGCGATCCCACTCCGGCGGAGCTTGCTCGCGCTTCACCGCCTGCCACCAGGAGAGCACGCACGAGTGTCCGGTAAGCAGCGTTGGCGCGGTCCACGGCAGCGCTCCGTGAACGAGCGTGTTTAAGTGAACGACATCGGGCTTGATCCGGGCTTCGAGCGAAAGCAGCCAATCGCCCGCGCGCCGCACATCGTCCCACGGATTGTCCATCCACTCCAGCTTGAAATCGCTTTCGAAGATTTCAAGGTTTGAGATCCGATTCGCTTCCCGCCATTGCCCCGCGTCCAATTTTCGCCCCATTGTGGCGAGCGAAATGTTTGCGTTGTAGGCCGCGAGCGCGCGCGTCAACTCCAGCGCGAATGTCCAAACGCCGCCGACGGTGTCGGCGCTCATCAGGATCGAATTCACAGCTCGATCCGGCATAGCGGCATCGGCTGTTGCTCCTGCACATCGCTGAATTGCGCGAATGAATTCAAATAGTGCACGTGCGCGCGCTCCCAGGCGCGATCGTCGGGCGCGCCCCATCGGCGCGTGTAATCGGGCGATCCGGGATACGGGAACAGCGGCACCGGCTCATTGGCCCACACTCCCGACGCGCGCAAATGGTTCCGCCAAGCGGTGAGTTCGGCGGGATCGTCATGGCGGCTTTTGAGCAAATTCGCCTGAACGAACGGCACGCGGCCCTTGGCGTAGATCAAGCGCTGGGCCAGCCCTTCGGTGGACATTTTGCACTTCTTGTCGAGAAGATCGCGGCCTTCTTCGGTAATGCTTTCGACGCCCGCTTCGATCGAAACGCAGCCCGCGCGGCCCAGTAGATCGAGCATCGGCTCGTTCCACAAGTCGATTCTGGTCTGCACGCCGAATTTGAATTCGCGCGCGGCGAACGCTTCCAACAGTTCGCGATTGGGAAGAAAAATTTCATCGATGAAATATATGTATTCGACGCCTTGCGCGATCAGGCGATCCAGTTCTTCGAGTACAATCGCAAGCGGACGGCGGCGGAACAAATTGCGAAAATTATCCTTCGCGCAAAAAGTGCAGTGATACGGACACCCGCGCGAGGTCTCCATTTCCGCGCCCGGTCCGGCCGGCGCCGCATCGAAGCGATGATGGTGATGACGATGCTTCGCGATGATTTCGTCCGGCCAGGCAAGCGCGGGCAGCGCGGCCATGTCCGAGGCGTGCGGCATCGTTTGCACGATCCGTCGCGCGTGCGCGAATCTGGGTAGAATCTCTTCGCACTCACCCATCACCACCGCATCGACTGCAAGTTTCCGCAATGTCGCGCGCGGTGTGGTCGATGCGTGCGGACCTACGGCAATCGTTTGGCGAGCAAGTCCCCGAAGATCCTGTAAACTCTGCTGCGGCACGCGAAGTTCGGGCGGAGCGCAACGCCAAAATAGATAACTTGGCGCGGTCGTTACGACCAGGAAATCCGCGTGAAAGTCGGCTACCCGCTCCCGGATCTCGTCGCGTGAAAGATTCTCGATCTGCCCATCGACTATCCGAACCTCATGATCCTCGCGCTCGAGCAGTAGCTTGGAGTAGCCGTATTCGAGAGGTAGATGCGGTTCGCGGCAGCCGAAATAGATGCTGCCGTCAAACGTCCAATTGGGATTGAGAAGTAAGTATCTCATAGGGTCTTCCCGCCGCCGCGACTGCCGGGAGCGCCATTCCACGGCTTTCGAGCAACCATCGATACAATCTCTCCACGCCTTCGCGGACGGGAACTTTCGGCGCCCACCCGGTGGCGGCTTTAAATTTTCGCGTATCGGAAACGTAGTAGCGCTGGTCGCCGGGCCGCCAATCGGCGACGCCGATTTGCGGCCTGTCCCCGCTAATCGAGGCAATCAGATCCATCAGTTCAAGCAGACTCGTCGTATTGCCCAGTCCGCCGCCGATGTTGAAGGCTTGTCCCGATAGCGTTTGCATGTTCGATTGCGCCAGAAGAAACGCATCCACTAGATCCTCGGCGAACAGCACGTCGCGAACCTGCATGCCATCACCGTACAGCACGATCGGCTTTCGCTCGATGGCACGGATCAGGAAGTGCGCGATCCAGCCCTGGTCTTCGGTGCCGAACTGATGCGGCCCGTAAATGCAACTCATGCGGAAGACAACGGCCGGCATGCCAAAGGTGCGGGCGTAGTCGAGCACGTACTGGTCGGCCGCGCCTTTCGAGCATCCATAAGGGCTATGAAAATCGAGTTTGCGTTGTTCGCCGATGCCGGTTCCCAGCGTGGAATCGGACGGCAGATAGCGGGTACAGTTCAGGCGTAGCGGAATGTCTTCCAAGCCGCCGTACACTTTATTGGTCGACGTGAAAATCAGCGGAGGCGGCGCGGGGAGCCCGCGCAAGGCCTCAAGCAGATTCAGCGTTCCGCGCACGTTCACTTCAAAATCGTGGAGGGGATTTTTAAGACTGGTCGTCACCGCAACTTGCGCGGCAAAATGAAATACCTGGCTTGCGTTGCGGACGGCCTTGCGCACGGCGCCGGCGTTGCGCACGTCTTCGATCGCGACGTCAAGCCGATTTGGAAAATCCCGCTGAAGCCGCGCCAGATTCTGC
The DNA here is from genome assembly GCA_051003795.1 of Bryobacteraceae bacterium. GTDB lineage: Bacteria > Acidobacteriota > Terriglobia > Bryobacterales > Bryobacteraceae > JALYXS01. Next base: position 32,169 of record JBPCKZ010000121.1, on the reverse strand, counting down.
TCGACCCCGGGGCGCGAAAGATTATCCAGCACCATAACGGAATGCCCCGCATTCAACAGCCGTCGGGCGAGGTTCGTGCCGATAAAACCCGCGCCTCCGGTGATGAGGGTCTGTCGCGAAGCGTGATGGAGCAAGTGCGACTGCATTTCCGCCCGCACCGCGTTAACTCCGCCCGATTCGAGGAGACGAAACAGCAGCTTGGGCGCGCCATCCACGCGTTTCAACCCGTAGTACCGCGTTCGCTCGTCTTCGCGAACCGCGCCTGAATCATCCTGAAGCTCGCGCCAGTAAACCCGATCCGCCCCGGATTCCACCGCATCCATCAGAGCCAGCAGTTGCGAGGGCTCCCCGCGTCGCCAGGTGGACGAGCCCGTTTCCGTAATCCAGATTGCAGCTTTGATGTGGGATTGGTCGAGAATTTGACGGACATCGCTGAGCACCGCGGACCAACTTTTCCACGGAGATTCGGAGTTGCCGGGGAATCCATGCACGCCGACGGCATCGAAGTTGTGCATGTCGCCGCGTTTGCACATTAGCCGGAGCCAGGTGGAATTGGACGCGCTGGTTCCCGCAAGAAGGACTTTTTTTCCATGACGTCGCGGCGGCGAAGAAGTTTTCGGAACGATGCCAAGCGATGGAGGAGTGCCGGTGAAACAAGGTAAAATACGGATCTGTTCCGCCAATCGCGGCAGGAGCCACGCGTACCAACCATCGCCCGCGGAGCGGTTCCAATCGGCCCAGGAAATTCCGGTGCGCAGATCGGAAATTTTCAATGATTTCAGATCCGCCAGAACCCGATTTACTCGCTGGCGATCACCCGATTGAAACCATTCGACCATACCCAAAACCGGGCCAAGAACAGCGCTCATACCATCAAGCCGCGTGCCGCGAGTTCGGCCCGCGCCTCGACCCCGCGATCGATGGCGACCTGCCCGTCCAGCCACGCCGCCAGATTCTCGATGCCGTCTTCGAGCGTCACCGCCGGCTCAAAACCCAGGATGCTCCCGGCGAGCGCGATATCCGCGTAACAGTGCCGGATGTCGCCCGAGCGGTACTTGCCCTTGATCTCGGGCTGCAAGCGCGGTTTGCCAAGCAACCGCGCCATGCGCGCGGCAATTTCGGAAATCGTCAGAGGGCGCCCGGTCGCGATGTTCATCACCTGAAAAGCAGTTCCGGGAACTTCGAGCGCCAGTTTGCACGCGCGCGCGACATCTCGAACATCGATTAGATCGCGCTTCTGTTTGCCGTCCTCGAAGATCAGCGGCGGCTTGCCGTTGAGCAGGCGCGAGGCGAAATTACTGAGCACGCCGGTATACGGATTTGAGAGCGCCTGGTTGGGCCCATAAACATTGAAGAAGCGCAATGCAACGGTATCGATACCATAAGCGCGCCCCACCATCAGGCACATCCGCTCCTGGTCGTATTTCGAAAGCGCATAGACGGAAGAGAGCGAAATAGGTTTGCTTTCGGGAGTGGGCAATGGAGTAAGCGGCTCGCCGCGTTCGTCGCGAACTTCCCAATCGCCTAGCCGCAATTGCTCTTGGGTTCGTTCGGCGGCGGCGCGGATGGTTCCGGATGAGTCTTTGTAGAGACCCTCGCCGTAAACACTCATGCTCGACGCGACAATCAACCTTTCCACCCGACGCTTGACCAGAGCTTCCAATAGAACCGCGGTACCTAAGTTATTAATGCTGGTGTACTCCGCAATCCGATACATGCTCTGCCCGACACCAACCGCGGCGACAAAGTGATAAACCGAGTCGATGCCGTCGAGAGCGCGATCCACGCTCGCGGGATCGCGAATGTCGCCTATTATAAGATCGACATCGCGGTTCAGGTAGTCCGGACGCTTGCGCTCCGCTCCGTGAACTTGAGGGGACAGATTATCGAGAACCCGAATCCGATATCCGTTGCGGAGCATTTCCGCGGCGACGTGGGAGCCTATAAAACCTGCGCCGCCCGTAATCAGCAGGTGTTTTCTCATCGGGATAGTCGGTAAAGCCGAGTTAAGGATCTACTACAATCCTTTTAATGATTGTCATAGAACGGGACGCAAGTCACTCGAAAGTCAAGTGCCTTTGTTACGGACCGCACTTACCGAGCCTGAAAATACGAAGCCGAATTTTTTTGTATGTGAAAAATGGCACGTCGAACGATAATTCGGACTCGGGTGATGGCTGGCCGTCTCCACGCCCGCCAAAGAAGGCGATATGACAAGTGAAGAACGTCGATTCCTCCTCGATCACCTGGCCCGAACCCGAACCCTTCTGCTGGACGCAGTTGCGGGATTATCCGCCGCGCAATGGCATTTCGAACCTGAGCCCGATGTATGGTCGATCGCCCATTGCGCCGGACACGTGGAGTTGACCGAAGCGTCGATTTTTGCGCGACTCACGGGGCCGCACGACCGTCCCGCAAAGGCCGTCGATCGAACGGACGATTTCATTCTGCGCGCCGTTCGCGGCCGGAAACACAGGGCAACCGCTCCCGAACCTTTGCGCCCGGCCAGCCTGCATGCCAAGCCTGAAGAGTTCGCGCGAAATTTCATCGCCTTGCGAAATCGCGTGATCGACTATGTTGCCTTGACGACCGCCGACGTCCGCGCGAATCAAGATCCGCACTTCGCGCTTCAGATGCTCGATGGATATCAGTGGCTGTTGCTGATCGGATCCCATGCCGAGCGCCACGCCGCCCAGATCGACGAGATCAAACGGCATCCCTCATTCCCGCGCGTCTAATCGGGCCAGTGGATAATGAGCGAGGTTTAATGACAACTCCAACGCTCCCGGCGCGTTTGTGTAGATGTAAGCAGGACGAATTCTAAAGGAGAAACAAACATGAAACGGTTCTTACTCAGCGCGGTAGTACTCAGCGCAATGACGCTCCCCGGAGTCTTCGCTCAGAACGAAGGCAAAATTCAGACGCGCGACGAGCGCCAGCAGCAGCGCATCGGCCAAGGTGTCGAAAACGGGACGTTGACCCCGAACGAAACGGTCAAGCTCGAGAAGAAAGATCACAAGATCAATCGCGAGGTCCGGAACGACCGCAAAGCGAACGGCGGTAAGCTGACCGCGGCCGAGAAGAAACGCATCAATCGGCAGCAGAACAAAGTCAGCCAGCAGATCTACAACAAAAAGCACGACGGCGCAAATCAATAAGTACCGCTACGGGGCGCTTGAAAAGTGCCGTTTGAGATACGCGGCCATCTTTCCGAGCGCCTCGCCCCGATGGCTCACGCCAAACTTCCGCTCCATCGCAACTTCCCCGAACGAACACCCAAACTTCTCGTAGTAAAAAAGCGGATCGTATCCGAATCCTTCCGAACCACGCGACTCATGCAGGATCTTGCCCGCGACCTCGCCGCGAAAGGTTCCCACCAAGCGTCCGCGATCCGCCAATGCGATTACGCACACGAACTTCGCGTTGCGGTCCGCCACGTTTTCCAAATTCTTCACCAGCAGCGCATTGTTTTCGCTATCCGTGGCCCCCGCGCGCGCGTAGCGCGCCGAGTAGATTCCCGGCGCGCCGCCAAGCGCGTCTACCTCCAGCCCCGAATCGTCCGCGAATAAGAGGCCATCGGCATGCTGGCCGTAATACTTGGCCTTTAAAATCGCATTCGCTTCGAAGGTATCGCCCGTCTCCTCGCAGGCCGGCAGAGATGCCATTCGCGGCAGCGGCTTCAACGGAAGGCCAGCCAGGCGGAACTCCCGCAACTTGCCGGCGTTCCCGGTCGCGCAGTAAAGCATCACGCCAATCGATCAACCCAGTTGAATATGCTCTTTCTGCAACCGCACCAAGTCGCCGATGCCCGCGCGCGCCAGCGAAAGCATGGCCGCCATCTGCTCGTCGTCGAACGCCTTTTGTTCCGCCGTGGCCTGTAGTTCGACGAATTTTCCCGCTCCCGTCATCACCACGTTCATATCCACGTCCGCGCGCGAGTCTTCCTCGTAGCAGAGGTCCATCAGGTACTCGTCCCGGAGCATTCCGACGCTGGTGGCGGCGACGTAATCCGTCAATGGATTGCGCTTCAGCGTCTTGAACTTCACCATGTCCCGCAACGCGATGCCCAGCGCCACGAAAGCTCCCGTGATCGAAGCCGTGCGCGTTCCGCCATCGGCTTGCAAGACGTCGCAATCGAGCAGTATGCTGCGCTCGCCCAGCGCGGCCAGATCCACGACCGCGCGCATCGAGCGCCCAATCAGCCTTTGGATCTCGTGCGTGCGACCCGACGGCTTGCCCTTATTTACCTCGCGCGGCGTCCGCTTGTTGGTGGCTCTCGGCAGCATGGAGTACTCCGCCGTCACCCACCCCTTGCCGCTGCCTCGCAAGAATTGCGGAACGCCATCTTCCACCGATGCAGTGCAAAGCACACGCGTGTTGCCAACGCTGATGAGCGCCGACCCTTCAGCCGTTTGCAAGTATCCGGTCACAATCTCGACGGGGCGCATTTGATCGGCGCTCCGGTTGTCAGGACGCATTTTTCATCACCAGGAAAAGCAGAGCCATTATAAAAATCATCGCGAGAATGACCAGCACCACGCAGGGTAACCCCGCGCGGATTTGGGGAGTTTTCGCGGCTTTGGGACGCGCCGGCTTAAATTTCGACAAGCTTGGCCGCCGCCTCGCGGAAAAATTCGTCGAGCTTCAACAGAGATCCCTCGGTCAAATCTTTTACCACCAGTGCGACGACGTGCCGCCCCTTTCGCTCTAGCGCCATCTTGGTCGCCAGGAATTGCGCCATATGATAATCCGGCTCGTAACCGGCGGCTGGAAAGCGCGACTGCTTCTCCGATATCAGAATCGTCGAGAAACACTTGCCGTGCCCGATGATCATCTCGTGATACGAGTGGTTCATCGCGGGGCCCTCGTAGATATCGACGGGCATTTTCAAGCGCGATCGGAACACCCGGTCCGCCGCGCGCTCCAGCGACTTCCGCATGTTCCTTCCCTCTTCGCCGTATCGCAGATCGCCAAAAAACGTTAACTCGCCGTACTCGACCTCGCGCGCGGAGGCCAGTTTCTTCAACTCCGCGGCATAGCGCTCGGGCGCGCGCTTCTTTTGCTCCTGAAGCAGCGCCTTCCATGCCGCCGTGTTCCGGGTCCCGCCCGCCTGCTTCGCCTCTTCGAACACCTCCGAGGCGATCGCCTTGTAAAGTTCCACGCCGGGCTGCGTCACGAAATTCATGTTTCGCAGGTACGCGAGCCCGAACACCGTGTAGTGAATCAATTGCATGTAGCGAGAGAGCGGAGCGGTCGCGGGCAGGGTCAGAATCGCGATCGGATAGCGCGCGTGGCGCAAAGCCGTGATGCCCTCGGCTTCGGGATGCGGCTCGCCTTTCAACTGCGCGGCGAGGAACACGCGATCCTGTTTCGGATCGCTTGCACGCCGGTGATACCTTACTTTCACCTTCTCGTGAATCACGACTTTGATGCCGATCTCTTCGCTCTTGCCCAAGCTCTCCTCGAAATCCTGCTTGGTCCAAAGACCCGCGCCGGCCCACGATTTCGGCAGTAGCAGCGTCAATTTGTCGCGCCCTTGCAGCGCCTGCGCTTGCAGGAACGCAGCCAATTTCCATGCGGTCTGAATATCTTCCTCGGATAGGAATGTCGCGGCAATCCAACTCTTCAGATCCACGCCGGCGAGCGCCAACGGGATCAGGCTGCCGCGCGTCAATGGCGCGCTATGGCGTCCGGCGGTCGAATTTCCTTCGTCCAACTGCAACGGGATGCGGCGGTATCCGCGCGGACCGGCAAATCGATCGAGCGCCGAACCCGGCATGGTCATGTAAACGAAATTGGCGGCGCCATCGACGTGGTTCTTCTCATAAAGCGCGGCGAGTTTTTCCAAATTGACGACCGGCTCATGGGAAGTCATGCCCATTGCCATGCCCACCACGAGCGTCGATTTGAGAATCTCCGGCATGGAAAGTCCGGAGCGTTCCTGAATGTCGTGAACGACCGCTTTCAGCTTCGCCGGGTCCGTCGAATCGAGCGCATACACGCGCGGGCCGCCTCTGAGCAGGCCCACCGCGTTGTACATCGACTTGTCCTCGATGGAGCCGCCCATCCCGGCCCAGATGAGAAAGCGAAGCGGCACGCCGTGCGCTTCGAAAATTTCCCGATTGAGAGCGGCGGCTTCGGCGGCTACTCGATCGGCCCACTCGGGATGATCTTGAGCCTGCCAACTCAGGTTGAAAACGCCGAGCGAATTTTTTGTCACGCGCCCGGAGCCGTCGATCTCCATGCCGATCGGGATCAGCGGATCGCTTGGGGGATCGAGGCGATCAAGACCTTCCTCGCGAGCGCGTCGATCAAGAGCCATCAGACGTTCGAGTACATTTTCCGTTGTGAACCGTTCGAAAAGTTTTTGCGAGGATTCCCGCTGGGAATCGTTCAGAATTGAAAGTGACATGAGCCGACAGGCTATTTTCGCCGCTGTTTTCAACGCGGTCTTCATCAGTTTACTGTTTCTCGGGTCCTGCACGAAAACGGAAGCTGAATTTCCGGCGCTTCCCGAAACGATTGCTGGCGGGTGGCATCTCGCGTCGCTGCAAGAAGCGCCCCTCCATTCGGCTCCCGATCCGGTTCGCCGGACCGGTTTGCGGAAATGGTGGAAGGCGCGGTATGACGGCCCCGCCACGGTGCATCTTCAGATTTACGAGTTACGCACCGGTCCGGCGGCCCTCGATCTGGTGCAGAAGTGGCGGCCCGCCGCGAACACCGTTACGTTCTACACCGACCGCTATTTCACCGTAGTGGATTGGGATCGCACGGACCGCGATGCGCTCCGCTCGCTCATCGGCCGGATAGAGAAGGCATTGAGACGGTAAATTATTCGGCTTCGATGCGCATCCGGTAGAACGATCGCCAAATAAATATCAGCGCGACAAGGAGAAAGACTCCCGAGAGCACTCGTCCCAGCGTTGGGCTGCCGCGCTGGGCCGACAAGGAAACGGCCAGTTCCACCGCGAGCAGTCCGAAAAGCGTCGTGAACTTGATAATCGGATTCAATGCCACCGAAGAGGTGTCCTTGAAGGGATCGCCTACCGTGTCGCCTACCACGGTCGCGTCGTGTAGCGGCGTGCCCTTTTGCTTCAACTCCGTTTCCACGATTTTCTTGGCGTTATCCCACGCGCCGCCCGCGTTGGCCATGAAAATCGCCTGATACAGACCGAATAGCGCGATGGAAATCAGATACCCGATAAACAGGAAGGGTTCGGCGAACGCGAACCCGAGCGTCGCGAAAAAGACCACCAGGAAAATATTGAACATCCCCTTCTGCGCATACTGCGTGCAGATCTGGACGACACGCTTGCTATCGGCCACCGAAGCCTTGGTGGCTCCTTCGAGCTTGATATGCGCCTTGATGAATTCGACCGCGCGATAGGCGCCCGTGGTCACCGCCTGCGTGGAAGCGCCGGTGAACCAATAAATAATCGACCCTCCCGCGAGCAAGCCAAGCAGAAATGGCGGATACAAGATCGATAGATTTTGCAGATTATCCGTCAGCCGATGGGTGAGCGCCACGATGATTGAGAAAATCAGGGTCGTGACGCCAACAACGGCGGTCCCAATCAGTACCGGTTTCGCGGTCGCCTTGAATGTGTTGCCCGCGCCGTCGTTCTCCTCGAGATTCTCTTTCGCCCGCTCAAAATCCGGCTGGAACCCATATTTAGACTGGATCTCCGCCTCAATGCCGGGTACCTGCTCAATCATCGAAAGCTCGTAAACCGATTGCGCGTTGTCCGTCACCGGTCCGTAAGAATCGACGGCAATCGTCACCGGCCCCATGCCCAGGAATCCGAATGCCACCAAACCAAACGCGAACACGGCCGGCGCGACCATCAGCGTTCCCAGGCCGAGCGTGCTCACGCCATAAGCCGCCGACATGAGCAGCAGCATGGCAAAACCAATCCAGAATGCGCTGAAATTTCCCGCCACGAAGCCCGATAAAATGTTCAGCGACGCGCCGCCCTCGCGCGAAGAAGTCACAACTTCCCGCACATGCCGCGATTCCGTGGATGTGAATACTTTTACGAGTTCCGGGATTAAAGCCCCAGCCAGCGTTCCGCACGTGATCACGGTCGATAGCTTCCACCAGAGCGAAGTATCCCCGCCCAATTCGGGAACGACGAAGTACGAAACGACGTACGTCAGGACTATCGAGACAATCGATGTGAGCCAGACCAGGAATGTGAGCGGCGCTTCGTAATTAAACTTCGGCAGGTTCGCGTACCGCGCTTTCGCAATCGCTTCGTTAATGAAGTACGATGCGCCCGATGAAACCACCATCATGATGCGCATAACGAAAATCCACACGAGCAATTGCACCTGCACGCGCGGGCTGGTAACGGCCAACAAGATAAACGAAATCAGCGCGACGCCGGTGACGCCGTAGGTTTCGAAACCGTCGGCGCTTGGCCCCACGGAATCGCCGGCGTTGTCGCCGGTGCAATCCGCGATTACGCCGGGGTTGCGCGCGTCGTCTTCCTTGATCTTGAAAACAATTTTCATCAGGTCCGCGCCGATATCCGCGATCTTCGTGAAAATCCCGCCAGCCACCCGGAGAACCGCCGCGCCCAGAGACTCGCCGATCGCGAAGCCGATGAAGCACGGTCCCGCGTAATCTCGCGGAATAAACAGCAGGATGCAGAGCATGATGAATAGCTCGATACTGATCAGCACCATTCCGATGCTCATTCCGGCCCGCAGCGGGATCGCATAACAAGGGAACGGAAAGCCGCGAAGGCTCGCGAAAGCGGTGCGTGAATTGGCGAAAGTGTTTACGCGGATGCCGTACCACGCGACGCCATAACTTCCCGCGATGCCGACAAGGCTGAATAGCAGGATGACGATAACCTTCACGGCGGAAAAATCCCGGAAATAGCCGAAGTAACAGACGATGATCGCGGCGATCAAAACCTCGAGGATGCCGATAAATTTGCCTTGCGTGTATAGGTAGGTTTTGCAGGTTTCCCAAATCAGTTCGGAAACTTCCCGCATGGTGGCATGCACCGGCAGATCCCGGAGTTGCATGTAGGTGAGCAGCCCGAACAGAAGCCCCAGCAGGCAGATCCCCAGGCCCGCGGTCAAAAGCGTGCCGCCCTGGATGCCGAGAAACGTCACCTGATTAAGGTCTGGAAGAATGAGGTTTGCTTCGCCCCCGGCCTGTTCGGGAGGGTTCTGCGCGAATCCGCCCGCCGGAGCCATAAGTACGATCGCGATTGCCAGAAGCAACGGCAAGATCGAATTGAGATTCCAGCGGCGCAACCGATTGAGAGAGAAAGTGTGAATAGGCAACTCGCTAAGATAGCGCAGCCAAGGTATATCCGCAACTTAGGACTCGCGTACGGGAACCACTTCGTCCCCCGCGACCGCGAAGATTCGATCCAGCGGCCACGGTTTCACGACTGCCTGGCCCGTCAGGGCGCCGAAAGCGGGAAGAATGCCCACGCGCGGAGTAAAGTAGAAATACGGCAGCGTCTCCCTTTGCCGCCCCGCTCCATGCAATTTCACGGCGGGATGCATGTGTCCCGAAAGCGTATAGCCTTCCTGCGATTCGGCCGGAAAATGGCGGAATACGAAGGGCGGTTCGATGTGGGGAGCGTCCACGCAGCGGATCTTCCACTCCGCCGGCGGATCGCCGGCGCCGCGATCGTGATTGCCGCGGACCACCAGAACATCGAGATCGGGATGCCGCGAGCGCCACGACGCCAACGTTGCCAGCGTCTTCTCCGCCCGCCCCTGGCGCGCATGAATCGCGTCTCCAAGGATCACGATGCGCACTGCCCCGGTTCGCTCGATAACGCGGCTGAACCGCGCCAAATCGTCCGCCGTTGTTCCGCCGGGAACTGGAATCGACGCGGCGCGAAGCGTGGCCGCCTTGCCCCAGTGCGTATCGGCGATCAGCAAGGTCTGCCGGCTCTCCCAGAAAATGGCGCGTTCGGGCAGCAGGCGGAGAGTTTGGCCGGCTATCTCGATTTCGAAATCGCTCATTCAAGTTAATGAACTTGTCTAAACCGGTTCGCTCGCCTGATAAGGTGTTGTGAAGGCCACTGGTTGCGATCGGGCGGAAGAAATATCTTTCCGAGCGAATCTCGAAAAGCATCGAGACCGCCAGTGAGGTTGAGCCGCGAAAATAGCGGAAGCTGCTTTTTATTGAACTTCATTTCATATTCTTCGTTCAGATAGATCGATCCATTGTCATAGGCCCGGTGATATGTCACCGAAAGTGAAATCCCGTTGCGCACGTTGTCCGAACTTCCTGGCGCTCCTACAGGCAGGATATGCGCCGCTTCAACGAGCCTCAACTGAAGGCTTGTCACCGCGCATCTGTTCCCGTGCGCGAAAAGAACTTGGCGGCGAAAACTGGCGAGCCGGGATAGACGGCTTACAGTTTGCACGACGCGTTGCCGTTCGATGGAAAGAGGTGCAGCATCTTCGGGAGATATTACCTGAAGCTGCGTTGCTCGGGTAAGTAGCCGGAAAACGTTTGCCTCCCGGCCATAGCGGTGGAGCAGATCCGCATTTAACATGTAGGTGACGAGCTGATCCGGCCTGATCCCGATAGCGATTTCCTCGTTGGTTTTTCGGTGAAAGCTTACCCTTCCACTTCGGCGCGACGCAACTCTTGAACGTCGATTTGGACTGAGGGCGAACCAGCTGTAAACGTGCGATGACGATTCAGATCGAAGCCGGCAAACAGCCGCAGATTCGGCTCGTATCCGATTAGCACGGTGGGACCATCCGGCGAGAACTCCAGCGGAGAGACTACGGAAGTCATCTGAATCCGGTACTCGTTCGCCAGGGATGGACGCCCGCCGAATGTGAGAGTCCAGGCGTACACGGAAACAATCGAATTCGTGTTCTCCGCCGCGACAAGGAAGCGCCTCGGATGAATACGAACCGGCGAGAGGATTTGCCCGGCATAACCAGACTGCTGAATTGCATCGGTTATTGCCGCCACGAGTTCGCTGGGCGCTATTGCCGGCATTTCAAGTTACGTTTCTTGCCTCCATCTTCCGCGAGTGGCACTTCGTTCCCATTCCAATGCTTCCCTGGGTGGTGGAGTTTATAAGCAATGCCTTCGCCTAGGGATTCGAACATTGCGTCCTGCTCGGGTTCGGGGGGCCGTTCAAAACGTCCTCGCGCCGCCTCAAGGTACTCCTCCACCAGTTCGATGCAGGCCCAATTGCGCCTCATGCGCTCGCAAACCTCACCAGTCACGCAACTGCCCGCAAATGGATCAAGCACGGAGTCGCCACGATCCGTGAGCATCCGAATGAAGAACTCCGGCAGCGCCGCGGGAAAACGTGCCGGATGGGGCTTTATGTTCCGCTCGGCGCAATAGCGGAGGTAGTAGGAATTGCTCTCCGTGTTCGGGATAGCAAGGATATTTGGTGGAATCGCCGCGCCATTATCAATCGAGAACTTCTCGCTGATGTCATGACCGCTAGGCCTCAGTTTGGCCTTATACCCGTTCTTGAGCAGTCCGCGCATGGCGTCACTATAGGGCGCAAGCACTCGCCGGTTACTCGCCTTGGGCCACGGAGTAGGTGACAGCCACCAAATACAATTCACGGCATCCTTCGCCCTGATCCTCCGTACCGTCACCCACTCGGCGGGGGTCGGAAGCTTTGAAGGATTCCACCAATAAAACTCTTGGGCAAGATGGAAACCCACCTTACGGCAGAGCATTATCAAGAGCTCGTAGTGGTATAGACTCCGTGTTGGCTGGCCGGAAATCCACGCACCGCCAACATCGATAACCAACGACCCGGTGGGCTTTAGAATCCGTTTAAAGTGTTCGCCAAAGGGCTTGAACCACTCCACATAATCGTCGCTATCTACGTTGCCGTAATCTTTTTCCGCACCAGGCCGAAGGGCGGACTTGTCATGATCAGATCGACGGATTGCTCCGGCAGCCCGGCAATGAAGTCAAGTGAATTTCCGAGGTGAACTGCGCCGCTCTTTGTTTTGAGAAATACCCGATCCACTTGGACTCCTCGACTCCTGCCGCCGATTGTACCTCCCGCGAATTCCAGATCCCTCATCTCGCCGCGGCTCTCTCGAATCGCGCGGCCATCCGGCGCACGCGGTCGGCAAGTTTCTCCGAACTGATGCGCGTGCGCGTCCGGTCCACCAGAATCGGAAATGAGAGCGGAGACGGCCGTTCGATATCGAGCACTAAAACTTTCGCGCTCGAAAGTCGTTCGAGCGTGCGGCCCAGCCGGCTGCGCTCGAGTTGCCGCTCCAGCACTTCCCGATGCGCCTGATGAAGCAGCAGGTTGCCCGCATCATAACGCATGAACACGTCGAACAGCAGTCCGCTCGAAGCCTGCAACTGCCGCACGCTCTTACTTTGGCCTGGATATCCATTGAACGTGAGTCCGGCGACACGCGCGATTTCGCGAAATTGCCGGCGAGCCATCTCGGCGGCATTCAGACTCGCGGGAATATCCTCCAGCAGGTTGCGCGGCGTGAGAAGACCGGCGGCCAGCGCTTCTTCGATCGGCGCGGGATCGGGCGCGAGCAGTTCCAATCCGTAGTCGTTACAGGCTATCGAAAACGTGATGGGGCGAATGCGCGAAATGCGCCACGCGAGCAGCGCGCCCAAGCCTTCATGAACCAAACGGCCTTCAAAAGGATACAGAAAGAGATGATGGCCCTCCTTGGTTTGCACGCGCTCGATCAAAAATTCGTCCGTGCCGGGAATCTTCGACCAGGCCGCCTGGGTGTCGAGCACCGGACGCACCGATTGCATTTCCGGCCCCTCGAAAATCCCGTTGCGCGCTTGTTCCAGGCGCACGCGGACGGCCGCGGAGAGTTCGCTCGATAAGGGCATCCGGCTGCCATCCCAGCGCGGAATGGCCCCTTCGACGCCTTGCGATTTCTTGACCCACGCGGTCATTTCGCGCACGCGGACGAATTCCAGCGTCTTACCGCCGAAGATGAAGCGGTCGCCGGGACGCATGCGCGCGATGAACGATTCTTCGACGCTGCCGAGCCGGCCGCCGGTTAAGTACCGGACATCGAGGGCGGCGGCGCTGACGATGGTTCCGATCGAGAGCAGGTGGCGGCGCGCGATCGTCTTGTTTTCGACGGTGTAGAAGCCGTCGCGCTCGATTACGCGCGAGAATTCCGGATAAGCCCGCAACGCCTCGCCGCCTCGCGTTACAAAATCGAGCACCCAGGCCCACTCGGCATCCGTGAGTTCCCGGTAGGCGTATGCGGTGCGGACTTCGGCCAGCAGCTCCTCGGCACGGAAGCCGCCGCCTAACGCGACGCTCACGACATGTTGCGTGAGCAGGTCGAGCGGACGCTCCACGGGAAAGCGGCTTTCGATCGCCCCCGCCGCGGCGGCGTCGCGCGCGGCGGCGACCTCGACCAGTTCGAACGCATGCGTGGGCGCGCACGTGATGCGGCTGGGAATGCCGGGCCGGTGCCCGCTGCGTCCGGCCCGTTGCAACAAACGCGCCACGCCTTTGGGACTGCCGATTTGGACGACCCGATCGACGGGCGTGAAATCGACGCCCAGATCGAGGCTCGATGTGCATACCACGCAGCGAAGGGCGCCCGAACGCAAACCGTCCTCAACCCAGTCGCGCATTTTTCTTTCGAGCGAGGCGTGGTGCAGCGCGATTTGCCCCGCCCAATCGGGCCGCGCTTCCAGAATCGCCTGGTACCAGATTTCGGTCTGCGAGCGCGTGTTCGTGAACACCAGCGTGGTCTGCCCTTCTTCGATGGCCGCGACCACTTGGGGCAGCATATTGACGCCCAGGTGTCCAGCCCATGGAAACCTCTCCATGTGCTCCGGCAGCAGCGAATCGATGAGAACGGATTTCGGCACGAGGCCGCGAACTATCCGGCCATTGGCGTTGCCAAGCAGCGTTTCGCGCGCGGTGTTCAGATTGCCGAGCGTGGCGGAAAGGCCCCAAGTTCGAAGTTCGGGCCTCCACCGGCGCAAGCGGGCGAGCAACAGCTCCGTCATCACGCCGCGCTTGCTGCCCATCAGCTCGTGCCACTCGTCCACGACTACCAGCCGCAAGTCCGCGAATCGATTCGCCGCGTCTTCACGTGCCAGGAAAAGCGCGAGACTCTCGGGCGTCGTGACCATCGCAGTGGGCAAACTCTTTTGCTGACGAGCGCGAACGGACGCTTTGGTGTCGCCGCTGCGAGACTCGAGCCGCCACGGGATATTCATGTCCTGAAGCGGCGCGCGGAGCGCCTGTTCGGTATCCGCCACCAGAGCGCGTAGAGGCGTGATCCAGAGCACGCGCAATGGCGGATCGAATTCGCCATCGCCGTTCATCCATTCGATAAGCGGACCGAGCCAGGCGGCGTACGTCTTGCCGGTGCCGGTGGCGGCGTGAATGAGACCGCTTTCACCCGCGAGATACGCGTCCCAAACTTCGTGTTGAAAAGGGAATGGAGACCACCCGCGCGATTCGAACCACTCAAGAATACGCGCAAGCCCGGGCAATCTTCATTTTCCCATCACATCGTCAACGTGACTTTGCTCAAGGTGCGAGGGCGGTCCGGGTTCAATCCTTTCTTCTCCGCGAGCGATGCCGCGAATATCTGCGCCGGAATGATGTAGGGTATGGGCGTAAACATCTCTGGAAGGCGCGCGGGCAACAAAATCGCGCGTGACGCCAGTGCCGCGGCCTCCAGGTTCTCCCGATCTGCGATTACGACCGTCTCCGCGGTCAGAGCGCGCAACTTTTGCACAACCTCGCGCACCGCGGGCCACGTCACGCCGGAGGGCGCAAACACGAACACGGGGAAATTCCGATCCACCAGCGCGATTGGGCCGTGCAAAAAATCGGCGGACGAAAATCGCTCGGCCACAACGTAGCAGGTCTCCATCATCTTCAACGCGAATTCGAAAGCGTTTGAATAGTTCAAGCCCCGCCCAACCACCACGGCGCGGTTCATGAAACTATAGCGTTCGGAAAGGGCGGCGATTTCCGGTTCCAGCCGCAGCGCGGACTCGGCCCACCCCGGCAGCCGCTCCAGGTCGCGCACGCGGATCTTGCCGCCGAGCGCATAAGCGAGCAGGTAAAACATCAGCACCTGCCCGGTGTAGGTCTTGGTTGCGGCGACGCTCTTTTCTTTTCCAGCCCGAACCAAAAAAACGTGCTCCGCGATTTTCGTAATGGCGCTGCGCGGCTCGTTGGTGATGCCGATTGTCGCGGCGCCTTGCCGCCGCGCTTGATCGAGCACCACGTTCGTGTCGGTCGATTCGCCCGATTGAGAGATAGCCACGACTAATGCTTCGCGGTAATCGACGGTCGCGCCATAAAGCGTGCAGACGGACGGAGCCGAAAGCGAAACCGGAATGCCCGTCGTTATTTCGAGCAGGTAGCGGCCGAATTGCGCGGCGTTATCCGAGGTGCCGCGCGCGGCGAGCACGATGAGCCTCGGTCTTTTCCTGGCGATAATTGCGCGGAACCGTTCGATGCGAGGGAGTTCGGCCTTCAGCGTTTTCTCCAGCGCTTCGGGCTGCTGCCGAATCTCTTCGAGCATGCGGGACGGCTTCAACGCTCTACACGACACTCAAGCACGGAGAGCCGCGTGCCAAGCTCCATGATCTTGCCTATCATCGGATCGATCTTCGTCTCCAGCGCCGTCATCCGGCCCTCCAGGCCCTCCAGGAACCGAATGAGGGCACGCCCATTGACAGGTAGCAGTTATTATAAACTGCATACTATGAAACTTCGCCTTGGAACCATGCTATTTAGCGCTTGTGTTCTGTTCGCCCAATCGCCTAACTTCACCGGCGTCTGGAAAGCGAATCTGGAAAAGAGCAAAATTAGCGGCCCAGCGCCATCGAGCTATCTCGAAATCATCGACCAGCAAGACTCGAAGCTGACCGGGACTATCGGGATCGCAACGCCGCGTGGCGAGCAGCGCTCCTCCTACACGGCGGACATGAGCGGCAAGCCGTCCATGAACTCGTACCGCGGGCTTCCCATGCGTACCGTGGCAAGTTCCGAGGGCGGCGTACTGACGCTCACGTCCAAAGTTGCGGGGCCGCGTCCGGCAACGGTTACGGAGAAGTACACGCTATCGCCCGATGGCAACACGCTTACTGTCGAAACACTCACCAGTTCGAATGGCAAGGACACGCAGCAGACGGTCGTGCTCGAGAAGCAGCCCGATTCCGCCGGCGAGGCTTTGCGCAAGCCCGAACAGACGGCCGGTGTTCGTTTCAAGAATGTCCAACTATTGAAGGACGTGCCCGCATCGCAATTCCTCGATAACATGCGGTCGTTCAGCATGTCGCTTGGCACGGATTGCGAACACTGCCATGTGCAGAACGATTTTGCGTCCGACGGCAAACCCGCCAAGCTCATGGCGCGCAAGATGATTACAATGACGCACAACATCAACGAGCAGACGTTCGCCGGCAAAATGGAAGTCCGCTGCTACACCTGCCACAAAGGGCAGGTCGATCCGCAATCGCGCCCGGCATTCCAGTAAGATGGTAAAGCCGAATTTCGATCCGGGCCTCACTCAGCAGTACACTTCGACCCTCAATCGCGCGATCAATAAAGACGGCAATTTTAACGTTCGCCGCCGCGGAACCAACTGGCGCGACTTGCACGTCTACTTATACCTGATCAGCTCGCCGTGGCATACGTTCCTGGGACTGGTTATCGCCGCATTCATGATCGTGAACCTGCTGTTCGCCGGCCTCTATGCGGCCGTTGGCATTCAGCATTTGAAAGGAGCGGAGGCGCCCGCCGCTTCCAGGCGTTTTCTGAACGCGTTCTTCTTCAGCACGCACACCCTGACCACCGTCGGCTACGGAAACATTTATCCGGAGGGCGTGGCGGCGAACTCGGTTGCGTCGGTCGAAGCGTTTTCCGGGCTGATGGGGTTCGCCGTCGCCACCGGACTTCTAGTGGGCCGCGTTTCGAGGCCGTCGGCGCGGATCGGATTCAGCGATCGCATGATCGTCGCGCCGTATCAGGACCGCACGAGCTTGCAGTTCCGCATCGTCAATCGCCGCCGGAGCAACCTGATGGAGCTGCAGGCGAGGGTGCTGCTGATGACGGTGGAAGAAGTCGCCGGCAAGTTGCAGCGCCAGTTCAAGGAATTAAAGCTGGAGCGCGATCAGGTTATCTTTTTCCCGCTCACGTGGACGGTGGTTCATCCCATCGATCCGGAAAGCCCGCTATTCGGCCTTACCGCGGCCGATCTCGAACGGCTGCAGGCCGAAGCGATGATTCTGATCAGGGGAATCGACGATACGTTTAGCCAGACAGTGCATGTGCGTTATTCTTACCGGTACGACGAAATCGAGTGGGGCGCGAAATTCGCGCCCGCATTCGAAGTGGATTCAGACGGGGATTTGCGGCTGGAAGTGAACAAGGTAAGCGAGTTGCTGCAAGCGCGGTGAGTACGCGCCCAAGATTCTCACGCGGTATTATCCTTTCGCCTTCTCGATCTCCTCGATCAACGCGGGAACTACCTGGAACAGATCGCCCACGATCCCGTAATCCGCAACTTCAAAAATCGGCGCTTCGGGATCCTTATTAATCGCGACCACGGTTTTCGAGCCCTTCATTCCCACCAGATGCTGAATCGCGCCGGAAATTCCCACGGCCAAATACATCTTCGGCGCGACCGTCTGGCCCGAACTCCCGACTTGCCGCTCCATGGGGAGCCATCCGCTGTCGCAGATCGGCCGCGAGGCCGCGAGCTCCGCGCCAAGCGCCTCGGCAAGTTTCCGCACCACCGGAATATTTTCGGCTTCCTTGATTCCACGCCCCACCGAAACGATGATTTCCGCCGCGCTTAAATCGACCGCGCGCTGCGATTCACGAAAGAGCTCTTGCGGTTTGGCGCGGATTTGCGAAGCCGAAATTTCCGGCGTGAACGTTTCCACCTCCGCCGTTCCGGCAATCGTTCGATCGGCCCGATAGGCGCCCGCCTGCACGGAGCAGAACCACGGCGAATCGCCTTCGAAGCGGACGTCGACGTTGATCTTGCCCTGGAAAAGCTGCCGCGTCAGTACGATCATGCCGTTCTCGATCCGATCCGCAACCACATCGCTCACCAACACTCGATTCAAAGCCGTCGCAAGTTTCGGAGCGAAGTCGCGAACCTGATAGGTATGGGGAAAAACCACCAGCTTGGGACGATGCGCGGCAATGAGCTGCCGCAAGGCCAAGGTGTAGGCATCGGGCGTGTAGTCCTTCAGCAACTCATGGTCGATGGCATGAATTCCGTCGAGCTTTTTGTCTTTCAAGCCGGCCGCCGGCGCTTCGATATTCCGGCCCAAGATCGCCGCGTATACGGGAAGCCGCAGCTCCGCGGCAAAATGCTGGGCGGCAGCCAGCGCCTCGAAGGACATCTTGTTCCAACCGCCGCCGCGCTGTTCATTCAAGCGCTCCATAACGACCAGGACGCTCATATGACCCGCGCCTCGAATTTCAATTTCTCCACCAATTTCGCGGCGGCTTCTTTCGGCGGCCCATCGAAAATTTGGGAACGCTTCGTGCGCTCGGGAAGGTAGATACGTTCGAACTCGATCGCGGGACGGGTGGACTTTCCTCCAAGCTCCGCCGCGGTCAGCCGCTTGATTTCTTTCGTCTTCGCTTTCTTGATCCCCATGAGGGTCGCATAGCGCAATTTGTTGCTGCCGGATTGCATTGTGAGCAGCGCGGGCAGCGGAATTTCGACATGCTGAAACCAGCCATCCTCCAGTTCCCGTTTCACTCGAACGCTCCCGCTTTGCGTTTCGACCTTCATGACGATGGTCGCGTGCGGCAAACCCATCAGTTCGGCCAGAATCACTCCCGTTTGGCCGTAACCCACATCGTCCGATTGCAATCCGGTCAAGATCAGGTCCGGCTTCTCGGCTGCCAGCGCTTGGGCCATGAGCCGCGCGGTACCGAGTGGATCAGACTCCGCCAGGCTCTCTTCTTCAATGTGGATCGCCCGGTCCGCGCCTTTTGCGAGCGCCTCGCGAATGGTCTGAGCGGCCCGCGCCGGACCGGCGCAAAGCACCACCACTTCTCCACCCAACTTCTCCTTGAGCTGCAATCCTTCCTCGAGCGCGTAGGCGTCCGGCTCGTTGATTTCGTACGAAAGATCGGAATCCTGAATCCAAGTTCCCGAAGAATTCACGCGCAGCGGGGAATCGCGCGCGGGTACCTGCTTGATGGCAACAACAATTTTCATGGGAATTTCAATCCGTGAAGCGCTTGAAAATCAGCGCACCGTTAGTCCCGCCGAAGCCAAACGAATTCGACAGCGCGTAATCGATCTTACAGGGGCGCGCTTGATTGGGCACGTAATCCAAATCGCATTCCGGATCGGGGTTTTCGTAGTTCGTCGTGGGAGGCGCGATCTGATCGCGAATCGCGAGCACCGTAATTCCCGCTTCCAAAGCGCCCGCGCCGCCCAGCAAGTGGCCGGTCATCGATTTGGTCGAGCTGACGGCGATGCCGCGGGCGAACTCGCCGAAACAGCGCTTGATCGCCATGGTCTCGATACGATCGCCAAGGGGCGTCGACGTGCCATGCGCGTTGATATATCCGATCCGGTCCGGCCCGATCTTCGCATCGCGCAGTGAATTGCGCATGACGCGGAATGCGCCGTCGCCATCTTCGGGGGGCGACGTCACATGGTGCGCATCCGCGCTCATGCCGTATCCAGCCGCTTCGGCCAGAATATTCGCCCCGCGAGCCTTGGCGAATTCCAGTTCTTCCAAAATGAGGATGCCGGCCCCTTCCCCCACGACAAAACCATCGCGATCCCGGTCGAACGGGCGGGATGCATGTTCCGGTTGGTCGTTGCGCGTTGAAAGCGCGCGCATGGCGGCGAATCCGCCGATCCCCATCGGCGTGATGCATGCCTCCGCGCCGCCGCAAATCATGGCGTCGGCGTCGCCTCGCTGGATGATCCTGAACGAGTCCCCAACCGCGTGAGCGCTGGTTGTGCAGGCCGTTGCCGTGGCCGAATTCGGTCCCTTCGCGCCGGTACGAATGGAAACGTAACCCGATGCCAGATTGACGATGGTGGCGGGAATAAAAAACGGCGAGATGCGGCGCGGCCCATGCTCCAGATAATTGCGATGCTCGCGTTCAATGACGTCGAACCCGCCGATGCCGCTCCCGATATACACGCCCACCATCTCTTCGCTTTCGGGCGTAACGCGAAAGCCGGAGCCAGCCAGGGCATATTCAGTCGCCGCGATGGCGAACTGTATGAACCGCCCCATTTTCTTGATCTCTTTTTTCTCGATGTACCTGGCGGGATCGAAATTCTTCACTTCGCCGGCAATCCGACACGCAAACGCGGAAGCGTCGAATTGCGTGATGCGCTCGATTCCGTTCTTACCCTTCAGGATCGCCTGCCAGCACTCTTCCGTGCCGGTACCGATGGCGGTCACCAAACCGATTCCCGTTACGACGACTCTGCGAGAAATACCCGATCTCCTTCACACGTAACTGCTTGCCGTTCGAGAGAACCGCGCCTACTTTTTGTCGGTCTTGGCCTGAATGTAATCGACTGCGTCTTTGACGGTGACGATTTTTTCCGCGTCCTCGTCGGGAATCTCAAGCTCGAAGGCTTCTTCGAAAGCCATGACGAGTTCGACGATGTCGAGCGAATCCGCCCCCAGATCGTCGACGAACGACGCGTTGTTGTCGACTTGGCTTTCGTCCACCCCAAGCTGCTCGACGATGATCTGCTTTACCTTTTGCTCAACGGCTGCCATGAATCCTCCAGAGATTCCATAAACTCTTGATTTTAGCGGCGGCGGCTGAAAATCCGCAACTCCCGAAGACCATGTCAACATGGAAGCAGCCATGATTATTGGAGTTCCGAAGGAAGTCAAAGATCACGAGGCGCGCGTTTCACTGGTTCCGAGCGGGGTGATCGCCCTGCGCGAGGCGGGGCATGAAGTGTTGGTCGAGACACATGCCGGCGAAGGGAGCGCCATCGCCGACCGCGAGTACATGCAGGCCGGAGCCGGCATTATCCAGAACGCGGCGGAGGTCTGGAAAAAAGCCGACCTGATCGTCAAGGTCAAGGAGCCGCAACCTTCGGAATATGGTTATCTCCGCCCCAATCTCACCCTCTTCACTTATTTACACCTCGCCCCGCTGCCGGAGCTGACCAACCGGCTGGTCGAATCCGGCACCAATGGGGTGGCCTACGAGACCATCGTCGAGCCCGATGGTTCCCTGCCCCTGCTCACTCCCATGAGCGAAGTCGCTGGACGCATGTCGGTGCAGGTTGGGGCGCAGTATCTGGAGGCGCCAAATGGCGGGCGCGGCGTGCTGCTCGGCGGCGTGCCGGGCGTGGCCCCGGCCAATGTCGCGATATTGGGCGGCGGAGTGGTCGGAACCAACGCCGCCAAGATGGCGCTTGGCATGGGCGCGCACGTAACGATTATCGACCGCAATTTGAACCGGCTACGGGAACTCGACGACATCTTCAACGGGCAACTGGTGACGCTCGCGTCCAACGTCTGGACCATCGGAGAAACGTTGCGTCATTCGGATTTGGTGGTGGGCGCCGTATTGATTCCAGGGGCGTCGGCGCCGAAGCTGGTGCGGCGGCAGACGATCGCGAACATGAAGCGCGGTTCGGTGGTGGTGGATGTGGCGATCGACCAGGGCGGCTGTTTTGAAACGTCGCATGCGACGACGCACACCGAGCCGGTTTACTTCGTCGATGGCGTTCTGCACTATTGCGTTTCGAACATGCCCGCGGCGGTTCCGCACACGTCGACATTCGCTCTGACGAATGCGACATTCCCCTATCTGATGGAGCTCGCGAACAAGGGGCTGGAACGCGCGTGCGGCGAGCACAAGGGCCTGCGGGAGGGCGTGAACACTTATCGCGGCCACATCACTTACGCGGCGGTCGCGGAATCGCAAGGACGGCCCTGGCGGGAATTGGAGAGCGTGATTTGACGGCGCCGGCCAACCTGCCGCCGGCTCAGCCCCTGACTCGGCTAAGCGAAGAAGAGGAACTGTTCCGCGCGACGGTCGGACGGTTTGCGCGCGAGCAAATCGCTCCGCACGCGCGCGCCATGGACGAGGAGGCGGTCTTCCGCCCAGGCATCATCCGGCAGTTTTTCGAACTCGGGCTGATGGGGATTGAAATTCCAGAGGAGTATGGCGGACAGGGTGGCAGCTTCTTCCAGTGCGTGCTTGCGGTAGAGGAACTGTCGGCGGTCGATCCATCGGCGGGCGTCATTGTCGACGTTCAGAACACCATCGTGAACAACGCGATCCTCCGCTGGGCGAATCCCGGACAGAAGCGGAAATACCTGCCCCGGCTAGCTTCGGATACCGTCGCTTCCTACGCGCTCTCCGAGGCCGGGTCCGGGTCCGACGCTTTTGCGCTCACGACCCAAGCGGTTGCGGACGGCGATTCTTACCTGCTCACGGGACGCAAATTCTGGATCACGAACGCTGCGGAATCGGGGCTGTTTCTGGTATTCGCAAACGCGAATCCATCGGCGGGATATCGCGGCATCACCGCTTTTTTGGTCGACCGAGGCCTCGCCGGTTTCCAGATCGGTAAGAAAGAAGACAAGCTGGGGTTACGCGCTTCCTCCACCTGCGAGCTGATTTTCGATAATTGCCGCGTTCCGCGAGAAAACGTGATGGGCGAAGTGGGCAAGGGATACAAAATCGCAATTGAGACGTTGAACGAGGGGCGCATCGCCATCGGAGCGCAGATGGTTGGGCTCGCGCGCGGCGCGCTCGACCATGCCGTCGCGTACGCCAAGCTGCGCAAGCAGTTCGGCCGGACAATCGGCGAATTCCAGGGCGTGCGTTTTCAGATCGCCAAAATGGCCGCGGAACTCGAAGCGGCGCGCCTTTTGGTATATAACTCCGCGCGGTTGCGCGACGCCGGTCTGCCATTCGTGACGGAAGCGGCCATGGCGAAATACTTCAGCTCGCGGATCGCGGAGCGGATCGCTTCCCAGGCAATCGAAATCTTCGGCGGGGTGGGTATTACAAAGGATTATCCGGTCGAAAAACTCTATCGGGACGCCAAGATCGGTCGGATCTACGAGGGCACAAGCAACATCCAATTGGTTACAATTGCGAAGAAACTGCTCGGATAACGATTACGTCTTTTAAAGCGAGGAATTATGCACCGATTTGCCTTTTGCCTGCTGCTGGCAACTCTGGCTCCGGCCGGCTTTGCCGACAATACGAAGGAGCCCGATCCGAACGAGATCATTAAGAAGTTTGCGGCGAAGGAAGCGGCGTTCCAGAAAGCTCGCGAAAATTATACTTACCGGCAATCGGTGAAGATTCAGGAGCTCGATGCGGATGGCAACCCGCGCGGAAAGTACGAGATTGTCTCGGATATCATTTTCGGCGCGGACAACAAGCGCACCGAGCGAGTGGTCCGCGCCCCCGTTTCGACCCTGCAAAACATTCTGTTGACGCCCGACGACGAGGCGGATTTGCGGAATGTGCAGCCGTTCGTTCTAACCACGAACACTATCGGCGAGTACGACATTCGCTACCTGGGCAAGCAGAAGGTGGATGAGATCTCCTGCTACATGTTTTCCGTCAAGCCCAAGACCCTGGAAAAGGGCAAGCGTTATTTTGAAGGCGAGATCTGGGTGGACGATCGCGACCTGCAAATTGTGAAGACCTACGGGAAGGGCGTCGGAGTGCGGCATCGAGGCCAGGACGACCAGTTCCCGAAATTTGAAACTTACCGGGAGCAGATCGACGGAAAATATTGGTTCCCGACTTACACGACCGCGAACGACACGCTTCGATTCCAGGCCGGGCCGCAGCGGATCAAGATGACGGTGAAGTACGAGAACTATAAACAGTTCAAGAGCGACGCGAACATCACCTTCGGCGACGAGGTGGAGAAGACGCCTACGCCCGCTCCTCCGAAGTAGTTAGCACGCGGGTGCATTCTTGCGCGATTTCCCAATTCTCGCGCGTATGCACGATCAAGACGGGACGCGCGGAATCCGCCAGGGCGATGTTTACATCGGGCGGCGATTGCCGATTTTTTTCGAGATCCAGCCTTAGATTTAGAAACCCGAGCCCCTCGCAGACGGCGGCGCGCAACGGAGCGCAATTTTCGCCCACCCCGGCGGTAAAGATCAGGGCATCGAGATCGCCGAGGCTTCCGAGCATCGCGCCGATATACGACCGCACGCTGTGAACGTAGATGTCGAACGCGAGTTGGGCGCGCGGGTTGCCCGCTTCCTTCGCCTTGAGAACCTCGCGCATGTCTTCGGACACGCCCGAGATCCCCTTCAATCCGGATTCCCGATTGAGGACGCCGGCAAGCCGAGGGACGTCGTAACCGCGATTGTTGAGCAGATAGAGAAGAATGCCGGGGTCGACCGAACCCGAGCGGCTGCCCATCATGAGTCCTTCGAGCGGAGTGAAGCCCATGGTTGTGTCGATCGAGACGCCGCCGCGAACGGCCGCCAGGGAACAGCCGTTTCCGAGATGGCAGGTAATCAGGCGAAGCGATTTCAAATCGCGGCCGAGAATTTCGGCCGCGCGGCGGGAAGCATATTGATGGCTGATGCCGTGAAAACCATAGCGGCGGATATCCCGATCGATCCACTCATAAGGGCCAGGGTAGACATACGCTTCAGGCGGCAGGGTCGCGTGAAAGGCCGTGTCGAAGACGGCGATCTGCGGGATGGCGCGGCCGAAGATGCCGTCGATTGCCTCGATGCCTTGCAGTTCGATGGCGTTGTGGGCGGGCGCGAGTTCCCGGAGCCGCTTGATTGCTTCTCTCACGCCGGGCGTGATGAGGGCGCTCTCGCGGAAGATCCTGCCGCCATGAACGATGCGGTGGCCAACGGCGTCGACCTTGTCTTTGTGAGGTTCGAGCAGGGCATCCAGATGCAAACCGTTCGGGTCGATATCGGCCTTGGTCTCCCAAATGGCGGAAGAGTTCAGATGCGGATCGAACAACGAAATTTTGAGGCTGCTGGAGCCCGCGTTCAGGACGAGAATGTTCAATTTTCAGGATAGGTCAGTTGTGCGGCGTCGACGAGGTAAATTAAAATCGGCGCCACGAAACCAACCGTGGTAATAACCAAGTGTGATCTCCATGGCCGCAAGCCGAACCGGCCCGGTGGCGGCCGGAATGCTGTTCACGATTTCCTGCATGTTAGCGGCTCAGAACCCAGCAACCGCTACGGCGCCCAAGAGAGCGGGCTCTCGCGCCCCGCTCGCGATTCAAGGCCAGATCACCGCCATCCGGGACAAAACCGTCACCATCAAAACTCCGGACGGCTATCCAGGCGGACCCGGTGTTCATGCGAGATTCGTGACGCTAGGACCGACTTTTCAGGTCGACGTGTCGCAAGCGCCGGTTTTGTTGCCCGACGGGCGGAAACTGGATCCCGTCCAACAACTCTTGGTTGGCGATTGGGTCCTCGCGGTTCTATCCACGTCGAAATCCGGTGCTCCCTCGCCTAACACAGGTGACGTAAAACACGCCCTATTCCTCGAGCGTATTGTGACGGGCGGCGGAATTATTACTCACTGAGCCGCCATTCCGACGGGAGGCAAGCGTAAGTTTCCGCACAATTCACAAAAATAACTGGCGCAGCCGGATCGATTTTGGACTATGCTAATCGACAAATGCAGAATTTAATGCTGTCATTTGTCCGGTAAACATGGAGTAAATATGCCAAAAGAAAATCGCATTGACATCGCCGGCAGCGAAAGAAAGCCGCTGCCCGGCGCTCGAACCATCGGTCCGGTCCCCGCCAACGAGATCGTCCACGCAACCGTCGTGTTGCGGCGCCGGGGCGATAACCCCGCCATCTCCCAGGATCCCCGGTCGTACACTCCGCATATTCGTGAAGATTATGGAGTCGTGCACGGAGCGGATCCGAACGATCTGCAAGCCGTCGAGGATTTCGCGCACCAGCACGGCCTTACCGTCTCAGAGCGCGACCCCGCTCGCCGCTCGATCGTTGTCACCGGGACCGCCGAAGCCATCCAGTCGGCTTTCGGAACCGCACTGCACATGAGTGAATCGAACGGTTTCAGCTATCGCAGCCGGACCGGCAGCCTCTCGATACCGGATTCCGTGCACCCGGCTGTCATGGCAGTGCTCGGCCTGGATAACCGGCCGGTCGCGAAGCCCCACTTCCGCGTGCGCAAAGGCCCTGGCCCCGCGACCAAGCCCGCGGCCAAGCCGCATGCCGGCGAAAAGGCAACTCCCGCCATTCCCGCGGGGGCCTTCTCGCCGGTCCAACTCGCGCACCTCTATAATTTCCCCACCAACACCACTGGCGCGGGCCAGACCATCGCAATTATCGAACTTGGCGGCGGATATAGGATCGACGATCTGCGGACGTACTTCAGCGGCTTGGGTATCCCGCTTCCGATGATCTCGGCCGTTGCCGTCGACAGCGGCCTGAATAAGCCGGGGTCTGATGCCGACGGCGAGGTCATGCTGGATATCGAAGTTGCCGGCGCGATTGCTCCCGGCGCGCGGATTGTCGTCTACTTTGCCCCGAATACCGATCAGGGCTTTCACGATGCAATTTCCAAAGCGGCTCATGACATGATTCGAAAGCCTTCCATCATGTCTATCAGTTGGGGCAACGCTGAAGATGCATGGACGTCGCAAGCGCTTCAGGCCATGAACGCCGCATTGCAGGATGCAGCCGCCATGGGGGTGACGGTGACCGTCGCATCGGGAGATAACGGATCGAGCGATGACGTTAAGGACGGGAAACAACACGTCGATTTTCCCGCCGCTAGTCCGTTCGTGCTCGCCTGCGGGGGAACCAAGCTGCAGGCTTCGGGTTCGCAGATATCGTCGGAAGAGGTCTGGAATGAAACCGCCGCCGGCGAAGGCGCCACGGGAGGCGGTGTCAGCAACCTTAGTCCGCTCCCGGATTATCAGAAGAGCGCCGGGATTCCGCCGAACGTCGATACGGGATTCGTTGGGCGGGGCGTGCCGGATATTTCGGGGGATGCCGATCCCACGACCGGCTACTTCGTCCGGGTGAACGGCCAAGACATGGTGATCGGCGGAACCAGCGCGGTGGCCCCGCTCTGGGCCGGCCTCGCGGCGCTGATCAACCAGCAACTCGGCCATTCCCTCGGCTTTGTCAATCCGCGGCTCTACTCGATTCCGGCGTCTTGCTTCCGTGACATCACGGCGGGCAATAACGGAGCCTACTCGGCGGGTCCCCACTGGGATGCCTGCACCGGGCTGGGGAGTCCCAACGGGGTCGCGCTGTCGAACGCATTCCTCGGGGTTCTTGCAGCGAAGCAAGTATCCTGAATCGGATGGAACGCGCCGCCATCGCCGGAAGCGCGCCCGATAATGCCGGATACCGTCGTGTAGGTGCGGCGGATCCGGCAACTCCCGTGGAGGTCGCCATCGTCCTGCGCGGCAGCGATCCGACGGAGGCTGAAGACCTGCTCGCGGGCCGGTACGATTACTCCAAACGCGCCCCGGCTGGAGCGGATCCCTCTTCCCTCCAAGCCGTGGAGTCCCTGGCTCGCGCTCACGGACTCACCATTGTCGATTCGAGCGCCGCCGAGCGCCGGGTGACGGTTCGCGGCACGGCGGCCCAAATGGGCGAAGTGTTTGGCACGAACCTGAGTTGGTTCGAATCGGCCGGCGGCCGGAAATACCTCAGTTATGAAGGCGCCATCACAGTGCCCGCCGAAATCGCCCCGAACGTGCTGGCGGTATTGGGTCTCGACCAGCGCCCGGTAGCGGCGCCACGCTAGGGCGGCCGGTCTTTTTCGAAGGGCCGCCTCCGATTCCGAACTTCACGCCGGCGAACCCGTCAGAAGCAGTTCGAGGTTGCGCAAGCTCGGCTGCTCGCCCATCACGATGAGAAAATCGCCCGCGCGGATCTCCGTTTCGGCAGGCGGGTTGAAGTTCATGCGGCCGTCGGATGTCCGCACGGCGAGAACGATCACACCTAGCTCGCGCCGGATCTGCATCTCCCGCAGAGTTTTCGAAACAAACTCCGTCGCGGGAGCCACGCGCACCTGCTCGATCGCCACGTCGAGTCCCATGTTATTGGTCGTGAAATCGAGAAACGTGGCCACGTGCGGACGAATCAACGCTTGCGCCAGCCGGTGCCCCGCGATGCTGTAGGGAGCGAATACCGTGTCCGCGCCGGCGCGGCGAAACTTCTGTTCGGCATCCTCCTCGGCGGCTCGCGTCACCACGGTCAGCCTGGGATTCAGCGCTTTGGCCGAGAGCAGCACGAAGAGATTATCGGCATCGGTGGCAAGAGCCGCTATGAGGCCGCGGGCGCGCGCCACGCCCGCCTCGCGCAGAGTTTCGTCGCGCGTCGAATCGGCCAAAACGGCCAGCATTCCGGATTGGATGGCGCGGTCCACGCGTTCCTCGTTGCGCTCGACTACCAGAAACGGAACACCCTCCTTGCGCAGTTCGTCCGACGCGTTGCGTCCCACGCGCCCGAAGCCGCACACAATTACGTGGTTCTCCATCTTGCCGATCATGCGTCTGATCCTGCGTTTGCCAAAATGATCCTGCAGCTCCAGTTCGATGATAGTCTGCGTCACGGCGCCGACTGCGAAAAACATGGCGCTCACCCCGAACAAAATTAGAAATGAGTTGAAAATTCGCCCCGCGCGGCTCAACGGATGCACTTCCTGGTAACCGACGGTGGTGATGGTGATCAGCGTCATGTAGAACGCGTCGAATGGCGGGTAGCGTTCGATGAGGCAAAACCCGGCCGTTCCGCCGATCAGAGTAAGCAGGATTAGCGCGGCGACCAGCACGATTCGGCGGACAATGCGGCGGCTCATTTGGAGTATTCAGTATAGGATTTCGCTAGAGTGAGGAAGTGTGAAGAGGCCGCACGCGTTTCGCGGGAACAACCCCCGGGTCGAGATAAGAGCGTCAAATTGGCGAAGCGCCGGCTTGTTGATAAACGCGGTTGAATACCGTAGCGCTCTTTTGGGCAACAAATTACTTGACGGCTAAAATTTAGAAATGGAAGCCGCCGCTGAACCGAAAACCCTTCAGGAAGCCGTAGTTTACTTTGCCGATCCGCCGAATTGCCGAGCCTATCTCGTAGCCCGTCGCTGGCCTGAAAACGTCATATTCCCGCATTGCGGTAGCAAGCAAGTTTATCTTCCTCGAAAAGTATAACCGCTGGCAGTGCAGCCAGTCGCACGAAGCGGATGAAACTTTCCTTGGCGCCAAAGCCCGCAACATGCACGTCGATAAACGCGCACGGCGGATCACTGGCACTGGCGGCAAGGATAAGTCCGCCGTCATGGGAATCCTTGAGCGCGGCGGCAAGGTGCGTACCGCAATTGTTCCGAACCGGAAGAAAAAGGCTCTCCAGGGGAAGTCCGCAAGCACGTTGAAGCGGGTTCCGCTCTCTACACCGATGCGCTTCTGTCGTATGACAGGCTGGCCGGAGAATACGCGCATCAGGTGATCGATCACGCCGTGAAGTATGTTGACGGAGCGGTCCACACGAACGCGCTGGAAAATTTCTGGAGCCTGCTTAAGCGCGGCCTAAACGGTACCTATGTGAGCGTGGAACCGTTTCATCTGTTCCGCTACCTCGATGAGCAGGCGTTCCGCTACAACAACCGCAAGGGTGAAGATGGGGAACCGCTGAACGATGCGGATCGGTTCGACCTTGCCGTGCGTCGGATCGTCGGCAAGCGCCTGACTTCGGATTGGCTTACGGGAAAGAGGAGCCATTCTCAACGCCGACGGCGTGAAACAGAAACGGCAGAAACGAGTGGCGCGAAAGGGTGTAGTATTGAAGGCTACTTGATGGCAGAAAAAGAAATGGACCGCCCGCCAGCGGTCCGTTTCTGTTCGCTTAGAATCGCATCAAATCTCGGTTTGCCGGACGCCCTAGACTCCGAACAGAACCACTCAGCTAGGAGTGTATCACATGGCTGAGCTAGAGTTCGAAATCAAAGCCGAACATGGTCCCGTATCGGCAGACACGTTCCGGGACGCCGTCACTCACTCAATCTGGCTCTTAAGGGAGTATGATGCCGCGATTTCTGGAATTCCGCGCGGCACGCTTCGTTGGTACATCAATAGACTTCGTAGCAATGGAAGCCTTTTTTTTGCATTTAGGTCTCAGCCAAAGCCGATGAGAAAACCAGGACGAATTCCAGACGTGAGCGGGCAGGTAGCTCACTCACTGGTATCGGGATGGGACGAATTGGAGCATAAGGCTACCACACCGCCATATTTGTCTGAAATGGCGATGCAGAGAGCTTATGACTTCGCTGGCCTGATCGGCAAAAACGGGGCTACTGGATTCATCATTGCGTCAAATTCTGAAACGGTTGAGATCACGAAAGCAACCGCAGAACATATACAGCGACTATTGCCGATCAAGCGCAAGGCCATAGGTTCAGTAGAAGGCAAACTCGAATCCATCAATATACACAAACATCCGCGTTTCATTGTCTATCATGCAGTTACGAAAAAAGCTGTGACGTGCGAATTCGAAGCAGATAAATTAATGGGTGAGATTAAGGACGCGCTAGGAAAGCGCGTCACAGTTTACGGCACTCTCCATAAGAACGAACAAGGCGAGACCCGTCGCGTAACGATGGAACGCCTGAACGTATTCGACCCTAACGTGAAACGGCTTCATTTTATTGAGGGCGACGACCCGGATTTTGCAAATGCTAGTAGCACTGAAGAGTACCTGAGGATTATTCGTGGCGGCTGACTACAAAGCTCCATGTTTGGACACATCTGTCTTCCTGGGCGGCGTTAACGAAGAAATTCGCGATGGGATCAAGAGGCACGTCGTGTTCAACTATATATGGGATCGAGCCAAAGAGGGAAAATTCAGAATTCTCACCTTCGCTATTACGATTGCGGAAGTTTTCAAAAAGAAAAAGCCTATCCATGCTACGCCAGAAACGCCGATGCTGGACGAGTTTCTAAACATGATGGAGGAAGACTTCGTAGACATTATCGAGGTTGACCGCGAGATTGGATTCGAAGCGCATCGGCTGTGCCGTCTATATGCTCCACAGAAACTCATGCCGAATGATGGTATACATCTCGCATGTGCGCTCAGGGCTAAATGCGACGTGCTGCTCGCTTGGGATAGGCCGCTTGTTTCTGTGCCACATCCAAACATCAAGATTGACAATCCCAAGATATTGAATCGCACTTTATTTTCAGAAGCAGAGTTGGCTACACCGCTGGAGATCGCAGCTTACGAAGCCGCAGAGAGGTTAAGGGAACAATCTCTGGGGAAGTTCCGTAAATGATTGATGCGCGAAAATTCAGTGTCGGCACGTGAGGGAGAAAAATGAAATCAGAACCGAAGCCCATATCAATTCCCGATGAACTGGCGGCCCGCTGCGACGGCCCGAACCAAGCCGAACGCATGGACCAGCTTTTCCGCGCCGTGATCTCAGCTCCACGTTCAGCCGTCCTGAAGGAGGAGGCGAAGTGGAAGCGGGCGCGGGCGAAGAAGAAGGCCAATAAACTGTGATTACCCATGAGCAAAGTGAATTGCAAATCTGGTCTGTCCTGATACTTGCTGCCCGCGATCGCAAATACTCGGGTATGGCATTTTGGAATCCATAACCGAGATTCACAAACATCTTCAGGCTCCGATTCTAGACAACGTCGAGCTTTATTGTAAGAGTAAGGGCTATCCGCATTTGACCGCGATATTAGTCAACGAAAAGGACGGTTTAAAGCGGCCGCACCGCGCGAGGCAGATTTCTCATCTCATGCTCGCTGATTTGCCAAGTAAGTTATTACCCTATTTTGATATGGCTCTTTCTTCTGCGTGATCCCATGCCGGCTTTGCAGCCGATGAATCTTTTTCCAAACGCGCTTCTATTTGCCACGATCTTCGTCGGCTTGTTGGACCGCGTCCCGGCCGTCCTGCTCGGCGCCTGGGTCTATCGGCCGTGACTCACAAGGCGACCAGGCGACCGAAGTGAAAGCCATCATTATCGGTGGCGGAATCGGCGGGTTGACGGTCGCGATCGCGTTGAGCAAAGTTGGGATAGACGCTCAGGTATATGAGCGCGCACCGATTCTGCGGGAGGTGGGCGCGGGAATCGGACTTTCCGACAACGCCTTGCGTGTACTGGACGGACTTGGACTCGGCAGCGCCGTTCGTTCGCAGAGCGTCGAGGGAATCCAGGGTGGCCTCAGGAACAC
>JBPCKZ010000120.1:0-10272 GCA_051003795.1 Bryobacteraceae bacterium | reverse complement strand
GCCGCCACGGAACGAGTAGGGTGCGTGGAGGGGGTCGGTCATAACATTCCGAATATCGACGGTCTGGATTCGATCATCCGGCGCGAACCGCCTTCACCTGTCTCAGAATGGGTAAGTTTTGCATCATTGACGGAAGGCCTGTAAACAAGGGCTTTGACGTGTTGCAAATGTCTAGTGCAAAATGAGTTTGCAAGAGAACGGGCAGAAGCGTTGTTTATTCATGGATATCAAGCATCTTCAGGTTTCCGAACTTTCGCAATTCCTCGATCACTGAACGCGCTGCTTGTCGCGATTCAGAACGGCCCATTCCCCTGTTGCGAAAATCTCGCGCAACATGCGTGTGAAAAATGGTGTCTCAAGTATTTCTGAACCCTGTGTCAGGCACTTCTACGAGCACCCTTGGACGGTCAGGATCTAAAAAAGCGATCATCTCCGCCTTCGGCTCGGGCGAGATATATTCCTTGGCCGGTCAACGTTTGCTCGACCAACAGGCCCTGCCTTGCGATATTGAATTCTAGCACCATAAAGAGTTCCATGGGACGAATGAACGTTAGGAACAGCGCAGCGGTTCCGTCATGTCCTGTGGCTTCGACCTTCCCCCACTGCGCTTTTACGTCGCCGACACCGAAGAATTCATGAAGCCGAATGAACTCGGCGATATCTGGCCGGTCTGTGGTATCGAGGAGAAGGAGCGGGAGCAGTCGCCCGCCGTGTCGCCCGCGTGTGCTAATGGCGGCATCGGCAATCATTCTTACGGGATGGGTTTCACGGACATCGCGAACCTGAACTTCAATTTTTTTTGCTTTCATCCGTCCACTCCCTCACCATGATCGAGTTGGCTGCGCTCGAGACGCCGTGTGTATCTTCCAGTACGAGGGAGTGAGCATCAACGGTTCCCATGTGGATAGCATCATTCTCCAAAGCAAATAAAAGCCATCCAGAAACGGTTTGGTGAGCATCAATGCGCAGCGGCAGGGATAGTACGGATGCGGATTCAGCCCATACCGTATTGCTTCCAATGTCCGCGCCTAAAGTGGCATTGTGCTGTATCCTCAATACCGCAGACACATCTTTTCCCGTTGAGTAGTAATTTGGAGTTCAGCGCGCGCAACTGAGTTGTTTATGTCAGTCGGATTGCTCACCGATACAAGGAAGCCGAAGAGCTGCCTCTTTGAAACTAGGCGGCGATACCCGTTAAAAAAAGAGATTCCTAATTGGGGTTGGCGTCGCATTTCCTGTCTTTCACCGGCAAGGGCACGGGCAGCATTACGTCCCGACCGCCATGAAAAGAACGCGGAGCAAGCAGCGACGAGCAAGGCCATTTCAGATATCCAAACTCGGGGATCTGCAAGGAGATTATCGTTTGTAGAGAGAACCATTTAAGGTCAAATCCTGGTCCTCTCCACTTCCCCCACGCTGATGTCATCATTGCGCCGGTCATACAGCCCGGCGGTTTTGGTGTTTGAGTGTCCGGCCATGCGCTGCGCGACCTCGATCCGCCCGCCGTTCGTGAGGTAGTCCGTAATCCCGGCGGCGCGGAAAGTGTGGCAGCCGATCGCCGTTGCTATTCCCGCATCGGCAGCGCGGCGGCGCACCATGCGCCAGACATCGATACGCGACATTGCCCCCGGCCCAAGTGTTCTAGTCTTGCCGACCGCAGAGCGGAACAGCGGCCCCTTGCGATCATCCGCGACACCCGCAGCCTTGATGTAAGCGTCGAGATATTCTTCGAGCTTGTTGTGGCACGGCATTTCGTTGAGCTTACCGTTTTTTCGTGGAGGCGCAGCCACCAGCCGCTTTTTCTGCGGGAAGTAATCCTCGACGGTGAGCGCGACGACCGCCCCGACGCGGGCGAATGCGTATGTCATCACGGCGATGATGGCGCGATCGCGCAGACCCGCGACGGTTGAAATATCCATCCCGGTAAGCAACGCAGTTGCTTCTTCGGAGGACAGAACCGGCGTTGAACCCTTGCTTACCGAATGTCGCGGCCCCCGGACGGAATGCGCCGGGTTCGTCGGCATCACCTGCCCCGTGACGAGCCAGTCGAACAGCATCCGGATACAGGCCAGATGCTGCTTGACCGTCGGTTCCGACCGCTTGCCCTGCAATTGCTCGACATACGCGGCCACGTGTACCGGCTGGACATGGCCGAGCGCGCCAATCCCCTGCCCTTCGCACCAGCGCAGAAAATCTGCCGCCGCCCGCGCATATGCCGCCCGCGTGTTCTTGTTGTGGATAGTGACGGTGAAGATTTCGAGAACGCGCAGCACAGCGCGATCCCCTTCCCCGGCGATCAGCGCCGGAAGGCCGTCGGCGACCGTGACGGAGAGAACGACCGACTGAGCGGCCTTCATGCGGTATCCCAAGGGTTGAGAGGAACGACGCCGAGATCGGCGAAGTCTTTTACATTGCGCGTGGCGACAGTAAAGTCATGCTCAAGGGCTGTTCCGCAATCAAGCCATCGGCGATGTTGAGTGGCCGCCCAGCAAGTTGCCTTGTCGCATCGAGCACACCCCATCGCTCGGCAATGGATCGTGTGACTGACAGGATGCGGCCAGAAAACAGGATCGATAGATCGGTTTCAATCCAAACTTCGAGTTCGTCTCGACGCTTCCCCGGCGACCGCAGCATGATCCCTTTGCGAAGTTCCCCGAAACTGACGGAGCTAATGAACAACGTGTTGAGGCCCTGCGCGGCAACCCGCGTTTTGACCTTTGGCTCTGGCTGGGACCGTACCAACTCGGATGGAACGTTGGTATCCAGCATGAAGCCTTTCATTCGAGATCGACCGGGCGAGCAAGGAGAGATTTCGGCTAAAAAGCGTGTCATCCTCATCATCCGTGAGCAAACCCCGCACCCTGGCGCATGCGTCGATTAATTCCTGACCGGTGCGTCGGGGCATTTGTTCCGGGGGTACATGCGCGGCTTCCTCAAGCAGACTGGCGGCATGCGCCTCAAGTGCGCGACCACGGGCGGCAGCCTGTCTGGCGAGCTCGGCCTGAACCTCGGGTCGGATGTCAACGGTGATCGTCACGGGATACCTCGCTCTTATTTCCTTCTCCCCACCCTACCGCCACGCAGGATGCCCGTCAACGACGAGGCGCAGTTGGGGCCAGCCCCTCCATTCTGCTTGATGGAATATGCCGGACCCGTGGTGTTGTAGCATGTCGTGGCGCTGTCCGAGGCGGCATTGGGAGCTGGCGAAGTGGTGGTTTGGGAATTGAGATAGACAGCTTCAACATTGCCGGTTGTGGGAAACCCGTCGTCTATCTTTTTATCGATATTGAAAGCCTGTATGACGCGTATCGTGGTGTTTGAGGCGAAGAAATTGGCCAGTTTGCGGAAGGAGCGATATTTTCCGGGACTAGCGTTCGAGAAATATTCCAAACGCGTAAAGCGTGCCGTCGGTCGTCGTGAAGTAAACGCGCCCGTTCGCGACGGTCAATCCGGTCAGGTTGCCCGGAGCCGTCACCTGGTCCGCGGTCGAGTACATTTCCTTGCCCGTCGCCGCGTCGAGCGCATGGAGAATCGCGTGCGTGCGCTCTCCGGCCGCGAGCGCGAATAGCACGCCGCTCGTGATCACCGGCGGTTCCGGCGAACTCATGTCGCGCGAGACCCATACCGGCGTAAGGCGCGGTTTGCCTTGCTGCTCTTCCACCTTGAACGCGATAATCGAACCGTTCGGCGCTTCTCCATCCGTGAGCAGCGATTTCAAATCGGAATTCAGCGCTCCCCAAACCGGGGCCAGCACCCACCGGGTGCCGTCCGTATCCTGCCAGCTCGATAAACCGCCCCAAACGCCTTTCGAGGATAGCGGGGCGGTCTGATACAGCGGTGTCTTTTGGTCGCCCCCGCCGAGCGCTTGGCCGTCCAGCAGGTAAAGGCTTCCATTCTTGCCGCCGGAAACAACCATCTCCCGGCCCTTCCAATCGAAAACGACGGGAGTGACCGAACCGTCAAACGCGCCCAAGCCTGGGACCGTGAAAGACTGTTTCACTTTTAGATCTTTGGGAGTCAGCGCGATGAGCGTTCCCACGCTTCCCGCTTTCGTTTGCACAAATACCGCCCCATCCACGCCGATGGCAAAACCCCCGAGTCCGCCGGTGGTCGCTCCTTTCAAAAGGTAAGAGGCGGGCTTCGGATCGGTCTCATCGAGGCCAATCGCCCAAACTCCGGCCGGCGCGCCGCCGCAGTCGGAACTCGTCGTGGTGTACAGGACGCCATCGTGAAGAGTCAGACTCGAGGCCTTCGCGTTCGGTGGTAGAAAGTTTAGAGGAGGAAACTCATCCTCGCCCGTCGAACTATTCAACTGGTGGATTTTGCCATCCGCCGCAAGCACGAATACGGGGCGAGGCGCGCCGAAGGCAGTCCCGCCGGTTCGCCCAGGCGGTCGCGTGGGGGCGTTTCCCGCAGCGGGCCGAGGGCGCCCGGCGGCGAAATTCAACGGGGGCGTCAACGCCGGGATCGCGGTCACGCGATCCGCACATTCTCCCGACGGCGGCGCGCCCACTTGCTTTTCCCAAAAGATTCTCTCCAGATCCGCATCGATCGACCACAGCTTGCCCGAGCTGCCCGCGACGAATGCCAGTTCTTTAAATCCGCGGTAGGAAATCAGATTTCCAATCACCACCGGGGGCGTCAACGAATACGGGCCGCCTCGCCCGTTGTCGAGCTTCCGCTTCAGAACCAGCCGGAAGTCCTTGATGTTTTCCTTTGTAATTCGCGAGTCGCTCTTTTCCCAGCCGGTGCGCTGCGCGTCGCCGCCGTAGTTGGGCCAATCGATGGGGCGGCCTTGCGCATTCGCGAGTCCAGTGCATGCGACGGTGTACGCAACAAAGACGATGGCCAGGGGATGGTTGGTCGTTATTCGCATGTCGGTTTAATGTCCGGGCAGCCCGAAGCAATAGAGCACGCTGTCGAACGTCCCCAAGTAAACGCGCCCATTCGCCACCGAAAGACCGCTGAAATGGGCGAACGACTTGATCTGATCGCCGCTTGAGTACAACTCCTTCCCGGTTTCGGCATCGAGCGCGTAGAGGACCGCGTGGCCGGACGCCTTGATCCGCAGGGGGCTGAAGTCGGCGAGCCCGCGATCCGCGTAGGCCTGCCGCGTGTTTTCGCCGTTGCCGTACGCGAAGACCACTCCGTTGGCAATTACCGGCGGCTCCGCCTGATCCATATCGCGCGACATCCACGCGGGCGTCAATTGCGGCTTGCCGTCCTTCTCTTCCACTTTGAACGCGACCTCCGCGCCATGTTCCACCGGGCCATAAGAAACGGGCGCCTTGAAATTCGGATGAACCGGCCCCCAGAACGGCGTGAGAGCCCATCGAGTCCCGCTCGAATCCTCCCAGCTTGCCATGCTGCCCCAAATGCCGGCCGATTGAAAATCCGCGTCGTCGTTGCAAAGCAGCGGCGTGCGATATAGGGGCGTCTGGTGATTCGCGCCGCCCGCCGATTTCGTATCCAGCAGATATACGCGGCATTCCTTGCTTGCGGTGACCATCAGTTCGCGCCCTTTATAGGGAAAGATGGCCGGCGTAACCTGCATATCCAGATCGCGCTTCTGCATCCAGATCCAATTCGTCGGCTCATACCAATCGACCAGCTTCAACTCCTTGCCCTCCACTCGCGCGCCGATCAGCCCGTTGCCGTACACGTGGCTTTCCGGATCGTAGCGCCCGTCTCCGGTGGGAGCCCACGCCGTTCCGCTCGAATCGACGGCCGCGCCGGTACGGCCCCAAAGGCCGCCGCTCTTCGGGTTGAACGTCATTACCGTGTGTTCCGGATCGGTGACATCCACCGCCCACATCTGATTCGGATTGCCGGCGCAGCCCTGCGAGGTGGTAGTGAAGATGACGTTGTTCCATAGGTTCAGCGCGTAGGACTTGCCGTTGGGATAACCGAACTGGTACGGAGGCGCGACATCCTCGCCATTCGCCACATTCATCGTGTGGATTTTCCCATCGCCCGCAAGAGCGTAGAGATTTCGAGCGCCCGAAGCGTTCGCGGGGCCAATCACCGGTGTCGCGGTCTGTCCCGGCGGGCAAAGGGGATCGCCGGGACGTCCGCGCCTTTCCGGCTTGGGGTATTCGAAATGTTTCTGCCAGAGGATCCGTCCCGTTTCGACGTCGATGGCGTAAATATTGTCGGAGATGCCGGCCTCGATCGCGATCTGCTTGGGGCCGGCGGCGGTGGCAACTTTTTCAAGGATAAGCGGGGGAAACAGCGAGTGCATCTCCTGCGGAACGTTATCCAACTGGAGCTTCCACAGGATTTTTAAGTTCTTGACGTTGTTCTTGTCGAGGATTTTTTCGTCCCGCTGCCACGCGGTTCGCTGTGGATTACCGCCATCGGTGGGCCAGTCGGCGCCCCACGTTAAGGCGCACGCGGCGGCGGAAATCGCGATGAGGATATTTCGTTTTCGCATAAGTGGAACTCTTCTATATTACTCGGGGTTTCGTCGCCGCGACCGAAAGCGCTTGCTTACGTGCGCGTTCAGAACCGCGATCGTCAGGAAGCCGGTAGAAGCGGAAATCAGGGCCGTCGGTTCCTTCATAAGAAGCCTCCCAGAGCGCTTTTCCGTAAGTGTTCGAGAAGCTGCGGCGTGTTCCGAAAATCCGTGGCCTGTAATCTCGGCAGCGCCATATCGATGTCGACGAATCCTCTGCGGGCTGCTTGCAGGAGAACACCCAACGTACCGGTGACGGGAATGCCCCGGGGTTGGGCCAGCTTGACGCCCCTGCGTTCATCGATCAGCACGAGATCGGCGGGCACCTCCTGCGCCAGTTGAATCGCTTCGCGCTCACCGGCATCGAGTCCGGCTAGCTGGGGATCGGGCGGCGCCCGGATTTCTCGAATCTCCAGCCACTCCGGCCTTCCGTTTAGCCAGGCGCGAACGATTGTGGGGGCTTGCGGATGCGTGAGTTCCTCGATGACCGCTTTTGGGACCATATCGGCCACTACCAGAATCATGGTCGGGGCAGCAAACCTTTTTCCTCCAGCTCCCGCAAGGTGGCCAGATCGCGGTCAAGATCCTCGATCGAGTAGGCATGATCGTAGATCTGACGGTCATTCAAAAAGCCGTCGAACTCGAAGCGGGTGAGGCCGAGCAGTTGGGCGGCTTGATGATGGGTCAGTTTCTCGGAGCGGTATCCTTCGATGGCGAGCGCTTCGAGGGCCGCGCGCCCCGGATCGGGGTGCCGGGCGATGTCGTCGGGAAGCTCGACGGTGATCTGCATAGGACGGATTGTACTACGCGGGATTTCAAAGGCAGCCTGTCACGGATTGGGCAATGAAGATATGCAACGGCCTATTGCACCCTTGATGCTAGTTGAAGCTCATTTGCGGAAAAGCCTGCGAATACTTCGGTAATTCTTCCCGTGTTGAAGCTGATGTCTAACTCGCACCTTCCAGATCTCTCATAATGATTCGGTCCCGCGTCAAACCCCTGGGATAAATCGCAGGTAACTAAACGCTCCACGTATAAGTTGCAGTCCCACTCCCTCCGCTGGATGAGGCCGCGCATTCCTCAATGAAGAACTGTTCCATCATGGCCCTGTGGTGGCAACGCGGAAAATCTTCAAGATGCCGTCGAACCATACTGCAGGAGGTCAACACGACGACTGTCACGTTGAGCGCAAGGAGCGCTTTCTTATAAGATGGAAACCCACTACGCAGCATCATCCGCCGCCTCGCAGTGTAAATGCACCCAATCATTATGGCCGAGATTGCTGCAACGACCGTAGCGACCAACGCGTACGCGAGACTCCTTTGGGTTCCGACCCGCTTGAGGACTACGTTGAACATGCCCAAGATTTTATTACAATTATCAACGTCCGTAATCTCGTCGATATCGTGACAGCGCTCAACGCGCTCCGACGGGCGTTGCACAAAGGACCGGTTTTGAAACGAATCTGACAACACACGTCAGCGGGTGAACTCTCGGATAAGCGGTGGATTTTGATCGAAGTCACTGTACCGAATCCATCGAGGTCGCACAACGAAGTACGCAATCCCCGGCCAACTCAGGTGGACACGGCACTCAGGCCAAGCGTTAAAGTATACTTGCTGGCAACGCTGCAGTTCGCCTCCGCTGAGCTCGTCAGCTCGGCCCTCGTATTGAACCGTTTGCTCTCCCGTCCAGCCGATCACGAAAGAACATGCCGGTCGGGCGATGAGATTCGGGTATTTCCGAGAACTCTTTACCGTGTCGAAGATGATCTCCAAATCCTCAGTGACGGCGATGCCGACCAAAGCGGATTGCGGGACGTTAGCATCTCCGAGCGTACCCAGGACACCGAGTTTGTATTGCACCAAGAACCTGTGGAGATCGGCCTCTGTCATCGAGAGTATTAATATTGAAGAGCCGCATCCAACAAAGCGCGGTCGAATGGCCGTGGCTTCAAAACACGATTGAAAGTTTTTGTCGTGTTTCACAAAGGACCCATTTCGAGAATTGTACAGCCAACAAGACGGATGACTGATCGCCGTCGCTGATCCGGGTATCCGCCATGCTGCTGCAAAACGCCTTACCGGGCGCGGCCGTCGTGTAGCCGCTCTGACGGCGAGATCGCCGGGACGGCGAAGGACTGAAACACAGTCAGGCTAATCCGTGAGCCTTGAGGAAGCCCAGGATCACCTGAGACGTAATTTGCGGCGCCACGCTCTTAATGGCAGACCAGCCGCTCCCGGAGATCCGCTGAAGGACCGATTGCACTTTGTGTGCGTCCTTGTTGTTGGAGGCGGCCTCAGCCTGTTGCAATAATTCGATCGTCTCGGCCTGCGGCGTGGATAAGAACTGAGATTGAAGTGTGTATCGCAATCGCGCGAGCTCTGACGCAAGATTGTGAAACTCCCCACTTGTAAGAACATTGCCCGTTTGAGTAATGCTCGGCGTCCCGCCGTAAATGATATTAGTTTGATTGTTGTTTGTTGACCTAGGCATCTTTTCCATCCTTCTAGTTTCCAGTTCCCTCGCCGCCCAATCGAATAGTTGCGTAATTTTGAGTGCCGCAGTCAGATAGTGGTTATCAACTAGCTGAAAAATTCCAAGTGTGAGATCGCGGTCGGCAAAGAGGATGTTGGTCAATTTGTCGAGTCTCAGGAAGGCATGTGCTTGGCGCAATTGGGCCTTCAATGCCAATTCGCATCCCTGTTGTAGACGCGCTCGGTAGTTCGGCGTGAGTACAACATTGGAGTCAGCGAGAGAGCGTCAGCCAAGATTCGAACGTAGCCTTCGTTGGAGGAACAGGCCCATTCTGCACGCAGTTGAGCCTCAGCTTTTGATGACGCCCGCTTATCGCTTTTACGATAAACTGAACTCGAACGAAATTGCTTCAGAGCTTCTGAAAAGGCAACTCGATACTCGAACTCCCGATTTTCAACGCGTTTTTTGTATTCACAATACGCCTCCGTCAACGCCCTACTGTTGTCGCTATTGCTCTCAGATAGCAGGATATTCATCGAATGTATTACTTCGTGGGAGCTTGATACGGGCGCGAGATCA
Source organism: Bryobacteraceae bacterium (assembly GCA_051003795.1). GTDB lineage: Bacteria > Acidobacteriota > Terriglobia > Bryobacterales > Bryobacteraceae > JALYXS01. The sequence continues at coordinate 761 of JBPCKZ010000120.1, read as the reverse complement.
TCTTCCATAATGGGTCAGGCTTTGCCCTCTGGGCCTTCCGGCGACGCAATTGAGTTTTTCTCGACTTGCCCGACCTCACCGGTTTTCGCGCGGTCGGCATCGCTACATATTTTACTCTAGTCCGATGCGATTCGGGGAGGTGTCAACAGGGGGCAGGTCAGTCGAGTCGCGATAGGTAATTAAGCACGCACTTCTTGTTTCACAAAGGACCCTTTATGAGACGCGGCGGCGCGCTATTTTTACTAATATCACCGAAACTACGGAAAGGGCGCAGCAATTTGAATTAAACGGCTTTTGCCGGCTGCGGATTGCCGCCAGTCGGTGCCCCACAGTAGGGCGCAGGCGGCCGCGCAAGTAGCGGTGAGAATATTTCGCTTTTGCATAAATCGAACTTTTCTATATTACTCGGGGCAAGCGTTGCGACCGAAAACGCGCGAGGACCGATGTTTCGCTCATACGTTTCCGCTTGGCTTGCGGGCGTTGTTTCGTTTGCTCGAACAGCTCGTGCGTCTGGCGAAAGTTCGTAATTCCCCAACCGCGCCCGAGCTTCGTCGAAGGAAACGAATCCCGATCGGGCGGCCTCGACCCAGTACGCCGAGCGTGCCAGTTATCGTCTCCCTGGCAAGCTGGCTGGCTAAAGTGGACCCAATTGTCAAGACCATTTTTTGGCTTCTATTTGCTAGTGTCCGACGAGTCTGAGTTTGTGTTTGGGACGGCGTCGGTATCGAAACCGTCCCCTGCCATTCCGGCTCTTGAATCGG
>JBPCKZ010000119.1:0-21471 GCA_051003795.1 Bryobacteraceae bacterium | reverse complement strand
CGGAAACACCGAACAAGCTAAGGCCGAGATGGAGGCGCATCGACGGCTGCTTCAGGAGAGGGCGGAGGCCGCGAGGAAGACCTCGCCTTCAATCGGGCGATAGCTTCCCGCACGCCTGGACGGTTGGGCCACTTCGCATCTATTGCTCGATAATTTTCTAGGGCCGCCTCGTTAGCCCCTTCAAACTCCAGTGCCTGTCCATGGACAAGCATGCCGGGGGGCGTGTCCGGATATTTCTCGGCCACCTCGTTCACTAACGCCGCACCGAATGCGGCGTAGTTTTCGGCGAGAATGCGGAGGACTTCGAGATTCTTCGGCTGTTCGCGGGACAAAGTTTCGAGGATCTCGAGACCGGGAAAATACCGCTTAAGCGCCAAGTGCGTGACTCCGAGCCAGAACCGGATCTCGAAATCGCCTGGTTTCAGCCGGTCTGCCTGCTTCAATTCCGTTAGGGCGCCCGCGAACTGGTTCGTCCTATACAGATCCATTCCCAGAAACAAGCGCACGGCCCATTGATTTGGCTGAAGCTTGAGGGAACTCCTGAAGGCGGGAATCGCGTCGGCGAATCTGTCTTGAAGATGGCGCACCAAGCCAAGACGCTGGTATGTATTCGCATCGGAATGGATCGATAGGGCTTGCTCGTATTCGCGTGCGGCGGTCGCGAAATCGCCCGATGCCTCGGCTTTCCGGGCAGCGGCCACATGAGTGTCCGGCTGCTGCCCGGCTAAAGAAACAGCGAGAAACAGGACTGCCAACCGTTTCAATACACCAGCTTAAGCCCGAACTGAATCTGGCGCGAGCGGTTCTGCGTGCCGCGTACCTGCCCGAAATTCGGATCGCCCACCGTGCCGTTCGGATTGCCGAAATTCACGTTGTTAAAGGCATTGAAGAACTCGCTCCGGAACTGCAGCCGCATGCCTTCGCGCGGTAACGGAATGTTCTTGAAAGCCCCGACATCGGTATTGAAGAAGTTCGGCCCATGGAACGCGTTTCGCCCAAGGTTTCCAAATTGATAACGCGGAGCTACTTGGAATGCATTCGTGTCGAAGTACGCGCCCCCCGGCCCGAACGTCTGCTTGAATCCACTCGGGAAGGGATTGCCCACCAGATTGGGTCTTTGAAAATTGCCTCGCGCTCCTACATTGGCGTTATCGAAGTTGAGGCCGACGTTGTACACACGCCCGGATTCAAACGTGCTGATGCCGGCAACTTCCCATCCGCCGACCGCGTAACGAAGCGCCTTGTTCCAGTCATTATGAGCCGGAACCACGTAAATGTAGCTGATGTTGGCTACATGCCGCTGATCGAAACCCGAGTTTCCCAGATCGCACTTGATGCATTGATTATTCTGCGGCGAAGTTCCTCCGAACTCCGAGTTCAAATCGATCGAATGGCTGTAGGCATAGGATCCAAGCACGCTAAAACCGCGCGCGAATCTCTTCTCGACCTTGGCCGTGAGGGCGTCGTATTTTGATGTCGCGATGTGTTTGAGTTCGCTGATCGATCCCGCAATCGGAAAGGGACGGCGCGGGTCGGGGTCGCCCGGCCCGGGCGTCGGATCGTTGGTGCTCAGGAAGCTTCCAAGGTGAGTGCCCTTCGAGCCTTGGTAGTTCAATTGAACCAGCACATCCTCCGTAACCTGCTGTTCAATGCCAATGTTCCAGTTCTGCATGTAAGGGGTCTTGACGTCACGCGACACGGTATGCTGATTTTGCGGTTTCACCTGCCTGGGGTCGAAGCTCTGGAACAGGCTTTCCGTGGACGTGAGAGCGGTACCAATGTTCAGCCCGGTGGCACTATCGGAGATGGAAAAAGGCCAGTTGCCGCGCGAGTCGCTCCATTCCCACGAGAAGTTCGAGTTGTAGAAGATGCCGTAGGAGGAACGAATGGTCGTCTTGTTAGTCAGCCGGTACGCAAACCCAAAACGCGGGGCGAAGTTCGCGTAGCGTGGATCCGCAACTTCCGGACGGACGTTCGCGGGCTGTCCGGTTATAGGATTCGTCGAAGCCCAAAAGAACTGCCCCGTGAGTGTGTCGAATCCCGCCAGCCGTCCACGAATGTGGTGCGGCCACTGATCGTACTCCCAGCGAAGCCCCACATTTAGGACCAATTTGGGGTTTACTTTGATATCGTCCTGGACGTAAATGTGATGCAGGTTCTGCCGCAAATCCAGATCGGTCTGGCCGACGATGCGGTTTGCGGTCGAAGGCAGGCCAAGGAGGAAACTCGCCAGCGGTTGGCCGGTGTTGCTCACGTTCTGCGGGTCCGCCGTTGCGACGTTATCGTAATTGAATGTGCTGAACACCGAATCGTGGAAAATGCGAAGGCGCGTGTAATCGTAGCCGAAAGTGAAGCTGTGACGGCCAACTACCTTGTTGAGGCTGAGGGAACTCTGATACGTAAAGTCCGGACCATTCACCAGATTTCCGAGGTTCGGTCCCGAATATCCCGTGATCCCGAAGTTAATAGGGTAATCGAAATTCCGGAAATTTAATGGGGTGTTCGTAAGCCCCGCGGTCCGGTAAACATCGATAAAGTGCTCTCCCGGACCCTGGCCTAAGTTTGCGCGCAGATAGCCGAACCGGAAATTCAGGATGGTTGTCGGGTTGAAGATGTGGGTATCGCTCAAAACCGCGCCCACGTACTTGTTGAAAGTCACTTGAGAAGCTTTCGGCAAGTTCGCCTGATCGTTTTGATCGAGTTCGGACCAGGAAAGCCGCCCAAACAGGTTGTTCTTTTCGGAAATCTTTTGATCGATGCGAACGTTCACTTGATCGTCATTTCTCGCCGTTGGAATCGTGTTAGAGAAATTGCTCGTCGTCCCGGCAATGAGGTTCGTGGGAAACCAAAAATTTGCGTAAGCCGTGGAGTAGGGCTTGATCAAGTTCGATGGAATAATATTTCCCGGGAACGGATCGCGCACCACTTGGCCATTCACTACCCGCGCTGAATAGGGATTGAAAATCGGCGCGGCCGGAGCGCCCGTCAGAGTCCGGGAGAGATCGCCCGCGATCATGGCCGGAGTAGGGATGGTCTGGAACGAACTATTGCCCGCCCTGATCCGATTCCCCTCATAATTGAAGAACCAAAACGTACGATTCCTACCGTTGTACAACTTCGGTATTGCCACGGGGCCGCCGACGGTAAACCCAAACTGGTTCTGGCGGTACGGCGGCTTGGTTTGCGCGAAATACAGGCGGGAATCGAATTTATCGTTGCGCAGAAATTCATAAAGGGTCCCGTGGAACCCATTCGTTCCGGACTTGATCATTACGTTGATATTCGCGCCGGCCGCCGCTCCGTACTGTGCATTCGTATTGGTCTGAATCTTAAATTCCTGGATGGCATCGATGGACGGGTGGATCGCGGCGGTCTTGAAGAACGTCCCGTTGTTAAACATGCCGTCCAGCGAATAATACGTGTTATCGCTGCGATCCCCGGCCACGGCGAACGTTTCACCCTGAATGGTCTCGGCGCCATTACTGGTACCCCGAACCGCGCCGGGAGTGAGCCGCGTGAGATTGTTGAAGTTTCTTCCATTCAATGGCAGCTCAACCACTTGCGCGTTTTCAATGACCGTGCCTACGTTGCTATCCTCGGTTTGGAGCAGCACGGCTTCGGCGTTGACCTGAACCTGATCCGTCACTTGCCCAACCGTGAGGTGGAAATCGAGCGTAGCGGTGGCGCCGACATCGAGCTTGATGTTGCTCTGCACCTGCCTTTGAAAGGCAGGAGCGGTAACTTCGACCGAGTATGTTCCAGGAACCAGGGAGCGCGCGGCAAACGCGCCTTGACTGTCGGTCGTCACCTCGCGGGTCACGCCCGTTCCCGTGTTCGTAACCTTTACGCTGGCCGCCGGCACCAAAGAGCCCTGCGGATCGGTAACGGTGCCGGCAATGGTTCCTAGTTCGGTAGCCTGCCCAGCCAGGCGAGATGGACACACGGCCAAGGCTAATAGAGCCAAGCCAAAGATGAACGCGGAGAAAGTGGAATTGTCGCGACGCAGTAACATAAAGCGCTGCCCTCCAGAAACAAATTTTGAAGCTGGTGAAAAGACTATCACCGTATTTCCAGGAGAGCAAGTGAAAAATACCTAAGATAAGTATCTATAAGTACCCAAGAAATGATGCGGCTATCGCGCCGGGTATAGGATATAAACGTTTGGCCATGGCCCCTCGATTTTTTGCCGTTTCAGCTTGGCTGATTTTCGCGATTTCGGGCTGGCCCGAATCGGCCGATCGGATTTTCCGGACGGGGACCGAGTTGTTCGGGCGGCGCGATCTGGCGGCTGCGCGCCAGGAATTTCTGCGCTTGACCAAGACTGCTTCGTACGCGCCGCAATCGCGTTATTACCTGGGCCGCATCGCACTGCTCGAATCGAAGCCGGCCGAAGCCGTGGAGTGGCTGGAGCCGATAGCGCTGAACACCCCGCCGATCTTCGATGCCGCCGCGCAACTGAGCAAAGCATACCTGGATACAGGGCAAATCGACAAGGCAAAGTCGATGACGGAGCACGCGCTTCGTCAGGCGGAGTGGGACGGCGCTTTGCATTACCGGTTGGGACGTATTTATCAGCAGCTGGGCGATTCCGAAGAGGCGCGGAAGGAATTCGCCGAGAGCCTTCGCCTGAAGAGCGCGGATCGCCAATCCGTGGAGTTGCTCCTGCAATGTTCGAAAAGCCTGGCGAGCGGCGCGGCTCAGGACGCCATGCGCATCCGCCAGGAGTTGCTCGACAATGCGTCGCTCGACCCCGACGTCCTGGTTGCCTTGGGTCTCACGTTCACCGGCGCGGGATTGCCGGCGGAATCGCTCGAGCCTTTCGAAACGGCGGCGAAGCGGGATACCAGTTTCTTTCAGGCGCAATACAATGCGGGCCTGGCGCTGCTGAAGTTGGGGCGCGCAGGCGAGGCAACCGCATACCTGGAAGCGGCGCTGCGGCTTTCACCCGAACTGACCGACTCCAATTCCGCTCTCGCGGTCTCTTATGTGTTGCAGGCACGGTATGCCGACGCGACGCCGCCGCTCGAAAAGTGGCGCGCGCTTCAGCCCGCCAATACCGGAGCCCTCGATATGCTCGGCTTGGCGTATCTGCGCACGAATGCGGCGGCGCGGGCCATTCCGGTGTTGCGCGACGCCATCCGGTTCGCCCACGGAGATCCAAAACCGTACTTTTTGTTGGTCGAAGCGTTGAACGCGACCGAACAACAAGCTGCCGCGCTCGACGTGGCCGCGGACGCGCTGAAGCTCTTTCCCGAACTCCCTCAGGCACACTTGGCCGAAGCGCAGCAGTTGGCGCGGCTCGGGCGATATCGGGATGCCGGACCATTGTTCGCGCGTGCCGCCGAGCTTGCGCCGGGCCAAATCGATGGGCTGCTCGGATTGGCGGAGGTACAACAGAAGCAAGGCGATTACGCCGCCTCGCTCGAAACTTACCAACGCGCGCTGGCGATCGACCGGAACAATGTTACGGCATCCCTGGGCGCGGCGCGCGACATGATCCTTACCAAAGATATTTCCGGGGCCCGTTCGGTACTCGAAGCGGCGATCGTCACCCATCCCGAGAATTCGCAGTTGCACTATGAGCTCTCGCGCGTGTATGCGCGCCTTGGCGAAAAGGCGCTGGCAGCGGAGCAGACGCAAATATTGCAGCAGCTTCGGGCGCGCGAAAGCAAGACTCCATAAATGACTCGTTTCATTGCCTTCGGTCTTCTAGCTGTCGCCGCCTTCCTGATGGCCGGGTCGTCCAGCGTAAAGTTTCAAGACGTGACGGAGAAAGCGGGACTGAAAGCCCTGATCATCGCCGGCGGAGAGAAAAAGAATTACGTGCTCGAAGTGAACGGCAGCGGCGCATGCTGGTTCGACTACAACAACGACGGCTACATGGATCTGTACCTCGTAAACGGCGCCACGCTAACGGAATTGCAAGGCAAGAAGCCGGTTCAATCGCACCGCAACTACTTATTCCGAAACAATAGAAACGGTACTTTCACGGACGTCACCGAGGCCGCGCACGTGCCCGGCAGCGGCTGGGGATTCGGCTGCGTCGCGGCGGATTACGACAATGACGGCAACTCCGATCTGTTTATCGCCAATTTCGGGCCAAACATTCTCTACCACAACAACGGCGATGGCACCTTTACGAACGTGACGGACCGCGCGGGCCTGGGCGGCGGTAACATCTGGCATGCCGGAGCGGCATTCGGCGACTACGATGGCGACGGTTTCGTCGATCTGTACGTCTCGGGATATCTGGATTTCGACATTCACCATCCCGAGCTGAAGACTTGCGAGTATCGCGGCGTGACGGTGCACGCCTGCGGTCCGCTGGGATATCGCGGTGCGCCGGATGCGCTGTACCACAACAACGGCGACGGCACGTTCACGGACGTTACGGCCAAGGCGGGAGTTGTCGATAAGAATCTTTATTTCGGATTCACCGTGATATTCGACGACTTCGACGGGGATGGCAAACCCGATATTTTCGTGGCCAACGACTCGAATCCCAATTATCTTTACCGCAATAAGGGCGACGGCACGTTCGAGGAGATCGGCGTTCAAGCCGGAGTCGGGATGAACGCCGACGGCAAAGAAATGTCGAGCATGGGCGTTGCCGTGGGCGATTACGACAACGACGGCCGCATGGATCTATTTGTCACTACCTTCGCGAACGACAATTACGTGCTGTTCCACAATGAAGGCGGAGCCTTCTTCGCGGATCAATCCTATCAATCGGGCATTGCCGAAGCGACTATTCCTCATCTGGGTTGGGCGACATTTTTTCTCGACTACGACAACGACGGGCGGAAGGACTTATTCGCGGCCAACGGCCACGTGTATCCCGAAGTCGACGGCAAAATCGCGGAAACCTACCGGCAGCCTCTACAGCTATTCCGAAACATCGGCAAGGGCAAGTTTATCGAGGCGTCCCGAGAGTCTGGGCTCTCGGCGATGCCATTTCGATCGGCTCGGGGCGGCGCGTACTGCGATTTCGACAACGATGGAGATATCGACATCCTGGTGTCGAACATCGACGATCGTCCGCAGCTTCTGGAAAACGTCGGAGGCAACCGGCAGCATTGGATCGAGTTGAAGCTGATCGGCACGAAGAGCAACCGCGATGCGATCGGGGCACAGGTGAAGATAGACGCGGGCGGCTTGGTGCAATACGACCACGTGCGCGCGGGCGGCAGTTTTTTGTCGGGCAACGATCCGCGGCTGCACTTCGGCTTGGGAGAACGCGCCTTGGTGGACCGGCTTGAAATTCGCTGGCCCAGCGGGAAAGTCGAGCGGTTGTCCGGCGTCGATTCAAATCGGATTGTCGTGATCAAAGAGGGATTCGGTATCGTAGCCCCATGAGTTCGCTGACTTTGCTTTTCTTGATCACCCTACTCGCCTGGCCCGCCCTCGGGCAAGTCAAGCTGACCGCAAGCCCGGACAAGATCGAAATTTCGATCCGCAACCAGCCCTACAGCACCTTTTACATGGCCGGCGAGGGCGTCACGAAGCCGTATCTCTGGCCCGTGCGCGCGGCTTCCGGTACGTCCGTCACCCGCGCTTGGCCCATGGAGAAGCTTCCCGAGGAAGATAAAGAGAAGAAGGACCACCCGCATCAGCGCGGCATCTGGTTCGCTCATGAGAACGTAAACGGCATCGATTTCTGGAATAACGAAGCCTCCTACACCGAGCCTCCCAGGCGCGGCAGGATGGTGCTGAAGAAGGTCGGCGAGGTCACGAGCGGCAAAGACAAGGGATCCTTCACCGCCGGATTCGACTGGACCGACCGCCAGGGGAACGTGGTGCTTACCGAGACGCGCGTCATGACATTCTATTCAGAACCGGAGTTACGCACGATCGATTTCGATATCACCTTGACGTCCGTCCAGAACGTGGTCTGGGGCGACGCAAAGGACGGCGCTTTCGGAATCCGCCTTCGGCCCATCTTGGATGAGCAGGGCGGCACGGGAAAAATCGTAAACGCGGATGGTTTGGTTGGCGAGGCGCAAGTCTGGGGCAAGCCGTCGAACTGGTGCGACTACTCGGGAACGATTCGCGGCGAAAAAGTGGGAGTCGCGATTTTCGATCATCCCGAGAATCCGCGGCATCCGGTGCGCTGGCACGTACGCGGATACGGTTTGTTCGCGGCCAATCCGTTCGGGTTGTCGGTTTTCACCAAGGATAATTCCGAGAATGGCGCGCTAACCGTGGATGCGGGAAAATCGCTGCGGTTCCGCTACCGCGTCGTGGTTCATCCGGGTGACGCGAAGTCGGCCGGCCTTCCCACACTCTACGAGAAGTTCGCTTCGAGGAACTCACTGGCCGACCAGCGCGGCGGTCCGCTCTTCGTCCGGCAATGCGGCTTCTGCCACGGGCGCGATGCGGGCGGCGGGGAAGACGGCCCCGATCTGACACGCTCAAAATTGGTGGCCGAAGACAAGGGCGGCGACAAAATCGCGCCGGTGATTCGCAATGGCCGACCGGAACATGGCATGCCCAAGTTCGACCTGCCCGACCCCGACATCGCGAGTTTGGCGGCCTTCATCCACGATCAAAAAATTAAGGCGGAATCGCAAAAAGGCGGCCGCCGTGGCGTCGACGTTTCGGATCTTCAAACCGGTAACGCGGAGGCAGGCAAGCAATACTTCAACGGAACGGGGAAGTGCGCCTCCTGCCACTCCCCCTCGGGCGATCTCGCCGGCATCGCCAAACGTTACGAAGGACTGAAGCTCGAGCAGCGCATGCTCTACCCGAAAGACGCAAAGGCGAAAATCACCGTGACTTTGCCGTCCGGTGAAACCCTTTCCGGGGAACTGGCGTACCGCGACGAGTTTACGGTGGGGATGCGCGATGCCGCGCGGCATTACCGCTCCTGGCCCGCGGCCCAGGTGAAATTTACGGTGGACGAACCAGCCGAAGCGCACGCGGATTTGCTGGCGCGATACACCGATGCCGATATTCACAACCTGATGGCGTACCTACAGACTCTGCGCTGATCGGGGCCGATCCTATGAAATGTCCCCAACTCTTTTTGCTCGCATGCCCGGTACTGTGGGCACAAGGCGTGAACCCCGCCATGCTTCTGAAGCCGCCCGCCGATAGCTGGCCGGGATATCACGGCGATTATTCCGGCCAGCGGCACAGCGCTCTCACGCAGATTACTCCCGCGAACGTCGCAAGCCTGGGCCTCGCCTGGGCTTTTCAGAGCGGCCAGGTCGCCCAGCTCAAGTGTTCGCCTCTGCTGGTCGACGGAGTTCTGTATATCGCCGTCCCCGATAACGTCTGGGCCGTGGACGCGCGCTCCGGCCATCAGCTCTGGCACTACACGTATCCAGTCAACAAAGGGTTTCACATTGGTTCGCGCGGCGTTTCGATGTATAAAGACTGGCTCTACTTCATGACCCCCGACGCCCACTTGATCTGTCTCAACGCGAGCGATGGCACGGTACGGTGGAACGTCGTGGTCGCCGATTCGCAAAAGGGCTACTGGACCACGATGTCGCCGCTGGTTGTCGGCAACCACGTGATCGTGGGCGTTTCCGGCGATTTCGATAATCTCACGGGGTTCCTGAAATCGATCGATCCCGAAACCGGCAAGACGCAATGGCGCTGGGACAGCACCCCGCCGGTTGGGACCCCGAACGCGACATCGGGAGGCATGACTTGGATGACCGGCACGTATGACCCGGCGCTCAACCTGATCTACTGGGGCACCGGGAATCCGACGCCCGTGCTTACCGGGAAGCCGCGCCCGGGCGACAACCAGCACACCTGCAGCATCGTGGCGCTCAATCCGGATAACGGCAAGCTGGCCTGGGCCTTTCAGCCGTCGCCGCACGATACGCATGATTGGGATGCGGTGGAGACTCCGGTGCTGGTGGATGCGAATTTCGGCGGGAAGCCGCGCAAGATGCTGATGCAGACTTCGCGCAACGGTTACTTCTTCGTTCTGGATCGAGTCACCGGCGAAAATCTATTGACTACGACGTTCGGGCCGGTGAACTGGAGCCTCGGCGTCGATAAGAAAGGCCGGCCGATTCCCAATCCGGAAAAGGAACCGGCTCCCGACGGACGCTTGATCGCGCCCGACGAGGGCGGCATGACCAACTACCGGTCGCCCAGTTTCGACGCGAAGACCGGGTTGTTTATTGTGGACGCTCACCCGAGTTATGGAATCTACTTCGCGAAGCCGGCGGACGGAAACTTCGGCTGGGCGGGCGCGGACTATGGCGTTTGGGGCAAAGGCGTGCTGGATGCGATCGATTACCAGACGGGTAAAATCCGATGGACGCACGAGCTTGGACCGGGCGGCTCCGGCGCGGGCGTGCTGACCACCGACTCCGGCCTGACTTTCACCGGCGACAGCGCCGGCAACGTGCTCGCGTTGCGAACCGAGGACGGCAAGACACTGTGGCATGCCGGCGCGGGCGTTCAAATGCAGAGTTCGCCAATCAGTTATGAACTGGATGGGAGGCAATACATTCTGACCAGCGCGGGCGGCGTAATGTTCGCGTGGGCATTGCCGGAGAGCGATCGCGGGACGCGGGCCAATTAGGTCTCCGACGTAGTAGCTCCGTGCTGACGTCCAATGGAATCGGACACGGGTGGAAAGACCCGGGCGTGTGATAGACTCGGCGCGGAGAAACACATGAGCATACCTCGCTTGTGCGGCGTAGTCCTTGTTTTTTCGCTCTCGGCCTGGTCTCAGGCGCCAACGGGAGAGATCACCGGCACCGTCTACGATTCCTCCGGCGGAACGATCGGCGGCGCGTCTATCACCATCACGAACGCCGCTACAAATCTGCGGCGGACGGCCAGCACAAACACATCCGGAATTTACAGCGCGCCCGCGCTACAGCCCGGGACTTACTCCGTAAAGGTATCAGTGACCGGTTTCAAAGCGGAACAGCGGAGTAACATCGACTTACAAGTGGATCAGATCGCCCGCCTGGATTTTACGCTCCAGATCGGCAATATTTCGGAAACAGTTGAAGTTCAGGGCCAAGCCCCATCCCTCGACACGGAAAATGGCACCGTTGGCACGGTCATCGAGACGAAACGCATTGAAGATCTGCCGCTGAACGGCCGCAATTATCTCCAACTTGCTTCACTTACTCCAGGCGCTACTCAGTACGGTCCTGGAAACTCCATTGCACAGGCGCGAGGGGGCGGGGACCGCAGCAATTTCCAACTCAACATCGCCGGACAGCGGCTCGAAAACAACCACTACACGCTGGATGGCGTCGAAAATACCGATCCAAACTACGGCACCTATCTAATCCAGCCATCTATCGACGCGCTGCAGGAGTTTAAGGTCGAGACCAGCACCTATTCGGCCGAGTACGGCCACAATCTCGCGCAGATCAATGTGATAACCAAGAGCGGCGGAAATCGGTATCACGGAACCTTGTTCGAATTCCTGCGCAACTCCAAGGTCGACGCGAAAAACTTTTTCGACCGCGGCTCCGGGCCCAATCCGCCTTTTAAGCGCAACCAGTTCGGGGGCGTGATCGGCGGTCCGGTCCGGATTCCTCGCGTGTTCGATGGCCGGAACAGGCTGTTTTTCTTTTTCAACTACGAGGGCTTACGCCAGGTAAAGGCCCAAACGATCGCTTCCGCGGTGCCATTCGCTTCCGATCGCGCGGGGAATTTCGCCGGATCGAACACTGTCATTTACGACCCCGCCACCCGCGTACTCTCTCCGGATGGAACCAAAGTTTTATCGGTATCGCCTTTCCCAGGAAACATTATTCCGGCTAACCGGATTGCCTCGGTCTCGGCCGCGCTCCTGCAATACTACCCTCTTCCCAACCGGACGGGCCTGGGCTACGCGAATGATTTCCTAAGTAACGAGAGCGCTACCGCCAACGCCGACGCGCAGACCGCCCGCGTCGATTGGCAGCAAAGTGCAAAGTCCAGCTTTCAGTTTCGCTACAGTCATGGCAACGAACCGCAATATGTTCCCGCCGCCATCCCCCAGCAAGGAACGCTGAACTCCACGATCACGCACCAAGGCATGCTCGGCCACACGTGGGTCCTTGGCCCAACTCGGGTGAACGAGTTGAAGCTCGGATTCAGCCGGCTCGAATTAGTCAACGCCAACGTCCACACGAACAAAGTCGATATCATCCGTCAATTGGGAATACCATACGTTCTCGACACTCCCGCATTCTGGGGAACTCCCTTCATCCAGTTCACCGGCCTGGCGTCTTTCGGAGATCCGGCGAACGGGCCATACTCCAACTGGGACACTATGATTCAAACCGCGGACAATTTTTCCTGGAACCGCGGCAAACATGCGTTTAAGTTCGGAGGCGAGTTTATCCGCACCCGCTTTAACTTGACCGGTAACGATGTGGCTCGCGGGCGATTTACATTCAACGGGCAATACACCTCCGCGCCGGGCAGCGCGCCGGCTGCGCAGAACTCCATCGCGGACTACTTGCTCGGAGCGATGAGTAACTCCGAAGGCCAGCTTGGAGAGGTCGTCTCGATGCTCCGCGGCTGGTCCCTTGGATTGTATTTTCAGGACCAATTCAAAGTAACTCCCAAGCTGACGGTGAACTACGGTATCCGGTATGAGCTCCAGCCCGGCTTTCACGAGAAGTACGATCACCTGAGCCTGATCGACTTTGCCTGGAACAACTCGCTCCAGCCGACTTGGGTCCGTGCCGGGAAAGGCGATCCGTACGAGGGGCATGCGCCCTTCCATCTTCCGCCTTCGGTTCCGATTGTGCGTGACGGCCGCTTCGATAACACGGTATACCGGACGGATTACAACGACTGGGGTACCCGGCTCGGCATCGCTTATAGCATTAACGAAAAGACGGTTGTACGCACGGGCGGCGGCATCTTCTTCGTCCATGAAATCGGCAACGCAATGTTCGATCCCACTCGCAACATGCCCTCGTCATTGCGAATTGCGACGCCCGCCAATTCCATAAATCCCAATGAGACGTGGGCAAGCCCGTTCCCGATTCTCGGTCTTTCGACCTTGGCTCTGGATTGGCTTTGGAAAGACCCGACATCCTACGTTTCCCAATGGTCGTTCAGCGTTCAACGCGCGATAAGCGCGAGCCTGTCGCTCGAAGCCGCTTATGTTGGATCCGCGGGCGTGCATCTTTACCGGACCAATTACTATAACGAGCAGCAGCCTGGGCCTCCCACCGCGAACTTAAGTCTGCGCCGGCCCTTCAGCCACCTCGGGATCATTCAGTTGGTGGAAGGGGCCGGACATTCTTCCTATAACGCGTTGCAGCTCAGGCTACAGCAGCGGTTCTCGCGCGGTTTTACGGTCCTGAGCTCTTATAGCTATGAGAAATCGCTCGATAACGGCAGCGGCGTGCGGCAGGCCAATGGCGACGCTTACGTGCCGCAGAATGTCTACGACCTACGCGGCGAACGGGGTCCTTCCGCTTTCAACTTCGGCCAGCGATGGGTCACCTCATTTCTCTACGAACTGCCTTTCGGAAAGGGCAAACAACTATTGGGAAGCGCGAATCCATTCGTGAATGCGCTCGTTGGCGGGTGGCAACTCGGCGGTATTTTCACGCTTGAGGGCGGGTTCCCGTTTTCGGTCTATTGCACATCCAACTCGACTTATGAGAACACCGATTCGGGATGCCGCGCCGACGTGACGGGCCAGAGCCCTTCAGCGGCGAACCTCGCGCCCGAGCGATGGTTCAACCTGAACGCATTCGTAAATCGCACCGATTTTGTGGCCGGGGTTGGACCCTATCGCTTTGGCACCAGCGGCCGCAACGTCGTGAATGGGCCCGGTGTCGCGGAACTGGATGCGTCGTTATCCAAGGCATTCCGCATCACGGAGGCGAGCCGCCTGGATTTTCGCGCCGAGTTCTTCAACCTTCCGAATCATCCGATTCTAGGTCAGCCGGGCAGTACGGTCGGCACGCCAACCTATGGCGTGATCAGTAACACCAATCTCGACAATCGCCAGATTCAATTCGCCTTGAAACTGATATTTTGACCTGCTCTCAACCACATGGGCATGCCCAGCTGAATCAACGGCGAGGCTAAAAATAATACGCCGAATAACACGCGGCGTCAATCAAAACAAAGTCAAAAAGAAGTCAGAACTCGAGAAGAATTCCCGCCGGGTCGGGCCGCTGATTGGCGCGCACCAAAATCGCAATCGCCGCCACCGCGACGCACGGCAGCACCGAAGCCGCCAAAATCACCGGCTGGAACGAGAAAGCGTCCGAAACTCTGCCAATCAAGTAAGTCGAAAGCAGCGTCACCGCTCCCGCGCCGGTTCCACTCAAACCGCTCACCGACGCCACGGCTTTTCCGGCGAAAACGTCCGCCGGGAGCGAGAGGAACATCGTCGCGCATGCCGCGTACGCGAACGTTGAATAGCTGAAAAGGCAAATGAGCAACACGTAGTTCGTAACCAGCGCGGCGGGGATCAAGGCCAGCATGCTCGGTCCGAAAATCAGCACCACCGCGCGCCTCGATTTCCCCACTTTCCATCCTCGCTTGATCCAATAGCTCGAAAGCGCCGCGCCGGCGAAATTGCCCAAGTCCGCCGCGATGAAGGGCGCCCAGAAACCCAGAGCGCTGTCTTCGATCCGCGCGCCCTTGCTCACCAGATACACCGCGAACCACTCCGCGATCAGAAACCAGTACGGGTCGAGCAGCGATCGCCCAATCACGATTCCCCATGTCTGCCGGTACTTCAGCAGTTGCCGCCATGTCACCGCGCCAGCCGTTTCGGTTACGGCGGGCCGTTCGCCGGGCTTGCGATACACCAGCAGCCAAACCATCGTCCAGATGAAACCGAGAATGCCCGTCAGCACGAAAGCCGGCCGCCAACTTCCGAACGTCCGGTAGATCCACAAGACCAGGAATGGAGCGATCGCGCCGCCAAGCGAAGATCCGCTATCGAACAGCGCCACGGCCCACGCGCGTTCGCGATCCGGAAACCACTCCGACGCGGCCTTCGTGGCTCCCGGCCAGTTCGCGGCTTCACCCGCTCCCAACAGGAAGCGGAACGCGCGAAAACCAACCAGCCCTTGCGCGAATGCGGTGAAGACCGCGACCGTCGAGTAGAACGCGACGCTCCAAGCCAGGCCAACACGCGTTCCCACGCGATCGAGCCACCGCCCGGAGAGCATCTGCATCACCGTGTAAGCCAGGCGGAACGAGATCAGAATCGTGGCGAAATCGCTGTTCGTCCAATGATATTCCGCTTTCAGAAAAGGCGCGAGCACGCTGAGTGTCTGCCGGTCGATGTAATTGATGACGGTGGACGCCAGCAGAAGGCCGCCAATGCACCAGCGAAGGTTGCGCATCGGCAATCAGCTTACAACGTTAATCTTTCAGCGTTTGCTCGATGCGTTCGCTGAGAAGATCGACGAACCGGTCCGGCAAGTAACCGTTCATCCGGCTCGAGATCCGGCCGCTCCGGTCGACGATGATGGTCGTGGGTATCGATGAAATCTGCAAGGTACGCGACATCCCGGCCTCGAAATATACTTGTTGATTCCAATTCGCGGCCTTCAGGAATGGGGCGACCAAAGCGCGATCTTCGTCCGTATCGATCGATAGAAAGACCACGTTCGGATTGCCCCGGAAGCGTTCTTTCACCTTTTCATAAAGCGGGTGCTGCGCGCGGCACGGGCCGCACCACGTTGCCCAGAAATCGAACACGATAGTCTTTCCGAGCAGGCTGTCGAGCGGCAGCGGATTGCCGGTCACGGCCGGCAAAGTGAAGTCGAGAATCTTGGTCGCTTGCGCGTTGGGATCTTTCGCTTTCAATCGGGCGCTTCGTTCGGATGCGAGCGCGCTCGTGCGGTCGTACGCTTTCAGGATCAGATCGCCCAGTCCCTTTTCACTCCCGTTCGCCTTTTGATACAGCTCGCCCATGCGCATGCGATCGCGCCCGCGGTCCACTTCGGTGCTGTGCGGATCTTCGATGGTGAAGGCGTCGGCCAAATGCTCCACCGCCTCCATGTTCTTGCCTTCTTTCGCGAGCCAGCGGCTAATCTCCCGCGCGGCATCGGCCGACGGATAGGCCCCGCAGGCGCGACTGGCGAGCGCGGCGGCTTCATCCAGCTTCCCCAGATTGCCGGTGGCGCGCGCTTCCAGAATGAGCGCGCGCGCGGAACCCTGATCCAATTCGGTCTGCCACTGACCCTCGCCGTAGCGGCCCGGCACCGGTTGCTTGCGCATATCGTTGACGAGCTTTTCATAACGCTTGGCGTACGCGAGGGCTTTCTCCGCATTCGGCTTGTCGTCGCCGGCAAGCAGGGCGCGCGCCACGCGATCCAAGATTTGAAGATCGTTCGAATCCATCTCCAGCACGCGCTCGCCGTACAAAACAATTCGCCGGTCGTCTTTCGCTTCGATGGCCGATTTGACGATGGCGCGCTCGATCTCGGCCTTGTGCGGCGATTTCGGATACTTCGCCAAGTGATTCTCGAGCGCGCGCATGAAGTCGATGGGGCTTGCGCCCGCCTCCGCCAACGCGCTGCTCAACTGTTGTTGCTCGACGCTGTCGGGCTCGGGTTGCTGGGCCCGGGAATAACCCCCGAAAAGGAAGACGCACGCCGCAATCGCGAGGAGTCTCATTTGGCCGCTCGGATGCTATCCGCAATTCCCGCGGCGCGCGCTCGCGCCATGTGCAGATAGCTTTCATTCTTCGCGATCCGGTCGAGCATCGGCAACATTTGCCGCGGCGCAACCACCCGCTTGCGATCCATCGCCGCTTCCAATTGCAGTAGCGCGTCGTTTACCCCCAGCTTGTCGTATTTAGCGGCCCGCTCCAAGTTAATCAAGTTCTGCTCAGTTTCCGAAATGCGCTCGAACCAATCGGCCAGCAGCCGCGCGTCGGGATCTTCGGTGTAGTTAAACCGCACCTCGTGCTTCTCCGATCCCTGCTCAAAACGGAACGTTTTAACGCCCATTTTTGCAACCTTTGCGGGAGACTCTAGCGGGCGCGCGAAGTTCCCCAACTTACCGGCCAGGGCGAAAACTTCATCGGCGCCGGCCTGCGTCAATTGAAACCGGATCGGATTATCGTCCTTCGGATCGTCCCGATATTCCGCCGCGCCGGACGTGTCCACCGTAATCGCCACGTAAGCGGGAACGCTGCCCGGAAAAGATTTCGAATAATAAATTTTGGGAGCGTCCGCGGCAAAAAGCGGCAATACCAGAAAGAAAGCAAGCAACCGGTTCATGCGCGCACGCCCTTGATTCGCGCGAACGTGGAGGCATGCGTCGCATGGCAGATAGCGATCGCCAACGCGTCGCTGGCATCTTCGGAATCGAACTCGGCTTCCAGATGCAATAACGACGCCACCATGCGCTGCACCTGATGCTTCTCCGCCCGCCCATAGCCAACCACGCTGACCTTCACTTCGAGCGGCGAATACTCGGCCAGCACCACGCCGGCCTCCGCGATCGCCAGCAGCGCGACGCCGCGCACGTGCGAAAGTTTCAACGCGGTTTTCACATTCACGGCATAGAAAACTTCCTCCACCGCGGCAACCTCCGGCTGAAAACCGGAGATCCGGTCGCGCAACTCCGAAGCAATTCGCATCAGGCGCATTTCGAGCGGACTCTTGGGCGACGTCCGAATCACGCCGGCGTCCACCAGGCGGTGCGCCCGGCCGTCGCTATCGATGATTCCGTAGCCGGTCCGTTCCGTGCCGCAATCGATGCCCAGAACTCGCATCCGCGCTTCTAGGCGAGCGCTTCGATTTCGCTCTCGTCCACGTCGAAATTCGAATACACGCTCTGCACGTCGTCGTGATCTTCGAGCGCATCGCTCAGGCGCAACATGCCGCTGGCGGTCTTCCCTTCAAGCTTCATCAAGTTCTTGGGGATCATTGCAACCTCGGCGGAATCCGGCTTGATCCCCGCTTTTTCAAGGGCCCGGAGCACCGCTTCGTGGCTCTCGGGCGCGGAAAGCACTTCCCAGGCTTCGCCATCGTCGCGAAGATCGTCCGCCCCGGCGTCGAGCACCAGCGTCAGCAGTTGATCTTCGGTGGCCTTCTCTTTCGCAATCAGGATCTGCCCTTTACGCTCGAACATCCACGCGACGCTGCCCTGCTCGCCGAGGTTTCCGCCGTTCTTGCCGAACATATGACGGATCTCGCTCACGGTCCGATTGCGATTGTCCGTCGCGACCATCACCAGCACCGCCGCGCCGCCCGGCCCGTAGCCTTCAAACATGACCTCGTCGATCTGTCCGCCTTCGAGTTCGCCGGTGCCGCGCATGATGGCCTTCTTGATGTTATCGGCAGGCATGCTGGCGTCTTTCGCCGCCAAAATGGCGGTACGCAGGCGCGGGTTCGAGTCGGGATCGCCGCCGTTCCGCGCCGCGATCGTGATTTCCTTGATGATGCGCGTGAATGTCTTGCCGCGCTTGGCGTCGGTGGCGGCCTTTTTGTGCTTGATGGTCGCCCATTTCGAATGCCCTGACATTATTGAAACCTCTAGGAAGGCCCGGTTCGCCGCCGGGTAAGAAAATATTTGGTTACAAAACGAGGATATCAAAGTGAATGAGACCGGCTCAACTTCGACTGGCTCCCACCATCTCCCGCTTCGGCGAGCCAATTACGGGGCACGCCGGTGACTCAAACCAGCCCTTCCAGCAATCGCCTGTAGGCCCGATAACGCGCGTCGGCGATGGCCCCGCGCTCCGCTGCCTCGCGCACCGCGCAAGCGGGTTCATGCGTATGCGAGCAATCGGCGTAAGGGCATTCCTTGGAAAATGCGTCGAACTCGTGAAAGTACGAGCCGAGGTCGACCTTTTTTAGATCCCACAATCCGAACTCGCGAATGCCCGGCGTATCGATAATTCGCGCGCCATTCGGAAGCCGATAGAGCGTCGCGGCCGTTGTCGTGTGCCGGCCTTTTTGGTGGGCTTCGCTAATCTCGCCAGTCACGGCCCGAATTTCCGGTTCGAGCGCGTTCAGCAACGACGATTTTCCAACTCCGCTGTGTCCCGCGAAAACGCAGAGTTTGCCAGCCAAAGTATCGCGCAACGCGTCGATGCCGGCCCCGGTTTTCACCGAGCACTGGATGATTGGGAATCCGAGATTGCGGTACGGCTCCAACAGTTCCAAGTCCAAGGCGCTTTCGATCAAATCGGATTTATTGATGCACAACACTGGCGCGGCGCCGCCCTTCTCAATCGCAATCAGGTAGCGATCGATCAGCCCCGGCCGTAGCGCGGGCGCTCGGACCGATACGACTATCACGACGACGTCGATGTTCGCCGCGATTGCCTTTTCGATATTTGCGTTGCCCGGATCGGGCCGCGATAGCACGCTCGACCGCGGTAGAACCTGTCGGATCTGGCGCTGCTCGTTGTAGCCGACTTGATCGCCCGCGACCAACGGAAACTGCGCCTGGCACACCACGACCGCGTTCCCGGCAAGCACCTTGCAAGTTCCCGGTCCGATGGCAATGACTTGGCCCTGCGTTAGTTCGATCTTGGTCCGTGGAATTTCCGCGCGCGGGGAAGCGGCCTTCAGTGCGCGCAGGGGGCGTTCCTGGAATTCATCTCCGCCCTCGGCGTCGATACGCGCGCGCGGCCGCTTGCGTAATTTCTCTTTACTCTTGACGATTTCCTTCTCCGCGAGCCGGTTCGCCTGCTCTTGGATACGCTTCGTTAAGCTGCGTTCCTTCCTAGACATCCGAACCCGTCACGTGTCAATTTTAACGTTACACGCGATATGGGGAAACCATGCGGCGTCGCCGGTTGAGCTATTCCATCGAGCACGCGGATATGGATACGGGAATGCGGGCGCAAGCCGTAAGCGATGCACTCGATATCGACTATTCTTGAAATGCCACGGGTGATTGCACCTCCGTTTTTCGGAACCCGCTGTTACGCGGCGCGAGTGAAACGCGCCGCCTGTATCGGAAAAAAACGCGCGCGGTGAAGTCGCTCTCGTGGTCCACGGGGAACCACATGCCCTCTTCCAGCTTGCGGTAGCTCAGGCGGAAACCGAGGCCGCTCATGTTGGTTCCGAGAAGGATCCGGCTCGCTGTAACGTCTTCAACTGGAAGTCGGCGTTCTGGTCGATAGTCGAGATGCGGGTGTAGCCGTATTTCATAAAGCGCGGCGCACCCTTTCTATTTCAACTTCAAGGGCTGCGAAGGGGCAGGAAAATTTACTTCGGGGTCGGTAGGCCAGCGTCCATCAGCGGTGCTGCGGGCCCGCATAGAGCTCATTTTTTCGTGAACGGCTCGCATTCACAACCGGGTAGCGAACTATGATCCGGTATCCACTGATGGGGGAATTCCATGCCGGAACTATGAATCATCGAACCTGCAACATTCAAGCCCGCTATTTGCAGGACTTCGACGCGTGTTTCAGGTTCCACCCAATATGGAACGTGGGCGGAGTTAGCCTTCAGTTCGATAATCTTCTGTGCGGCGGCCGTGATACACTTTGAAACCTGAAGGAGGGCTGGATGACCCCACAGCAACAGCAACTCGATCAACTTGCAAAGTTGGCCCGTGATGCAAGGGCCAAAGCGGAGAAAGCCCGCGAGGCCGTTGAAAAGAAGCAAGAGGAATATGATAGAGACTGGGAGGAGTACCAAAAATTCAACAAAATAATCCTGAAGCTCCCCGACCCCAAAAACTCGTTCATGATCTTGAGGCCGACAGTAGGGAGATCAACAAACTGCTAGATGATTGGGACAAACTGCTGCAAGAAGCCACCGCGGCAGAAAAGGCTTACAGCGAAGCGCTGAAAAAATATCTGACAGAAAAAAAGCCGTAAAACGCCGGTCGTCTGCCCCGCTCAGGAGCTTTTTTCAGTGTTTCGGAAAGGCCCCTTTGTGGAACAAAAAAGGAGCGCCGTACCCTTACATGAACTTCCTTCGCTTAAACGCTGTCACATCAGCGGTGTCCAAGTCGAACCATTCACCGTTTTTCCGCTTTGCTTCAAACCGCTGGTGCCAGTAAGCCTCGATCCCCACAGGATCATCGGTGCGAATGGTATGAAGAGTAGTAGGCTTTTCGGGCATCTGAATTGAAAGCTCATATTCTCGCCGTCCTGCCGCATTGCTCCGCCCCAACTTGTAGTAGCGACCTGATTTCACGAGGTAAACGAACCCTATGACGGTTTCGTTAGCGTCTGGAACAGGGGAGACATGCTTTGCTGCTATCGGCTGGCACAGGGCCACAACATCCTTATAGCCCGCCCGCCCTTCACAATGCGATAGGAGTTTTTTCGCAAGGTGTTGTTTTGAACCCAGACGTGCAAAGACGTTGTGAGTCGGAAAACCTTTATGGGTCCGGGACTTCAATTTCAACTCGCCACGCACTGGAAACCGTCCCACTTCACGCATGAGGGAAATGAATTTCTCTAGTACTACTGGGTCATAAAAGTGGGGATCCTGATCGGCGGGTATTCTGAACGTGTGGGTACCTCGCTTGGTGCAATTCAGCCGGTAGAAGATGTCTATCGTCTCATCTGGACAGCGATAGAGCGCA
>JBPCKZ010000118.1:0-10609 GCA_051003795.1 Bryobacteraceae bacterium | reverse complement strand
GTAAGCGGCGATGTCATCGTCGCAATTACGGGCATGAACCCGGCGATCTGCTGTTCGATGACTTTCTGCGTTCCGGCGATTCGCCGGTTTTGCATCAGCTTGGTGTTGACTTTGCCCATGGCGCTGAGTCCCACGCGCATGGCCGTAAGCATGCCTACAGATAGGAGGCCCAGCAGTGAAACCGCGATCAGAACTTCGATGAGCGTCAACCCGGCCTGCTTCTTCATCGCGGCTGCCATATGTCGCGCCGGAAGGCCTCCAGCTGAAACGTGCGCCGCCGCGCGCCGGAAAGCCACCAGATCTCGAGTTCCATGCGCTCGAGAATAGGCACGCCGGGCGCTGGCCGCGGACCCATGTCGAAGGCCGTCAGCTTCGCGCGCCAACCGCTGTCGCCCGTAAATCTGCCCTCGATGGTGGAGTCGAGCGGAATCGTGTAATCGAGAAGAAGAGCGTCCATCTGCGTGCGCGCGAGCATGACGGCGCGATCGTAATCCGTGAGCCGCGCCGCATTGTGCATGGATGTTGAGAGCGCCGAGAGCAGCGTAACGACCGCCACGCCCATGATCATCGTGGCCACCAGCACCTCAAGCAGCGTAAAACCAGATTGTGTTGTGGCGCGGGCACTCGTGCCTGCCGTGTTCACACTCGTGTGGACACGTGCTCCGAAACCCTGTGTCCACAAGAGTGAGAACACGGCAGGCACGAGTGCCCGCGCCACAAATGCTCTTCTCACGGCCTAATCTCCGGCACTCCGGTCACCGGATCGATCCGCACCGTCTTATGCCCCCCGCGCGTGCTGGTCAACTCCACCCCAATCCGCGGCACGGTCCCGCCCGGCATCAACATAAACCTTCGCGGCTCGTCTCCCAAAAGCGTAATTCCCCCCGGCATCCGCAATGTTCGCGCATACCCCGGCTCCGTCGAAAAAAGCTGGATGCTATTCTCCTTCGGCGTGAGAATCACCTCCATCGCCTGCTGCCGCCGCTCCGCCCGGTTCGCCGCCGCGCTCAAAAAACTCGCCACCGAATCCGCCGCCGAACTCAGCCGGATGCTGTCGAGTCCCGAAGCCACGGACGGCAGCATCAGCCCAGCCATCAGGCCCACGATGGCCACCACCATCAGCATCTCGATGAGCGTGACGCCGCGCCGGTTCACTTCCAGCTCAGGATATCCGCCGCGATCCCTTCCCCGCCCGGCTGTCCGTCGGCGCCATAGCAGATCAAATCCGGTTCATCGCCATGCTCGCCCGGATATTTATATGTGTACGGATGCCCCCACGGGTCGTTCGGAATGTCCTTCGGCAGGTAAGGACCTTGCCACTGGTTCAAATTCGGGGGCTTGTTGCGCAAGGCCTGTAGGCCCTCCTCGGTGCTCGGAAACGTTCCCGTATCGAGCTTGTACGTGCCGAGCGCCGTCTGGAACGATTCGATCTGCGCCCGCGCCGCCGTGACTCGCGCGGCATCGCCCTTCTGCAACATCTTCGGAACCACCAGCGCCGCGAAGAGTCCGATGATCATCACGACCACCAGCATCTCGATCAGCGTGACGCCCGCTTGCGCGTCCGTCCATCTCGCTTTGCGTTTCATAATTTCTCTCCTACACCGCGACATCGTTGATACTCGTGATCGCGAGCAGCATGCTCAAAATCAGCGCGCCAACAATCACGCCCATAACCAGAATTACCAGCGGCTCGAACAGCGAAGTGAATCGTTTGATCGCGGCGCGCGTATCGGTCTCGTAAATATCCGCCATGCGCGCGAACATCTGATCCAGGCGTCCGGTCTCTTCGCCCACCATCAGCAGATGCCCGGCAAGCGGCGGAAAAACGCCGGAGCGCCGGATCGGCCCCGCGAGGCCCTCGCCCCGCTTCACGCCTTGCGACACCTCGTTCAACGCCCCCGCCATTTTTCGATTGTTCAGAATCGCGGCGGAAATTCCGAGCGATTGCACCAGCGGCACGCTGTTCGCCACCAGCGTCCCCATCGCTCGCGCGAATCGCGACGTCTCGGCTTTCCTTAGCGCATCGCCCAGCAGCGGAAGTTTCAGCCGCCAGGTGTCCCATGCAAGCCGCCCGTCTTTGGTCCGGATGAAAAGGCGCAGCCCCGCGATAGCGCCCGCCAGAATCAGCGCGGCAATCCACCACCACTGCTGCACGATCTTGCTCGCCTGGAGCATGATCTGCGTGGGCAAGGGAATCTTCATATGCGATTCCTCGAAGACGGACGCAAACCGCGGGACGACAAACGTCAGCAATAGCAAAATCGAGCCGATACCGACCATCGCCAGCAGCCCCGGGTAGATCATCGACGAAATTATGTAGCCGCGCAAATCGTCCCGGGAACGTTCGAAATCGGCTAATTTTTCGAAAATCGCCGCAAGGCTGCCGCTCGCTTCACCGGCGCGGACCATGTTCAGAAAGAGATCCGAAAAATATTCAGGATGCGTCGCCAGGCTATCGGCCAGCGAGCGCCCGCCCTTCAAAACGCGCAGAATATCGAGAATGATGAGGCGGAAATTGGGACGCTCGGTAAGCTCGCCCGCGATGCCCAACGCGCGATCGAGCGGGACGCCCGCGTTGAGCAGGGTCGATAGCTCTTGCGTGAAAAAGAGAACGTCCCGCCGCTTGGCGCCCCCGAGCGAAGGCAGTTTGAGGTTGAAAGGCTTCTTTCGATCCGCGCCAACGTAGATCGGCGTCAGCCCCTGTTTGCGGAGCTCATGCGCGACAGCTTTATCGGTTTCGGCGGTCAGGCTGCCGCTGCGGACTTTTCCATCCGATGCGACGGCGCGGAAAAAAAAGGTTGACATCAAAACTCTTGCGTCACGCGCATCACTTCTTCCGCCGTCGTGACGCCCGCATTCACTTTCGCCCAGCCGTCTTCGCGCAAATTGCGCATGCCATTGCGCCGCGCGGCCTCGGTGATCTGCGACGCATCTTCGTTCGCCATGATCTTCTTGCGGATCTCGTCGTTCAATTCCATCAATTCGAAAATGCCCACGCGCGACGTGTAGCCGGTCGTTTGACAGGCCTCGCAGCCCGCGCCGCGATAGGTTTCGACAACATCGCCCAAGGGGCTGATCGTCGTTCCCGCCGGAATCTTGCAGTGTTTGCAGATAACGCGAACCAGCCGCTGCGCGAGCACGGAAACCACCGACGACGTGATCAGATAGTTCTCGACGCCCATGTCCGTGAGCCGCGTAATGGCGCTCGGCGCGTCGTTGGTGTGCAGCGTCGAGAATACGAAGTGGCCCGTCAGCGCGGCGCGGATCGCCACATCCGCCGTCTCGCGGTCGCGGATTTCGCCGACCATGATCACGTCGGGATCTTGCCGCACGATATGCCGCAGACCCGCCGCGAATGTCAGCCCGATCACCGGATTCACATGAATCTGGTTAATACCGTCCATCTGGTATTCCACCGGATCTTCAATCGTGATGATCTTCTTGTCGGGAAGGTTGATGCGTTTGAGAGCGGAATAAAGCGTGGTCGACTTGCCGCTCCCAGTCGGCCCGGTTACCAGAAAAATTCCGTGCGGCAAGGACGTGTAGTGCTCCATGCGCTCGAGCATGTGCGTGTCGAACCCCAGGCGGCGGAGATCGTAAAAATCGCCGGCGGAACGATCCAGCAGGCGCATCACGACGCTTTCGCCATAGAGCGTCGGCAGCGTCGAAACGCGCAGATCCACTTCGCGGCCCAGGATCTTGAGCTTGATCCGCCCATCCTGCGGCAGCCGGCGTTCGGCGATGTTCAGCTTCGCCATCAACTTCAGGCGCGAGACGATGGCCGCTTTTAATTCGCGCGCCGGCGACTCCTGGTTGAACAGCACGCCATCCACCCGGTAGCGAATGCGAAATTCCTTCTCGAACGGCTCGATGTGAATATCGCTCGCGCGCTTTTCGATGGCGAGCGCGATCATCGCATTCACCAGGCGAATGACGGGCGCTTCGCTCGCCATGTCGCGCAGGTGTTCGAGGTCTTCGCCTGCCTGCGCGGATTCGGTTTCGGCATCCGTGGCTTGCTTGTCCGATTCGCCGTAGAACTTCTGGATGGCGTCGAGGATGTCCTGCTCGCTTGCAAGCTGAGTCGAGACGCGTAGCCCCGAATAGCTGCGAACCGCCGCGATGGTTTCGAAATCGAGCGGGTCCGCCATCGCGATGGTGAGCGAATAGTCGTCGAGCGCGGTGGGAATAAATCGCGATTGCCGCATGAATCGCGCGGGGATACCCTCGATTTCGGTCGAGACCGGAGGCGGACCGTCGAGCGCCGCGACCGGGATCGAAAGCTGCTCGGAAAGGGCCGCCACCAAGTCGCGCATGGCGATGAAGCCCATGTCCACCAGGATTTTGCCGAGCTTGTCGCCGCGCTCTTTTTGGAGATCGAGCGCGCGGTCGAGATCCTCCTTCTCAATCAGCCGGCGGGAGATGAGAAGCTCGCCAAGCGGAACGTGCGTGATCGCGAATGCCGTCATTGTGGCGCGGGCACTCGTGCCTGCCGTGTCCACACTCGTGTGGACACAGGGTTTTCAACGGGAGAACGAGTGCCCGCGCCACAATACCTCAAAGCTCTTGCACCTTGATCGCGTTCTCCAGATTCGCGCGAGCCGCGCGCCCAGTCTGCACGTCCAACAGTTTCTGGCGCTCCGCCTGCATCATGATCTGCGACGGCAATCCCGACGTATCTTCCCAAGCGCGATTGAACAGGATGACGCTCACCACAATCTGCTCGGCCGGCGGCACGCTATCGAGCGACGCGCTGCAATCGAGCAGCATCTGCCGCATGTTCTCCTTTAAAATCGGCAACTGTCGCAGCTTGCGCTGATGGACGGCGATCATCTCCGGCTTGGGAATCGCCAGCCGGAAGGGATTGATCGTCGGCGAATAGACCAGCCCGATCTCCGCAGTGAAAACCGCGCCATAGCCTTCGAGGTAGATGCCGCGCGTGTTGCCGAGCAGGTCGAATGGTTCCTGGGCCGCGGCGCTCAACAGCTTCATGTCGAAGCCTTTCTCCATCGCGGCGAGCGCGGCCCGCTTTACCCGGGGAGCCTCGGCCATGGCCGTTCCCAAAGCGGCCGCCGCCATCGCGACGGCAAACCCGTACTTCATGTCCATAAATCAAAGACGCGCAAAGCTACTGAAAAGTCGATCTAAACAACCAAATGGTATAGTGAACCGGAAATGAACGGGAAGCCACTCAGGTTAATTTTAGCCGCTCTCTTCGCACCACTCCTCCTCGCGCAGGATTCCACGGCCCGGTTGCTCGGCACGGTGACCGACCCATCGGGCGCCGTCATCCCCGGGGCGACCGTCATCGCCCATAATTTAGCCACCGGCCTCGAGCGCAAGGCCGTTGCCAACGAAGCTGGCGATTTTTCCATCCCGCTTTTGCCGATCGGCCGATACACCGTCACCGCGGAGGCGAACGGCTTCAAAACGAGCACAATCAACGGCCTCGTCTTGCAGGTGAGCCAGGAGGCGAGATTGGATATCAAGCTCGCGCTGGGTACGGCGGGCGAATCGATCGAAGTTCAGGCGGCCTCCCCCCTGCTGGTGACGGACAACTCCTCGGTCGGGCAGGTAATCGAAAACGTGGCGATCGCCAATCTCCCTTTGAACGGACGGGCATTCTGGCAGCTCGCCCAGTTGACGCCGGGCGCGGTCTACACGCCGGGCGGTCAGGACATCACATCCGGCGGCCAGGGCATCCGCGCCTCTCGCGTGCAGTTGCGGATTAGCGGAAGTTCGCGGCTGGCTGGGGGCTGGCTGCTGGACGGCTTCGACATTACCGAATATGAACAGGGCGGCACATCCATTTCTCCTTCGACCGACGCCTTGGAAGAATTCAAAGTCATGGCCGGCGGAATGAGCGCCGAATATCAGCTTCCTTCGGTGATCAACGCGGTGCTGAAAAGCGGCTCGAATAGTTTCAACGGCAGTCTTTACGAATACCTGCGCAACGACAAGCTGCAGGCGCGCAATTTCTTCGCGCAAACCGTGCCGGAACTGCGGCGCAACGAGTTCGGCGCCACTTTAGGCGGCCCCATCAAACGGGACAAGATCTTCTTTTTCGCCGATTACGAAGGCGGACGCACCCGCCAGGGAACCACTCAGAATTCCATCATTCCCACGCCGCGGCAGTTGAACGGCGTTTTCACCGGCTTGCGCCCGATCTACGATCCGTTGACCACTCGCGTGAATCCCGCGAATCCCAGCCAGTTCCTCCGCGATCAATTTCCGAACAACGTGATTCCGGCAAACCGGCTTTCACCGCAGGCCTTGTACTTCAAATCGTGGTTCCCCACGCCCAACTCCGCCGGGAACCGGTTCATTTACTCGCCCGCGCTTTCTCTCGATACCGATAAGTTCGACGTCAAGGTCTCTCCCCGCCTCACCGAAAAAGACAGCCTCGTCAGCCGCTACTCATACATCGACAATACGGAGCGGGATGTCCAAGGCTATCCGGTTCTGGGCTACTATCCGCTGCATAGCCGCGCGCAGAACGTGGGACTGAGCTACGTCCATATCTTCTCGCCCAATCTCACCATGGAATCGGCCGCCAGCTACTACCGGATGTTCTTTTACTTCCTGAATGCGAGTAATTTCAATGGCAAGGATGTCATCTCGATGGCCGGCATCACCGGATACGACGGTATCTCAAACCTTCAGCCGTCCGCCCCCATGATTAACTTGTCGGGTTACACAACCATCGCGGGTAACACGGATAACCGCCCGAAAGCCAATCGCATTCGCACTTACGAATACCGGACGTCCGTGAGCTGGGTCAAGGGCAATCACAACATGAAGTTCGGGGCTCAACTAACCCATCAGGCTCACGCGTTCCTGAATGGCAACGCCTCGCAAGGCGCCATGACGTTCAACGGCCAGTACACGCAAAACCCATTGAGCGCGGGGAACACGGGCGATGCGTTCGCCGATTTTCTTTTGGGCGATCCGAGCAGCATGCAGCGCGCGACGCCGCAGCAGATCTTCGGCGTGAGCGGCGACTTCTGGTCGTTTTACGGGCAGGACGATTATCGCGTCAGCCGGAATCTTACCTTAAACCTGGGCCTTCGTTGGGAGCTGAACTCCTGGTATACGGGCATCCGCGGCCAAACGAATGCTTTCGATTTCGCGACAGGCAAGATCATTATCCCAACCAAGAATGGCACCCCCGACCTTACGGCGCAGCCCGGAGAAGCGCAGAACTGGGCCGTTTTCCGCCCGCTGCTCGAGACCACCGAGCAACTGCACCTTCCGTATTCAATCCGCCCCGCGGACGATCGCTGCCCCGGCCCCCGGATCGGCTTGGCCTGGAAGCCGTTCGGAAGCGAGAAATCGGTCGTGCGCTCGGCTTACGGTATCTTCTACATTTATGCCGATACGAACCAGTTGCAGCCGCTCTATCGAACGCCCCCGTTCAATCTTATTCAGGTGATCAATAACGACGTGCCGACCGCGAGCACGCTGGTTCCCCGAAGGAATTTGGCCGACTACTTTCTGGGCCAACCGCTCGCTTCCTTGGGCTCCACGCCATCCCCAACCACCACGCGCACATTTTTCCGGTCGGCCTACACGCAGACCTGGAACCTGAACCTGCAGCATGAGTTCGGGAAAAACCTGGCGGGCGAGATTGCTTACGTGGGCAACAAGGGCACGCGGCTGGAATATTCATCCGCGGGAAATGTCCCCTTGCCGGGTCCCGGCAACGTGCAGGGGCGTAGGCCTTATCCCGACTGGGGAGTTTTTCTGTTCCAGGAGTGGGGCGGATCGAGCACGTACCATAGCCTCCAAACCAAGCTGGAGCGGCGCTTCTCGGGCGGCGTGTCGCTGCTGGCCGCCTATACGTATTCGAAGTGCCTCGACGGCCCCGGCAGCGAAGAGGGCGCCTCTCCCGCCTATTATTTGGACCGCTTGAACAAAGGGCCGTGCAGCTTCGACGTGCCCCACAATTTCGTCACCAGCTATGTCTGGCAATTGCCGTTTTCGAGCGCGTCGCGGCTGCTGAACTTCGTCGTTGGCGGCTGGCAATGGCAAGGCATCAACACGCTCCAATCGGGCGTGCCGTATACGCCGACCATCAGTACCGATCGCGCCAATACGGCCGCCGCGAATCAGCGTCCCGATTCGATCGCGCCGCCCGTGGTTCCGCAAAACGTGGGCTGCTGGTTCTTCGTTTCGGCGAATCCCGCTTGCCGCGGATTGCTCCCGAACCAGGTGGACACGTTCGTTCTCCCCGCGCAGTACACGTACGGCGATGCGGGCCGGGGCATTCTGCGCGGCGACCGGTTGATCCAATTCGACACGTCGCTGTTCAAGAATTTCAAAATAACCGAATCGAAGAGCGTCGATTTCCGCGCTCAGGTATATAACCTGGCCAACACGGCGAGTTTCAGTACTCCCGCAACGGCGGTGAATCTCGCGACGGGCGGGCAGGTGACTTCCACGCGAAATCTACCGCGTGTCTTTGAATTCGGATTGAAATTCAGTTTCTGAAAAATATTTGTGGCGCCGCACACTTCTTTTCCGGCTAGAGCGGACACCGGGCGCTATGGAAAGGATCTCATGTGAAACGGAAGCTGCCCACTCGCCGGATGCGCGAGCACCCGGATCTCGAACAACTCAAGCGACAAGCGAAGCAGCTGGTTAGCGCCCTGAAGGCAGCCGATTCAGCGGCAGTCCACGAGGTCAACGCACATTACGACAGTGCGCAAGCCGCGCAATCGTGCGCAGCATCGCCAAACACTACGGCGTAATCCAGTCGGAGTCTTCTTGCAAGTTCCCACAACGCCGTTTAGGGTGCACTTGTACGATTTGCCGACAACTCACCGGTGTTGATTACTTCCGGACTGCCGACAATCTGGGACGTTACGGCTAAAGTGTCCCCGCGGGGAAAGTGGGTTGGGCGGGAGCATCCGTCGGTCGCTCACGGACCTCGGCAAGTTTCCGAAGCAAAACTCGAACAATTTTTTCGACCTCCTGGTCGATTGGGAGCGACATATCGATGGTGACACCACCCACTCTTCGCGATTCATCGAACATGCCTGCGGGTGAGTTAGAAAACCACAATGGCACTACGTCGCCGGTGCTAAAGCGCTCTTTGAAAATATCCGATTCGATTTTGGTCCAGATCTTCTTAGGATAGGTCTGGCTCAACAATACAATTACAAATCGAGCTTCAGATTGATAGATCGGGCGCAAATATTCCTCGATATCCACGGCAAGAATTCTGTGTTGTTCATTCTTGTCGTAGAAGACCTCACTCTCAGCGTCTTCCAACTGGCGAAAAAGCTCCTCGGCAATCGTACGATCCTCGCCAGCGAAAGACAGGGCGAAGTCGTAACGGTTTTTGAATTCCACACCGAGAAACCCAAGGTCTGACGCAAACCGCTTCCACGGGATATTACGGATGAAGAAAATGAACTGTGGATCCTCAACGGTTAGCTGTTCAGCGGTGGCGTCGTAGTGAATGACGTGCGAAATATCTGGGTCAGAATTGATTAGCTCCTGCAGGTACCGCTTGTCGACAACTTGGCCGACGCTACCTCGCATCTCTGGATGCTGACGTATCGCTTCGCGCAACGAAAGTGTCCACTCCTTTCCTTCTGCCAACCACCGGAGGATGTGAAGGTAGGGCGCGCGCCCTTCCTTCCTGATCTTCGTGCCTCTGCAAAACTTTTCACAGCGGGCACGAAAAACCTGAGCTAACCGCTCCCAAACATCCGCGCTGACCGATTGGAAACTGACCTCAACCCGCGTCTGTGAATCTGGACGTTCTAGCACTCCAGCACGCTGGCAAACTTCCCGAGCGAGCATCTGAGCGACATAAAAACTGCCCTGCGCTGCGGTGACTATCTCATCTTCGACGTTGATAACAACATTTAGGGCACTGGCACCTCTTGTAACGACCTGTCTAACGCTATCGTTCGAATTGGTTTCGAATTGGAATTACGTCGATGCGGTTCACTAAATCGTGGGCGAAGCTGATCAGATTTTCGCCCGCCTTGTTTATACCCACGACAACAATCTTCGTTCTTTTGGACTCCTCATCGGCCAACGTTTTCATGTAGTCCGCTAGAGAAGCTCTGGTTGCGTCGGAGAGCTTGTGGAAGTCGTCAACAACGACCAAACCGACATGACCGAGAGTCGGGAGAGTCTCGATGTATTCAACGTCGTTCGGCCGCCGTGCCGACAACTTTGTGACGGTGTCGCTCACGCCAAGCCGCTTTAGCGCCGTTTCGACAGCCGAGGTCTTTCCTATGCCAGACGGACCTTCAATGACAACTCCACGTCCTGGAGTGCGAAGGCCCACGAGCAGCTTTGTGTATTCTGACGGCTCCACGAACGTGAACGTCGGCACACCGCTGGTCTTGAAAACCTCTTCGAGCAGGGGAGCACTCATGATCTACAACCGTTAGTATGCCTCAGTCCAATCTCTCTAGTGTTCCCGCCGCACAACGCGCATCTCGCCGAATTCAATCCGGGCCACAGTTGTCCCGAAGTCTTAGTGCTGTATCGGAGATGCTCCGGCGGCAGAATCGTGGAGTGAGGCAGGCATCGTCAACGCCGGAGCATTTTCGATACAGCGACTTGAAGGAGGGCCGGTTTGGAGCTTGGG
>JBPCKZ010000117.1:0-31190 GCA_051003795.1 Bryobacteraceae bacterium | reverse complement strand
TGCGGTATGAAATCCACGAAGCGCTGAACGTGATTGAGCATTGGAACAATGTCAACGATTTTATTCGGTTCGGCAAAGGCGGCGAGTTTGCCACCAATCAGCTGGATGAACAGGAAATCAGCATGCTGGCGCTTCATCTGCTGCAGACGCGAACGAAAGTCCTCAACAACGAGTTGGACGACACATTTAAGCACTGGTATCCGCAGTTCCGCGCGGAGGCTGCCTGACCCCCGACTTTTTCATGGACTCCGCGGAGCCCGAATCAACCCACGATTTCTTCTGACGAATCTTTAGAGCACACCGTATTTTCGAAAAACGTCCCGAAGCAAGACACCCTTCATTAACTCTTCTCTAGAACTGTTTTCGCGCTGCACCTTGTCCGCCGCAAGAGTCGTGACCTCGTCAACCATGGCTCTGGGAATAACCACGACACCGTCCATATCCGCAAAAACGAAATCGCCCGGATTTACTAAAACCTCTCCGCATTCCACCGCGACGTTATAAGCAGTGACCATTCCGCGGCCCATCGAGTCAACCGGCTTGACGCCCGCTGCCAGCACCGGAAAATTGATATCTTGGATCTTGTTCACGTCGCGCACCAAGCCGTCGATCACAGCCCCCCGCGCCTCTCTCGCTTTCGCCGCTGTTGAGAGCAGCTCGCCCCACGGCGCGTTTCGCTTCGATTGCTGTGTCGAGACCACGACGACTTCACCCGGCAGGATGCTATCGACCGCCTCGATCTCGAGCGAGTAGGGATCGTCGGGGACGTAGTGGACATCCGAGCAGGAAATCGTTCGCGCCCAGCCGGCAAACTTGCACGGCGAGTGCAGCGGGCGGAGATACTCGCGCATTGCCTGGTTCCGGACGCCCAATTGATCGAGAGAATCGGACACCACCGCAGTGTAAAGATTCTGCTCGGCAAAGAGACACAACTCGATATCCCAAGCCATTGCCGGCCTCACCTGAACTTCATCTACGTTTGACATGGTCTTCTCGTAATCCTCAGCCTTTATGCGACGCGATAGTTACGGACGACTTCTTCATCGACTTCCACGCCCAGTCCCGGCGCTTCTGGAATTCTTAAGTATCCGTCCACCATCCGTAGCGGGTCCCGCACAAGCGCTCGGCTCAATGGGCCTTGGGAGGTGCTGAATTCGACGAACGGCGCTCTTCTCAGAAACGCACACAGATGTAACGATGCCGCCGTAAGCAGATCGCTCGACCACGAATGCGGTATCAAAAGGATGTTTGCCATGTCGACCATATACGCAATCTTGCGCGCGGTGGTAAACCCGCCGCAGCGCGTCAGGTCCGGTTGCACCACGTCTACTTTCCCGCGTTCGATCAACTGGCGGAAACCCCACTCGGTCGCCTCCTGCTCGCCGCAGGCAATCAGAGTGTCGACGGATTCCGAGACGCGCCGGTACCCCTCGTAGTCTTCCGGGTGAAGCAGTTCCTCGATCAGGAAGGGATGAAATGGTTCGAGTGAACGCACAACCTGGATCGCTTCTTTCGCCGTACGCTCCCGGAACCACCCGGTATCGACCAACAGATCGCGATGCGTCCCTAGCTCTTCCCGTGCCGCCTCGACGAGCTGCACGTCTAAATTTCGATCCTTGCCGAATACGCCCCAGCCGAACTTCACGGCGGTGAAACCCTCGCCCACATATTGCTTGACGGCTTCGCGCATATCGCGCGGCGTCGCGCGGAATAAAGTGCTGCCGTACGCCCGGACGCGATCGCGCCACTTTGCGCCCAACAGAATGTGTATCGGTTGTCCATAAAACTTTCCCGCGATGTCCCAGAGGGCGATGTCGATCGCCGAGATGGCTTGAATGGCGACGCCGCGGCGCCCATAGTAAATGCTCCCGCGAAACATTTGGTACCAGAGACGTTCGGTCTCAAGCGGATTCTCATCGATCAGCAAAGATGCCAGTCCGTCGAAGCATTCCATGCCTTCTTCGACGCTCCATTTCGGCGCTTCCACTGCGGCTTTGGCAACGCTCGCCGAAGTCTCCATATCCGAGTAACCGCGGATCCCAGCGTCCGTGGACACTTTCACCAATCCCATATAAGTTGGCCCGAGAGGTTCTTCCGAACCTTCGGGGTTGTTATACAAACCCGGAGACTTTAGAACGAACAACTCTACGTTAGTGATCTTCATCCAAAGACCTGATCGGCGGACATTTCTTCCGCGATGACATAAAGCGTGACGCCTTTACGAACGCGCGCGCTCAGGTGCAGCATTAACACGTAGCCGGTCCTGTGCGCCCGAATTTCGAGAGGCGATGAACTGTGATCGTCGAAGTCGTGCAAGCGCCCTAAGAGTTGATTCTGCCGAACGAAGTCGCCTAAATCGACCGTCGGCTCCCACACGCCGTCGCGCGGGCAGGGAATGTAGTCGGAGACTTGGTCGGCCTTGACGAAGCGTTGAGCGGGCCCATCTTCCCCGCGAATCCTTACGACAGCGCCACTCAAGATCCCATAGTGGCGGAACACATTCCGCATGCCTTCATACGCGTGCAGAGTGCCCACGCGGCTGATCGATTCTCCCGCTCCAAATTCTCCGCCGATGGTAATTTTGCCCTCGGCTTCCGCTTCATCGGTGAGCAAACCCGATCCGATCCCCCCCGCATAGACAAAAATAAACGGAGTATCGAATAGTTGCGCGACGCGTCCAATCTCGGCCCGCTGCGCGGGATCGGGAATCGGATGGAACGATGTACACAGCGGAAAGACGCCCTCCCGGCCGCCAGAGTGGATATCGAGCACCACGCGCACGTGCGGAAAAACGAAGTTCTTGATAAAACTGGAGATCCGGTAGGAAATGGTGCCTCGCGGATTACCGGGAAACGCCCGGTTCATGTTCACTCCATCGAGCGGCGATTCGCGGAGGTTCGCCACGCATGCGCTTTCACTTAACTGCGGAATCAGAATGATCCGGCCGCTCAGTTCGGATGCGTCCAAATCGTGGCAGAGCCGTTTGACGGCTACCTGGCCTTCGTATTCGTTGCCGTGCGTTCCGCCGAAGCAAACGATTCCGTGCGAATTGGTCCCACGAAGTCCGTTGATTACCGTTAAAGGAACAAGCGAGTAGCCCCATGCGCCGTCGAGATGGAACGCCACATGGTATTGAGACTTTCCGGGCTTGTCGAAATCTATCTTCGATGGATCGTAAACGATTTCAGGCATGGAGGGCTTATTGTAGCCACCGCGAGAACCAGCGCAGGTTCCGCTCCATCAGGTCGCGTTGGTGCGCCGGTTCGGTGAAGCCGTGCGGTTCCCGCGGATATACGACATATTCGACCGGGATCTTATGATCCGTGAGGGCCCAATAAATCTCGCTGTTGTGATTGACGTCCATCGCGCCAATCTGAAGAAGCGTGGGCGTTCGAACGTTGGCTAAGCCGGCGCGCGGCGAATGACGGCTGTAACTGTCCGGTTTATCCCAGGGAGTGCCGCCGAAGTACGTGATCATCGTGCTGCGCGGCCCGTTGGATTGCCCGTAGTAACTGGTCCAATCCGTGGCCGGAGCGCCAACCGACGCCACCTTGAACCGGTTCGTATGGCCAATTACCCAAGCGGTGAGGAAGCCGCCATAACTCCACCCCATCACGCCGAGGCGGTTCGGATCGGCGATGCCTTGTTGAATCAGAGAATCGACTCCAGTCATCACGTCGTCGAAATCGCCGAAACCTTGAGAATCAATGTTCTTAAGACGAAACTCGGGGCCGTAGTTTGCCGATCCTCGGAAATTGGGCACGAGCATCGCATATCCTTTCTGAAGGAAAACCTGCGTCGGATAAGTGCGCGGAATCGGAAAGGAATCGAGCGCCGCTCCCGTCGGACCGCCGTGCAGTTCCACCAGCAGGGGAACACGATGTCCGGTAGTATATCCGAACGGCAGATAGAGAACACCTTCGATAGAAAGGCCATCGCGGGACTTCCACGAGACAACCTTCGACTGTACTTCGGGTAAGCCCACCAGCGTGTCGCCAACGTTGGTCAGCCGCGACTCGGCCGAGCCTTCAAGTAGCGCGACTTCCGGCGGTCCGCTGGTACTAGAGCATAGGAACACGCCTCGCGCAAGGTCGGGCGTGAAACTAGGCGCCGATGCCACCTGGCCGGCGACGCGTTGAATCTGCCGGCTGGAAATGTCCTGACGAACCAGATAATCGCGGGTGCCGTGCCCGGCGGTGTAATACAGATAGCGGCCGTCGGGCGACCAGGAGAAGGAGTTACCCCCGCGAAACACGTCTATAGGAATATTCGGATGTTGCGTCAAATACCGGATAGGTCCGCCGCCACTCGGTACCAGCGCAACGTTCCGCGCCTCGAAATAATTGAGCGTGCCTGACTGTGAGTTAAAGGCAATCTGCTTTCCGTCGGGCGAATAGGAGGGGTCGGCATCGCGCCCCGGTTGCGTGACAAGGGCCTTTTCGGAGAGATCGCGGAGATTCAATTCGTACAGGTCGACGTCAAGAGCATCGCGGTTGCGCGGCGTGGGTTGCGCGGCGTAGACGGCGCGAGTCCCCTCGGGAGACAGCGCGAAGGAAATCACGTGCCGGTCGGCGATAGTCAGACGGCGAGGTTCGCCGCCCGAGACAGGCTGCATGTAGAGCCGCGAGAAACGGTAATCCCGATCCGCCACGATCGGGTCGAGCTCGGGACCGGGATCCACCGAGAGATAAGCAATGCCGCGGCTATCTGCCGTCCACGTGTAATTGGAGATGGGCGAGGGAGCATGTGTCACCGTCGCGGAGGTTCTCCGCGTTACGTCGAAGACATGGACCTGGGAATCGATATAGGCGAGCTGGCCGGAATCCGGAGACCACCGTGGGTGGCCGCCTTTCGCGACGGAAATCGCCGCACCGGAACCGACAGGCGCCATGTACACCGTGCTGACCCAGGCGTTTTTCTCAATCTTCCGGCGAGTGTACGCGAAGAATTTCCCGCTGGGGCTGATTTGCGGATCGCCCACCGTTGGGATATTCATGATCGCATCCACGGTCCACAATTGCCCTGCGGGAACGGGACCGGCCAACGAGACGATTGTGAGTAAGATCGCGAGAAAGCATTTCATGATAAACGCTCAGTGCTCCCGCTTCCATTCTAGTCCGGCATTTTCAGTGCGGAACTGAACCAGCCGTCCGTGCTCGGCTTCAGTCACATAACACGTACGTCCGTCCGGACCACCGAAACAAAGGTTAGTGGGGCGGAGGCCAAGAACGTCAATCTCCTTGACGACCTTTCCTTCCGGCGAAACGATCGCGACCGTTCCCTTTCCCGGCCTCGTGATATACAAGTTGCCTTTTACGTCGCAGCGCATGCCATCTAGCCCGTTGTCCGGAAATTGAATGACCAGACGCTTGCCGGAAAGCGCCTTATCATGGCCAATCTGAAAGGCCCAAACGTTCCGCTGCACCGTCTCGTTTACGTAAATCGTATGGCCGTCGGGACTCACTTCAATTCCGTTAGTCGACCCCATGTCCGCGGCAACGCGCGTCACCTTCTTATCGGGGTCGATGCGCCACACTTGGCCCGTCGAATCGTTCCAATTCGGATCGCTTGCCCAAAGCGTGCCATCGCCCGAAATGGCGATGTCGTTGGGCTGATCCGTCGTGGGCAGATGCGCGAATAATTCGATATGTCTTGTGCGCGGATCGAGCCGCAGGATGTTATGGCCGGTATAGTCGGCGACGAATGCGATGCCCTTCCAATCGAACCGGATGCCGTTGCCGAGCGAGCCCTTGGGCATTTCGACAAAGACCTCTCCATGCCCGTCCGGGGCGACCTTGCCGATGGTCGGTTTCCTCGCGAAGCTCACGGCGTAGATGTTGCCGGCGCGATCGCAAGCAGGTCCTTCGATCTCGGCGGTGAAAGATCCGGGCTCGGTAAGAGGCGTGGCAACGAACAGTTTTTCTGGAGAGGCAAACATGGCGAAGCCGAATAGTAAGATCCAAAATTTAATCATGCGTTAGGAGCTATTGCCGCGAGATCCTTTTGCACATTGTCGCAAGCGAGCAAAATGAAGCGCAGCCGCTCCCTCGGGCTTCCCGCCGCCCCTTTCTCCGGAACATCGGGAATCAGCTTCTCGAAGCGCGCGCGAACGGAAGCCATAGAAATGGAATAGGCGCCGCGCTGCGCCGCCGTCAGCCGCTTGATGAGATAAACTGGCGGACCCGGCTCGCTCGATACCAGCGGCTCCAAGGAGATCGTTCCGCAGAAACGCGGAGGCAGATACTGAATGTAGGCGTTTTCCGCCGCGAGGAACGCCTCACCGAGAGCGTCACGCGTTTGCGATTTCGAAACGGAATATATGCGCTCAATCGAACTCGCCAAATGGTTCGACCAGGGCGTAACCGGATCGGCAAGTGTTTTTGCGACGACCCACGTCGTGATCTCGCATCCGGGATTCGCGAGGATGTAATAAAACCACTCGCAGGCGCGGCCACCGTCTCCATACAAATCTTCGAGATGTTCGGCCGCAGTCCGGATCGTGGGAAGAAACCAACGATCCCTAGCCCAGTGTTGCGGCGGCTCCACTTGCGGGCCGCCCAAGGTGCCGAATGCACAGGGGACGGCCGCAATCAAACGCTTACGCAAACCCGGATCGCCGCGCCGGGACGAATCGGGAACGTCGATGATGTAGTCGACATGCCGTCCGAGTTCGGCAATGTGAGGAATGCCGGCGGCATCTTCGAAACGCATGCCCCAACCGCTTACGCCGATTATCTTTCGCGGCCACCGTGAACGGATGTAGGTGGCGCAGCGGAGGTCGAGCCGTGCGTGATATTCGGTATCGGTGTAACGCGAACATTTGTCGCAGCGGCAGCGTCCCTGGTCGGCGGACTGCATGCTCACGCCATCTATCGGAAACCGGCTGAATACGAAATCGATCGACTTGCGCATCCAGTCCCAGGATCCCTCCTCGCTCCCGCACATCGCATGGCTGTTGCCTTTCATCAGATGCGGATTGGCGCGAAGAATCTCGTCGAAACCCCAGCTATAAGCTCCCAAACCGGAAAGCACTCGAACGCCTTTTGCGTGTGCCGCGGAAATCAGCGTTTCCACGCTTCGGGCGCGCCCCGGCGCTACGGAATTCGTCAGATCGACTGGCCAGGCGCGCGACACATAGAGGCCCCAAACGCAGAGGTTCTGGAGGCCAAGCTGCCGTATGAGCTCGAAGGTTTCGCGGTAATCCTTCTGCAGCGATTCATCGATACGCATGGAAGGCCACGCCGCATGAGGATCCGGTCGAGTAGCAAGATCCGTAATCCAGCCCAGATAACCGCGATATGCAAACGAGCGGCCGGAAGGGGAGGCGGCGAGCGCCGCCGTTCCAGCCGCCAGAAACTCGCGCCGTAGCACCGTTAGAAGTAAAACTTCATGGCAACCTGTCCGATGCGCGCCGCCGTGGACGTGCTGAAGATCCTGCCGCCCACCGCGGGCAGATCCACCGACGTGTTCGGATTCGACAGGTTCGTGATGTTCGCCACGTTGAAATATTCCAGGCGGAATTCCAAAAACTTGCTCTCGCTAAAGTGAAAATCCTTGAGCAAAGAAAGGTCCTGGTTCGATAGCCCCGGTCCTCGCAAAATGTTGCGGCCGGCATTGCCAAGGGTAAATTTCGCGGGAATGGGGAAATCCGCGATGTTGAACCATTGATCCCGGCTGGGATTCGAAACCGCTCCGGTACCTCCGACGTTCGGGCGCAGGCCGTAGTTGCGCCCAGAGTTGGTCGGATCGGCGGACCCGAGCGTAGGAGTGAAGGGGAAACCACCCTGAAACGTTACGATGCCGGCAAGCTGCCACCCGCCGACGATCGCATTCACGGCGCCGGGAAGCTGGCTGGCAAACCTCTTGCCGCGCCCAACCGGCAATTCCAGTACGAAGCTGCCGACAAAACGTTGACCGAAATCGATACCGGACGGCCCGCGCATGGTGCGGTAATTGTAGGGATTGTCCGAGCCGCCGCTACCGGAATCGTTGGTATCCATGTCGATATTCTTGCTCCAGTTGTAGCCCAGGACGAATTGATACCCGTGCGAGTAGCGCTTTTCGAGCTTCACCTCAAGGCCGTTATAGTTCGCGTTTCCGCTGGTGTCGAAGTAGTCGCCCACGGCAAACCGCGGGTTAGGCAGCCGCTGCTGGAGAGGCCGGTTGTCATTCGGATTGATGGGCGGAAAATTGGCCGGCTGCACTTCACGCTCGAGATGGTGTGACTGGCTTCCGAGGTAAGCCACTTCCACCGCAAAATTGGCGGCAAGTTCCCGCTGCACGGCGATGTTGTACTGCGTTACGCGCGGAGTGACCATGTGCGGATCGAATCCGAACGCCAGCGGCGTTTGGAAATTCGCGCTCGAGCTGAAAGGCGGAAAGAAAGTCTGAATCTGCCGCGTGGGAAAACCGTTCACGGTGGGCTGGTTCAGCGACTCATCCACGATAAACGGCGCATTGATAACAGGCACGCTTACCGTGTTGTTGCCGCTGGTTGCCAGATAGAATAGACCGAAACCGGCGCGGACGACGGTCTTGTTGTCATTGAACGGACGATATGCCAAGCCAAGTCGCGGCGCCCAATCCCTCTTGTCGGTGAAGATCAGGTTGTTGGGCAGGCCGGCGTCTTTCGGCGATTGAAAAACGTCTTTGAAAGCCGGATAAGCGAACTGCGCCACCTGTTGCGTGGTCAGGTTGATTTGACCATTTGCCTGATTCATCACCTGAATGCGATTAGTCACGAAATCGAACCTAGCGGCCTGGCCTTTGAGAAAATCGGGCGGCAGATTGAGCTCGTAGCGCAAGCCGAGGTTGAGGGTCAGGTGCGAGTTGACCTTCCAATCGTCCTGAACGTAGAAATGATACCGATCGTCGTATTCGCCAAACTGGTTCCGCGGAAAATCGCGCGTGCCGGAGAGCGGGTAGCCGGTCAGAAAATCGGCGAAGCCATTGCCCGTGTACGCGCCGGTGAAGTTAAAGCTGCCGCGCGAGAAGGCCGAGTTAGTCGAGGTAAAGCGTAATTGGCGGAGATCCGTGCCCAATGTCAACGTATGCGCGCCTTTAATCCAGTGGACGTTTTCGACGATCTCATAGGCGTCCGTCGGATTGATTAAGGGTTGGAAGGCATTGCCGTTGATTCCCGCAAATCCGGAGATCGAGAGTTGCGGAAAGCCGGGAAAATTGAGCGA
Organism: Bryobacteraceae bacterium; assembly: GCA_051003795.1. Lineage (GTDB taxonomy): Bacteria > Acidobacteriota > Terriglobia > Bryobacterales > Bryobacteraceae > JALYXS01. Next base: position 22,002 of record JBPCKZ010000117.1, on the reverse strand, counting down.
CGTCAGCTCGAATCCACCGATGCCGGCCTGGGTTGTATAATTCGTGCCGAGTCCCTGGTTGATGTTTGCGTTGTAGAACCGCGTGTAGCCCAGGCGCAGTTCGTTAATCACGGTGGGCGAGAAGATATGCGTGTCCGAAACGACGGCGTTATGAGTCCGGTTGTCTTGCGTGAACCCGCCGTTTTGCGGGTAAGCCCCCGGATTGAAATCGTTGCGGCGGCCATACGACTCCCGGACGAACAGGGTATTCTTCGAACCCAGGCGCTGGTCCAATCGTATGTTCGCCTGGTCGGCGTCGCTGCTAAACGGCGCGGCGTAAGGAGCCGTTCCGGCCGCGGTTGTGGGAAGTGGAATGAACTTGAGGAAAGATGAGGTCGCCGCGTTAATCCGGTTCGCCGGAATGATGTTGCCGGGGAATTGTATCTTCGTCAAAGGATCGAGAATGGGCGTGCTCAACGACGAAAAATCGCCATTCCGGAATGCGGACGACGGCACCACCGGCGAAGAAGCTCTCCCTTGCCGGATGCGGGTGCCTTCGTAATTCAGGAAGAAGAAAGTCTTGTCTTTGACGATCGGCCCCCCAAACGATCCGCCGAATTGATTCTGCCGGTACGCTGCTTTCTTTGGCAGAAAAGTGTTGTGGGCATCCAATTTGTCGTTGCGCAGAAATTCGTAAACTACGCCGTGATATTGATTCGTGCCGCCTTTGATAGTTGCAATTAACACGGCGTCGCCGCGCCCATATTCCGCCGAGAAGGAGTTGGAGAGAATCTTGAATTCCTGAATGGCGTCGACCGACGGCCGGATCGCCACGCCGTCGAACAACTGCTCGTTGATGCCGATTCCATCCAGCAGAAATTCGGTCTTCGAGAGACGCCCGCCGGAGACCGAGACAACCGTGGAACCGGCAGTGCCCGACGTCTGCACGACGGCGTTTGGCACAAGGCTGGCCAATTGCGTGAAGTTACGTCCATTCAGAGGAAGATCGACAATGCTCTTGTTGTTGATCACCTGCCCGATAGCGCCCGAATCGGTGTTGACCATCGGCGCGGATTCGGCCACAATCACCTTTTCGCTCAGGCTGCCGAGCTTCAAGGTGACGTCGAAACGCGCTTGCTGCTCTACCTGGAGAACGATGCCGGTGAGCTCTTGGGGGGAGAATCCCGTTTTCGAAATCGTGAGCGAATAGCTGCCCGTAATGGGCAACAGCGGCAGATCGAAATCGCCGCTATCGCCTGAAACCGTCGAGCGTTCGAGACCGGTTGCGGTGTTCCGCGCGATAACAGTTGCGCCGGCGACCGTCGCGTCGCTCGGGTCCGAAACCCGGCCCACGATGGTGGCGGTGGATTGCGCCCAGATCGCGAAGCCACTTAACAATAGCTGGATTGCAAGTACACGGCAGATCATCTGTGTCTCCCTTGACCAATTTCGAGATTTGAGCTTCTTCGGTTTATAACTGCCAGCGAGCGCCCAAGTCAACCGAGCCGTTCAGCCAATTGGACGAGATCGGCGAACCGCCCATTTCCCACGAAAAACGATGGGCGCGATTCGCGAACACGCGCTACCCTACGTTGTTGGTCCAGCAATCATGACGGCTCCCGACTGGGCGATCCTCGCGATCTATTTGGCTGCGGTCCTTGCCATCGCCCTATATTTCCGGAGCCGGGCGAACCAAGGCGTCGAAGAATTTTTTATCGCCGACCGGAAACTGCCCTGGTGGGTGATCGGCTTCGCCGACGTCGCCAGCTACACGGGCGGCGGGCAGGCGTTCATCACGGTGTTTTTTCTCTCGGGATTCGCGGGCATGTGGCTCATGGCGTGGGTGAGCTGGGTGATCTGGATGCCACTGGTGGCCATCCTATGGGCCCGCTGGTGGCGCCGCCTGGAAGTGGTCACCACGGGTGAGTTCATCGAGCTTCGCTATGGAGGCCTCAGGGCATTGGTTTATCGGAATGTTTACGGGCTTTACGCGTGCGTGGTCTGGGGTGTTACATCTCTCGGTTATACGAGCGCGTGGATGGCCGCGACCATCGGCCCGATGCTGGGTTGGCCGCCTGTTCAGGTGTTAGTCGTCTTTGGCGCGATCACGATCCTCTACAGCCTGCTTTCGGGTCTGCTCGCGGTGGCGTACAACGACGTGTTGCAGTTTGCGATTTTGATTGCGGCGAATACCGCTTTGGGCGTGCTTCTGGTTCATCGCGCCGGAGGCATGGGCGAAGTATGGCACCGCACGGCGGCGTTGCACGGCGCGAATTTCTTGCAGCCGCTGCCTTGGGGCGGCGTGCTCACGCCGATTTCGCTGGCCGCGCTGTGCATCCAAGGCCTGTTCTTCGCCGGGTCCCCATTCGCCGGGGAAGGCTTCACCGCGCAGCGCTACATGGCCGCTCGGAATGAATTCCACGCCGTCCTCGGGCAGATGCTCAACGGAGTGTTGGCGCTGGTGGTCCGCCTGATTCCGTTCATCCTCGTCGGGCTCGCCGTCGCGGCGATTTATCCCGTCTCGGGCATCGCCGTGCCCGCGTCGATTTGGGGCGATGTCGTTCGCGAGCGCGCTCCCGCAGGCTTATTCGGGTTGCTGCTGGTGAGCGCGGCCGCCGGCTACATGGCCACGCTCTCCTCGCTCGGCAACTGGGCGGCCAGCTATTTAATGAACGACGTTTACCGCCGCTCCGTTCGTCCGCGCGCTTCCGGCCGCGAGCTCGTTTTGATGAGTCGCGTGTCGTCCGGTGTCCTGCTCGTGGTGGCGCTCGCCTGCGGCGCTCTGATCGACCCCGCGCACCTGCAGGAGTGGGTGCTGTTCATCAACTCTTCGCTGGTGGTCTTTTCACTGCCGCTCGCCTGGTTGAAGTGGTTCTGGTGGCGCTTGAACGTAATCGGGGATATGGTCGGTGTTCTCGGAGGCTTTCCAGCAGGCTACGTGATCTGGTTTGGCTCGGACGCGGTTTTGCCACCCTCAATGCGCGCTTGGTTTCATACTCGAGCGGGATGGAACCTCAATGGGATGATTCCCGCGTTCAGCAATCTCGATCGGTATCCCTTCTGGATGGGCTTCGCCATTCTGTTCGCGCTTGGCTGGACAGCGATTCTGACCGCTACGCTGCTCACGCGGCAAGAATCGCCGGAAATCCTGCGTGCCTTTTATCTAAAAGCCAAACCGATCGGGTGGTGGGGGCCGGTGCGCAGACAATTGAGCGCGGAAGAGGCGGCCGCCGTCCATAATGAAACGGGCGCGGATATGGCCGCGTGCGCCGCGGGCATCGTTTTCTATTTCGCGCTAACCGTCGCGCTTTTCGGATTCATGGGCGGACACCTGGCGATCGCGTGGGCGGCGATGCTGGGGGCCGCCGTCTCCGGCGCGCTATTCTTGAAAACCGGGTTGACACTTTCGATGAGGAACAACTGACGGCATGATGTCACTACAGGGAAAAACGGCTCTCGTTACCGGCGGCGGCGCGGGCATCGGGCAACAGATCGTATGGCGGCTCGCCGCCGAAGGCGCGCGCGTGATCTCCGTCGATTGGGATGCCGCCGCGAATGAAGAAACCGCCACCGGCGGACTCTGCGTCGCAGTCACGGGCGATGTCTCGAAGGCCGACGACGTGAGACGTGCATTCGACCTCGCCGGCCCGGTAGACATTCTGGTGAACAACGCGGCATCCGTTCACGGCGACGGTTTTCTCCATGAACTCCCGGAGGGGAACTGGGACAAAGTGGTCGCAATCTGCCTCAAGAGCGTCTTCCTGTGTTCCAAGGCCGTACTGCCATCCATGATGGAACGGCGTAGCGGAGCGATTATCAATATCAGCTCCGTGAACGGCCTCGTTGGGATTCATTTTGCCGCTTACAGCGCGGCGAAAGGCGGCATTATCTCGCTCACCCGATTGCTCGCTGCCCACTACGGCGGCTTCGGCGTGCGCGCGAATACCATCTGCCCCGGAACCATCCTGAGCGAGAATTCGCGCTTGCACTACGAAGAGCGTCCGGAACTTGCCGCCGACTTGCTCGCGCTCTACCCCGGACGGAAATTCGGCTGCCCGGACGATATCGCATCGGCCGTTCTGTTCCTCGCTTCGGATCAGGCGGCTTTCCTGAATGGAGCGACGATACCGGTGGACGGCGGCTTGACGGCCGTCCGGCAGCTGCCCACAACAACGCCACAAATGGAAAGTAAAAAACATGAAAATCACGGCGGTTGAAGCTACTCCGATTTTTCAAGTCGTTCGCCCCGATGTCGCCATTATCAGCGCCGCCGGTTCGCATCCAAACTCGCGTTATGTAATCGTGACGATCCGGAGCGACGATGGCGCTACGGGACACGGCGAGGCCACCGTCGTCGCCGTATGGAGCGGCGAAACACAGCAAAGCGCGCTGCACGCCATTCGCGAGATCATCGCGCCCCGGCTGATCGGACAAGACCCGCGGAATATCGGCGCGCTCGCAGGCATCATGGACCGCGTTCTGCAAGGGAACCCGTTCACGAAGGCTGCGGTCGAGATGGCGTTGCTCGACCTTGTGGGAAAGAAACTCGGCCTGCCCGCTTATATGCTGTTCGGCGGCCCGCGGCGTCCACCGGAAATCCGGCTGCGATTTTCCATTGGCGCCTTCGCTCCGGACGAGGCGGTAAGAGTCGCGCTTGCCGCCGTCGCGAAAGGCGCTCGCGCCGTGAAGGTCAAAGTCGGTTTGGATCCTGCAATCGATGTCGCGCGCGTGGCCGCCGTCCGATCCGCGGTCGGAGAAGGTTTCCGCGTGGCCGTCGACGCTAACTGCGGCTGGAACGAAAGCGACACGCTCTGGGCTATTCCTCATTTGGAACGTCTTGGAATAAGCGCCATCGAGCAGCCTATCGCACGCGGCAATTTCCGGGGTTGCGCCCGATTGCGAAAGCGCACGAATATTCCGATCATGCTCGACGAATCCATCTTCACGCGCGAGGACGCACTGGAAGCCATCCGGCAGGAAGCCTGCGACCTGATCAGCGTTTATCCCGGCAAGAACGGAGGCGTGTTGCGCTCGCTCGAGATCGCGCAAATGGCCGAAACCGCCGGTTTGCGATGCACCATAGGCAGCAACCTGGAAACGGATCTAGGCACCGCAGCCATGCTTCAGTTGGCGATCGCGATGCCCGCTTTGGCCGCAGAGGTAGATCATGACGTGATCGGTCCCCTGTACTACGACACGCATCCCACCAACCCGCCAATACAGTATCGGGAAGGGTATGCCCTCGTGCCGGATGGACCGGGTTTTGGCGTGGAGTTGATCACACCATAATCTCGCGAATCGGCGTGCCGTAGTCCACTTCCAGTCTCTTCTGTCCCGGAACGTCGAGACGCTGCGGATCGAGACCGAGCAGATGCATTACCGTGGAGTGAATGTCGGTCACGTAATGCCGGTTCTCGACGGCATGGAAACCTAACTCATCCGTCGCGCCGTGAATGACGCCGCGCTTGATGCCGGCCCCGGCCATCCACGCAGTGAATCCGTAAGGGTGGTGGTCGCGCCCGCCGCGCATACCTTCCACGCCGGGCGTGCGGCCAAATTCCGTTCCCCAGACCACGATGGTTTCGTCGAGAAGACCGCGCTGCTTGAGGTCCTTTAACAGACCGGCGATGGGTAAATCCACTTCCCCGCAAAGTTTGGTGTGATTTTTCTTGAGCTCCGAGTGCGCGTCCCACTCGATCAGGCTTCCGCCGCCGTGATAAACCTGCACGAAGCGCACGCCCTTTTCAATCAACCGGCGCGCGGACAAACAGCGCTCCCCGAAAGCTCTGGTGTGCTCCTCATCGAGTCCGTACAACTTGCGGACATGCTCCGGCTCTTCTTTGAAATTAAAAACTTCCGGCACGGTGGTCTGCATTCGGTAAGCCAGCTCATACGATTTGATCCGGGCCGTCAACGCCGGATCTTCCGGATAGCGGGTTTGCGCGATCCGATCGAGATTGTGGATGAAATCGAACTCGCTCTTCTGTTCCTCGCGGTAAACCTCACCGGAAGGTGCCGCAAACGGCAGGGGATTCTTCGGGTCGAGCGAGAACTCGGCGCCCGCGTGTTGCGGCCCCAGATACGACGCGCCGGAACATCCGTTGCCGCCGCAACAGGCATCGACCTGTTCGCCTAAAACGACGAACTGCGGCAAATTATCGTTCAACGATCCGAGGCCGTAATGCACCCAGGAGCCGATCGAGGGGAACGATCCGTCGAGCATTTGCCGTCCGGTATGGAACTGGTACTGAGCGCCGTGATCGTTATCGGTGGTCCACACGGAACGGACAAATGAGATGTCATCGACTACCTCGCCCAGATTCGGCCACCAATCCGACATCTCGATTCCAAGCTGTCCATACTTCCGGTAACCCACCTGCATGGGGAACAATTGCAGCATGAGCTTGCGGACGCCGGCCACGGGCTGGCGCACGCCCTTCGTCACTAACGGTGAAGCGAGCACGTCTTTGTAGGGCGTATCGCCGATCGTCTTTCCGGCGTATTTGTTCAGAGCGGGTTTCGGATCGAAACTCTCGAGATGACTCGTACCGCCCTGCATGAACAGCCAGATAACGTTCTTCGCCTTGGGCGCGAAATGCGGTTTGCCATCCGGGGGATGCCAGCCCTCCACACTCGGCGTACCCGTCGCGGCGTTCAAAACGCCGTCGCGCCCGAGCATGGCGCTGATGGCCAAGCCCGCAAAGCCCATACCGCAATCGACCAGAAGATTGCGGCGGCTGATCTGTCTGCATGGTGGAAAGAAACCCGTTTTGATCATTTAGCGCACCGTTATAAATTCATTGTGATTCAGCAAAGCGTGGATCAGGTTTTCGCGCGCGCGTACCTTGGAGTCGGACGACGGCGGCACGCGCGTATTCACGACATCGGAGAAGGCCGTGAGTTTTGCGGGATGGGAAAGCAATTCCGCCTGCGCCGCGAGAAATTTGCGGGACTCGGCGAGTTCGAGCGGATTGGGCGGCGCTCCGAGGATCGTCTCGAAAGCCGACTTGACGAAATCTTCGTCGCCCGCATAACGCTCGTTGAAGGCGCGCGTCATCAGGCGCGAGGTTTCTTCGAAAAAGGCACTATTGGCAGTAGCGAGCGCCTGCTGCGGGATGATGCTCTCGGTCCGTATGTAGCATTCGGTTGGGTTGGGTTGATCGAAGAGTTTCAAGAACTCAGCCTGGCTTTCGGGAGTTTGCCGGAGATACAAGGAGCGCCGGCGCGAATAGAGAGCTTGCGATTCGTCGATGTCTGGGCCGCCCGTGGTGAGATCTAAAAGGCCAGCTTGATACAGCACGGCATCGCGCACGGTCTCGGCTTCCATGCGATGTGGGTTCATATGCCAGAAATACTTGTTGTCCGGATCGATTTTCCGGTTCGCAGCGCTGAGAGCCGCGCCTGAGGAAGCCATTCGGTAAGCCTTCGACATAAGCACCAGCCGATGAAGCTTCTTCATGCTCCAGCCGTTGTCCATAAAGTCCGTCGCCAGCCAATCGAGCAGCCTCTGGTCGGTCGGCTTCGCGCCGTTGCGCCCGAAATTCGAAACTGTCGCAACAATCGGCTTGCCGAAATGGCGCAGCCAGATATCGTTGATCGCGACGCGCGCCGTGAGCGGGTTATCCCGGCTGGTCAGCCAATACGCCAGGGCCGTGCGGCGTCCCGTGCTCGTTTCCGGGTAAACCTCCATGGCGGGCGTGTACTTGTCGGCGCCCTGACCGAGGGCTTTGGCCGCCGCTTCCAATTTGGTCTTGGCAGCCGCGGCTTTGTCGCCGATGAGCAGTTGTTGGGCCTCCAACATCTCTTCAGCCGCGAGCGCGGCGCTATATTTCTTTTCTAAGGCTTGAGCGGTTTCGGCCAGCTTTTCGTTCTTCTCTTTTTCAGCCGGATGAAGATATTTGGCCTTATCCGCTTCGAGGCGCGCATGGAGCGCCGGTATCCCGAGCAGGACGGTATCAAGGTGTTTTCGAGCCAGTGTTAGACGGTCTTCGGCCCGCTTCAGCGTGACTGCGGGGGGCTCGACAATCTGATCGATCCACTGCAAGAGCTTCGCCAACTCAGCGGGCGTGACGGGCGCGCCTTCGGGAGGCATGCGAGGATTCAAATCGCCGGAGACGAACCGGATCAACGGGCTTTCGGCGCTCCGCCCCGGAACGATCGCCGGGCCGTATTTGTACCCGCCCTGCAGAGCGCCGGCCTCGCTCGTCAGGATTAAGCCGCTACGGCTGGTCGATTGTGTCGCGCCGCCGTGACACTGCTTGCACTTGCTCGACAGAATCGACTTGATATCCGCGAATGCGACGTTCGCTTTCTTGTCTTCTTTCTTAGGATCCGAGACCGGCTGTTCCGGGTGCCTGGCAAACTCGATGCGGGCGCGTTCGAGCCATTTCGTCGACGATTCGATCGCTGTCCTCGCGTTTCGGATATCCTGCTCGGCCTTCCGTAGGAGATCGCGTTCGACGTAATCGTCGAGGTCTGGAATGTGTTCCTCGGGTGTCAACGTCACGGGTTCGATCTTGCCGTTCCAAGCGCCAAGGACGGCGGGAGTTCCCGGCGTTAATGGAGTTTTATCCGGATTGCTTTCCTCGCCGCGAATCAGACGGAAAGTGTCCTTGTAAATCGGAGGGAAGTAAGGCTCCACGCCGCCCTCGTGCGGCAGCGAATCGAATATCCGGGAGATTCCGTCTTCGTGCGTGTCCGGTTTGCCCGGAAGGGGATCGACGCGCACATCGTACGGCTCGAAAAACGCGCGAAAGCGATAGTATTCTTCCTGGCTGATCGGATCGTATTTGTGGTTGTGGCATCGCGCGCATTTCAACGTGAGGCCCAGCACTCCGAAGCCGATATGCTCCACGGTGTCCTGCATCCAGACATTCCGATTGAAACGGAAATAGTTGCGAGCCAGGAAGCCGGTTGCCCGGAGCACTTTCGGATCGTTCGGCGCAATCTCGTCCCCGGCGATCATCTCGCGGATCATCTGGTCGTAACCTTTGTCGGCGTTCAGCGATTCAATAATCCAATCCCGCCAGTGCCAGATGTGCCGCGCGCTGTTTCGCTGGTCGTCGAGCGCCCGGCGGCCATACCAGTCCGAATACCGCCAGATGTCCATCCAGTGGCGTCCCCATCGCTCGCCATAACGCGGGCTATCAAGCAGCGAATCGACCACCTTCTCGTACGCGTTGGGCGAGCGATCGCGGAGAAATGCGCCGATTTCCGCCGGAGTGGGCGGCAAGCCGGTGACATCCAGATAAACGCGCCGGAGCAGAGTGCGGCGGTCCGCCTCGGGCGAAGGCTGAAGACCCTTCTGCTGCCACGTAGCCGCCAAGAGAACATCGACGGGATTCTTACTCCACGACGCGAGCGATCCCGATAATTTCGGCAATGGGGTGTGTACCGGCTTCCGAAATGCCCAATGAATCCACGACCGGCGTAACCGGAGCTTTGGAAATCGCAACGGCCGCATCGTAGGGAGCGCCGGACCTTATCCACTTCGCCACTTTCGCCACCGACTCTGCCGGCAATTGCGGCCGATTGAACGGCATCCCCGGCGCTTTCGTGTGGCGCAGGCGGGCCAGCAGTTCGCTCGATTCCGGATCATTCAAAGCGATTACCTGACCGTGGTCGCCTCCTTCGAGAAGCTTTTCGCGGGAGGTCAGGTCGAGTCCGCCGCTCTTTCCCGCGCCGGGGTGGTGGCATTCGACGCAATGCTGTTCGAAAATCGGCTTGACGGCCGTGACAAACAGGGGAGGCTTGGAATCGCCCACCGATTCACTGGGCCACGACGCGCCGGAATCGATCCAGGAGGCGAGAGTCTTTAGCTCTTCTGGGGAAAGCTGTGCACCCGCAGGCGGCATGAACGGCCGAATCTGGTGGCTGGCGAACTGGTAGAGCGGGCTGTTTGGGGAATCGCCGGGAACGATTGCGGGGCCGCGCTCGCCGCCGCGCAGGGCCGATTCCCTCGTGCTTAGATCGAGCTTGCTTTGAGCGCCTTGGGAGTCATGGCAGGCGACGCACCGCCCCTTCAGAACCGCGACAGCCGGACTATCCCCCGCCATCCCAACCCGGAGGGGAACCAGGGAAAGCGTAACCGCAGCGATATATCGTAGATGCTTCTTCATTTACCGCCAGCACATCCAGTATCCCGCACGCGGACGTCCCCCATAAAGGAACCGGTTCAGCTATACGGACACTATCTAGATGAAGCTTCCCTAGCTGAGGCGGAGAACCGGAATTCGAGGGACAATATAGAAAACATGCGACAAGTGGGACGTTGCCTTGCGTCCGGCGTGATATGTTCCGCGGCGTTGCTCACCGGTCTTGCGTTTGCCGCCAGCACGAAGAAAACCCCGGAGCCGAACGTCACCTCCGTGTATCCGTTTTCCTTCAACAAGGGAAGCCGCGTCGAAGTGGAAATTCGAGGCAGTGAGCTTGCGGGCGCAACGGCTCTGACCATGGAGGGAGTCGGGATCGCCTGTCGCGTCCTGAGCGGACATACGAGCGGCGACGCGGAAACCATTCATGTTGAACTCCAAATTTCTCCCGATGCCGTGCTTGGCTGGCATGAATTCCGCGTCGTAACCCCGAGAGGCGTCACAAATTCGGCACGCGCGATGGTAGTGAGCGACCCGGTCCTCAACCACCCCGATCCCAGCGTCCCGCTTCGCCAATTCCCGGTGATTGTGAACAGCCGCATCCTTCATGCCGGCGAAAACGACACCTATGCGATCGACCCTTCTCCGGGCGAGACGCTCACGATGGAAGCCGTCTCCGGCAACGAAGGATTCGATCCAACCCTCACGCTTTTCGAAGAGTCCGGAAGCTGGTTCGATCCGCACCGCCTGAACCGGGTGGCTTTCAATGACGAACCGCTGTCCTTCCCCGGCATTTCTACCGACGCGCGCGTGGTATGGCGATTTACGCGGCCGGGGAAGTATCGCATCCAGGTTAATCCGTTTGACGGAAAGGGCAGCCCGGACTACGTTTATCAGTTGCGAATCTCCCGTGGAGTAGGGCCTTTGCCGCCGCTGCATCCCGCACAACCGCTTTCAGGGAAAGTGGATTGGGAGGAGCGTCAGTTCACGCGCGGCATCACGGACGACTGGTTGGATAAACTGGCGGAGCGCGGCGGAAGCGACGAGAAGCAGAAGCGGCCCGAGCTTTTCCATGCCGCGCTTGAGAGCGCGAAAGACATCCCGCTGGTCACGCTGCCCGCGATGGTCGAAGGCATCATTGGCAAGCCGGGCGAAACGCACGTAATCCGCTTGAAGGTGGAGAAGGCCGAGGACCTTGCAATTGAAGTAGAAACGCCGCGGGCGACGCTGCCGCGCTTCAACCCGGTGGTCCGGCTCATGCAGCCGGACGGGCACGAAATGGCGACCGACGTTTACACCAAGCTCAACAACAACGGCCTGTACATGATGAAGATGATCGAGCCAAAGACGGTGTTGAACCTTCAAGCGCCGGGTGATTACACGATGGCGATCCGGGACATCACGACCGGCTGCGACGGCGAAGATTTCCGCTACCGGATCTTGGTGCGCCGACAGATTCCGCATGTCGGAAAGATCGACGTTAACTTGGATCACATCAATCTTGAAGCTGGGGTCGGCAAGCCGGTTTCGGTGAAAATCGACCGGGAAGAAGGCTTCGCGGGTTACGTCACATTGGCCTTTAGCGGCCTGCCCGCCGGGGTAACGGCTCTGCAAGCGATGGAGAAGCCCGAGGACAACCCTCCGCTGCCGAACGCAGGCAAAGCGGAACGCTATTTTGCGAAAAATCAGACTACCTCGGTTATTCTGGTTGCGGCGTCTGACGCGCCGATGACCCCGATTCCGGTGACGGCGCGTCTCGAACTGCGCGTAGTCGATAAGGGCAAGGTGGGGCCCGTTATCGAGGTACGGGAAGTTCCGGTTATGGTTGTGGAGCGCAAGGCGTCATGAAGAATTGGGTTTGTTTGTTAATAACGGTGGCGGCTCTCTACGGTGCCGACGCTCGCCTTACATCCCTGCGCATTGAGCCCTCTGGACGGGTCCTGCGCGGTGCCGAAGCGCATCAACAACTGCTCGCGATCGGACGTTTCGACGATGGTAGTGAACTCGACCTGACGGACGCCGCATATTGGACGAGTTCCAATCCGAAACTGGGCGAGGTAAATGGACACGCGCAGTTACAAGCCATCGGTAATGGCGCAATCGTGGTTACCGTCGCGGCTCAGGGACAGCGGGCGCAGGCGCGTTTCGAGGCGAAAGAAATCGATGACACGCGCCCGTTCGAATTCGGCCAGGATATCGATGGCATCTTCACGCGCAAAGGCTGTAATAGCCCGAGTTGCCACGGCGGGGTGAAGGGCAGGGGCGGGCTGAAGTTATCGGCCGGAGCGCTGCATCCGAAAGACGATTACGAATGGATCGTCAAGGGCGGTGCCTATCAAGTTCTGACCGCCGAAGTGAAAGGACCGAGAACGCCGCGCATCGATTTGCGGGAGCCGGAAAAGAGCCTGTTGCTCTTGAAACCCACGGCCGCGGTGGCGCATGGAGGCGGACGCCGGTTCACGAAAGACGCCGATGAGTATTTAAAAATTCTGAAATGGATTCGGGATGGCGCTCCCTACGGGGCGGAAAATACGACCGATAACAGGGTGGCGCGCCTCGAAGTGTTTCCGCCGGTGGTGACGCTCCAAGCCGGCGGCAAACAGCGCTTGCTCGTCACGGCGCATTTTGTGGATGGCCGAGCCGAAGACTTCACCGACCACGCGCTATTCGTTTCAAACGAGAAGGATATTGCGAGCGTAGACGAATCGGGGCAGGTGCAAGCGGGCAAGCTGGGCGAAACGGCGATCCTGGTGCGCGCCGCGGGACAGGTCGGAAGCGCCACGGTAGGCGTCGTCGGCGCTCCCGTTACGCATTATGCGGCCGTGAAACCGGTCAACTTCATCGACGAACACGTTTTCGACAAATTGCGCCGTTTCCGGATCGAGCCGTCGGATCGATCGAGCGACAGCGAGTTCTTGCGGCGCATTTGTCTGGATTTGGCGGGCACTCTGCCGCCCCCGGATCGAGCCAAGGAATTCCTGGCAAGTAAAGACCCGCGTAAGCGCGAAAAGCTGATCGACGTGCTGATGTCTTCGCCGGAATTCGTCGACTACCTGACCTTCCACTTCGACGACCTATTCCGCGTGGCGCTGTTCCCGAACGGAATCCGTCCGAAATGGAGCGAGATGTACGGCGAGTGGGTTCGCTCGAGCATTGCCGTTAACAAGCCGTACGACGTCATGGCGAAAGAGCGGCTCGGAGCGGAGGGCTATGACGGCCCGACGCGGCACTATCTTCCGTACGACGTCATTGGACCGCCCAACGACACGATGGCCGAGGAGGTTCGTGTCTTTTTCGGGCGCCGTCTCGATTGCGCGCAATGCCACAATCACCCGTATGAATCGTGGAGCCAGGACCAGTTTTGGGGCATGGCTGCGTTCTTCGGCCGCCAGTTCAAGATGGGTGACACCGGGAACGAGTACGTCATCTTCGAGCATCCGCTGAATGAAGAGATGGGCAACGGCGACGTCAACGGCAGCTTGACGATGTACCATCCGCGGACGAAAGCGGAGTTAAAACCTACGCTGCTCGACGGCACGGTGGTGAATGCCGGGCCGCGGCAGAATCAAAGAAAGATTCTCGCGGACTGGATGGTGAAGCAGCCCTACTTCGCCGAAGCCGCCGTGAACCGGATCTGGAGCTGGTACTTCGGGCGGGGCATTGTGGAACCCGTTGACGATTTCCGTTCGACCAATCCGCCCACGCATCCGGAGCTGCTTCGGCGGCTGGCGGAAGATTTCCGGACGCACAATTACGATCTGCGCCGTCTCATCCGGGAGATTGTAACTTCGGCAACTTACCAGACATCGGGCGTCCCAAAAGTCAATAACGAAAGCGACCGGACCAACTACTCCCACGCGCTACCGAGGGCGCTCGATGCCGAGGTGTTGCTCGACGCCATTTGCGATGTGACCGGCGTGCCTGAGACGTTCACGATGGGCGGATCGGAGGATTCGAAAAATCCGGGCCGCGCGCCGTTAGGGACCCGCGCCATCAATCTTCGCGAGCCGGACCTGTATTATTCGCGATTTCTGGATGTCTATGGACGCCCGAACCGCCTCACGCTGCCAGAACGGAGCGGGAAAGCGAATCTCGGAGAAGCCCTCGATATGCTCGCCGGTCCTGTCTACAACGAAAAACTGAGCGCCGCGACCGGGCGGCTGGAACGTTTGCGCAAGGCCGGCAAATCGGATGACGAGGTGATGCAAGAGTTTTACCTTGCGGCCTTCTCGCGCCTGCCGGACACGGCGGAAGTGAGCGCGGTACGAAGCCTGATTGAGAAGCAAGGCAATGGCGAAGCGGGGCTACAGGATTTCGTCTGGGCTTTGCTCTGCTCGCGTGAATTTGCGGAGAATCATTAAGAAGGAGTTTTCAAATGGATTGCACAGGCTGCCGGAAAATGACACACGCCGAGGCGTCGCGGCGGGATTTTCTACGCGTGGGTTCGCTCGGCTTTTTGGGAATTCAGCTCCAGGATTATCTGCGCGCGGCGAGCGCGGAATCTGGCGGCCTCAACGGAAAAGCCCGGTCCTGTATTTTGCTATGGCTGGAAGGGGGCCCGAGCCACGTCGACACGTGGGATCCGAAGCAAAACTCGGGCTTCAAGGCCATTTCGACCAACGTCGCGGGCATTCAGGTTTCCGAGTTGCTACCGCAGGTGTCGAAGCATATGGACAAGCTCGCTATCGTTCGGTCGATGCACACCAAAGGCAACGATCATCCGCAGGCCACGCACTATGCGATCACGGGCCATGAAGCGAATCCGGCCATGCATTTCCCCAGCCTGGGATCGATTATCTCGAAGGAAGCGGGGCCGCGGAATGGCATTCCGCCTTACGTGTTGGGGCCGAAGTGGGAAAACAATCGCCAGTACGAAGAGTATTTCCGCGCGGGCTTTTTAGGACCGGATTACGATCCTATGTGCATACCCGATCCGAGCAAGAAGGGATTCGAAGTGCCGGATCTGGTGTTGCCGAAATCGCTCTCCGCGAAAGCGGTCGACAGCCGGCGGGCGTTCCTCGATGCCGTAGATCTGCGCTATCGAAACCTCTATCAGAAGGCTGAAAAAGCCGACATGGACGGCTTCACGGCCCAGGCAAGTAAGCTGATCCTGAACTCCGCGGTCCGGGACGCTTTCGATTTGGGCAAAGAGCCGCAAAAAATGCGGGAACAGTACGGGTTGGACCCTGTCGGTCAGTCCGCTCTCCTGGCCCGGCGGCTGGTGGAAGCGGGCACGCGATTCGTGACGGCTGCGGGATTTCACGGGAATTCCTGGGACACGCACAGCAACAACGACACGCTGCATCGCGACCGTCTTTGCCCCAGACTCGACCAGACGCTCTCCGCGTTGTTGAGCGATCTAAGTGAAAGAGGGCTGCTGGAATCGACCGTCGTGCTCGCGATGGGGGAATTCGGCAGGACGCCGTTTGTAAATCCCGCCCGCGGTCGCGATCATTACCCGAACTGCTGGTCGCTCGCCCTCGGGGGCGGCGGTATCAAGACCGGACAAATTGTGGGATCAAGCGACGAGAACGGCGCGAATATCACGAGCTCGGCAACCAGCATGGGCGACGTTTACGCCACGATTTACAAAGCGTTCGGGATAGATTGGACGAAGGAATATCCGACGCCGGTCGGCCGTCCCATCAAGATCGCGAATTCGCTTGAGGACACTACGGGAGCGCCTATCCGGGAACTCGTTTGACGCGTTTGACGGCCGCCCCGGAATGGCAGCTTATCGCCTTCCTATGGTTTTGCTATGCCCTGAACCATGCCGACCGGCAAGTGGTTTACTCGCTTTTCCCGGCCCTTCAAAAGACATTTGGTTACAGCGATTCCGTACTCGGCCTGACTGGCGCATTGTTCTTGTGGGTATACGGGTTGTGCTCGCCGATTGCCGGTATCTGGGGCGACCGGCTGCCCAAGCGGCGTTTAGTGCTCGGAAGCTTGCTTGTGTGGAGCACCTTCACCGTGCTGACGGGCTTGTCTCCAAACGGATCTTTTCTACTGGGATGCCGCGCGCTGCTCGGCGTTTCCGAATCGCTATTCATGCCTGCGGCGTATGCGTTAATGGCGGCTGCGCACGGAACGCGAACCCGGTCGCGAGCGATCGCGATTTTCGGAACCAGCCAGTTAATCGGTGTCGCCGCGGGAGGATCGATCAGCGCATGGATTGCCGAACGGTTGAACTGGCGCGTCTCGTTCTGGATATTGGGCGCAATCGGAATCTTGTTCGCGATCCCGCTATGGCGCTTCTTCCGGCGCATGCCCGATGAGTTCAACCACGGCGGAACCCACGTGGAAAGGGCGGACTTGGCCAGTTTTCTGGTGCTTTTCCGCATCCCGAGTCTTCTCGTAATAGCGCTGTTCGTTTCCGTGGCGACGTTCGGACTCTTCCTGGTGTACACATGGCTGCCGACGTTCCTCTACGATAAATTTCAAATTGGCCTCGCGCGAGCCGGATTCGAGGCTAGCGTGTATCCGCAGATTGGAACCGCTTTTGGGCTGCTTGTGGGCGGTTGGCTCGCGGACCGCTTCAGCGTGCGGGTGAAAGCGGCGCGACTGTGGGTGATTCTCGCAGCGTTCGT
The DNA here is from genome assembly GCA_051003795.1 of Bryobacteraceae bacterium. GTDB lineage: Bacteria > Acidobacteriota > Terriglobia > Bryobacterales > Bryobacteraceae > JALYXS01. Next base: position 5,345 of record JBPCKZ010000117.1, on the reverse strand, counting down.
CTGTGGAGCACCTTGCATGTTTCTGCTGGGCGCGATGAGCAAACTTGGGGAGACCCGCATCGCCGCGATGGCATTTGGATTTTTCGCTGGCTTCGTGTTCGCGAATCAGGTACCCGCCGCGTTTGACGTTGTGCCGGCAAAGCTCCGGGCCTCAACCGTGGGTTTGCTGAACCTGACTGGAGCGATCGTCGCCGGATTCGCTCCTTTCCTCGGCGGGCTCGCGCGACGCACCATCGGCGTTGACCGCCTCATGACGTTCACAGCCATGCTATATGTTGTGACCGGAGCGGTTCTGCTCTATGGCATCCTGAAATACTTCGAGCGAGACCGGTCGCGTGCGGCATGTTGAACGGATCTCGAGTAGCGGCGGCCGATGCGGTTGACGCTTGCGAGTGCGAACCGTATCGTTGATTGTCATGTCCAGCCGAAACTTCCGCCTGCCGATCCTCGCCGTTTTCTTCGTAGCGCTTCTGCCTGCGGCGCCCGCTCCGAAAATTCGAATTAGCGCCTGGTATTGGCTGAACTCCGCGCCGAAATCGGAGTGGGGACGCGACTTCGGCGAGATGAGCAAAATGGGGTTCACGGACGTGCTGCTTTGCTGGGGGCTGGACGCCGCCGCCTTCGGACTGCCGGGCCGCATTCAGGACAGTCTGGAGGCCATGCGCTTGGCCCATGAGGTGGGAGTGGGATCATACATCGTGTTCTGGCACCCCACACATAACTCGCTCGCGCGCCGCCCGGAATTCCAACAGGTTGATGCCGCAGGCGATCGCCTGTTTGCATTCGATACGTTCAATCCCGAATGGCGGCGCACGCAGTGGAAAGATTACCTGCAGCGCGTCGCACGCACCTACCGCAAGGCTCCCGGTTTCTCCGGGTACGTTTTCGACGACTCGTTCGGCATCGGCCCGATCGACACATTCGGAGGAAAGCCCGTGCCTGTAAACGATCGTTATATTTCCTACAACGATTTTGAGAAAAATACCTTCAAGGGTGAACTCCCCCGGAAACCCGGCAGTCCGCAATGGCAGCGGTGGTGCGAGGCTCGCGCGAAGTGGTGGGAAGAGTGGGGCCGCGACACGGTCCGCTTCATCCGTGAAATCGATCCGGACAAAGCCCACGAGATATACATCGAGGATGAAGCCCACGTGCTTTCCCCCCAAATGAAGGACAGCGTTGGTCTCGATTTGGGCCGCCTTAGCCGCCAGTTCGATGCGGTCGGTGCTTACACGGAAATTGCGTGGGATTCGCCGGACGCGACCAAGGGCGCTCAGATCACGAGCGACGTCCTGGCACGCACCCGGGCCGCCGCCGGTCCAAATACGAAAATCATTTACACTTTCTGGATTGCGAACGCTCCCGAGGAACGCAAGCCGGGACCGGCGCAATATCCGACGGTGCAACAGATCAAGGCGGTCTCGGAAGCCGCCCTCAAGGCCGGAATCCGGCACCTCGACATGTACGGCTATCGCATTGGCGAGTATGAGGTAAACCCGCCATCGGATTGGCCCAAAGCGCGGCCCGGCACCGGGGCGGCATATCCGCTCACGGGCCAGTTTCCGCAAAAATTTCTTTGGGATCGCCCAAAGTTGCACGAGGAGCTAGGCGAATATCTTCGCGGCCTGAACGGCCCGGTAAAAGCGGGACGCACGCGCGTCAGCGCAGAAAACGGGATAGCACGTTGCCGGTAATCCGCGAGATCTGCCGGTCCACCAGCAGACTGGCCACGTAGCTGATCGACCCCGTCGAAAAGACCTCGCCGCCGGAACCGGATTCATAATAGACGATTTCCGATCCACCATCGTCCGGGTTCGTTCCCTTGGCCAACAGGGCCGTTCCCGCCGGAGAAGAAGCGCTGCGCTTGTCCGTTTCGTGTCCGGACGCCCCGCCGGGAATGCGTTCGTGCTGACTTTCCAGTCCAAACAGATCGCCATTGCGAAGTTCCGTCCCGGCAAAGATCCAGTGCGACGCGTCCACCACGCGATAGGGCGCGCCGGTCATGATGCCCTTCTCGGAGCAGACCACGCCGAGCAGGTTCGCCTCGGATTCAAAGGTGCGGTGCATGCGGCTTTCGAACTGGGAATCCGGCGCGTCGATATCGCCGCCCATCTCTCCGCCGCGGCTATACAGGTGCGTGAGACAGCGCATTTTCAAGTCGCTCGAAAGCTCGACTTCGCAGTTCAGGCCATTGCCACCCAGGTACATGAGCCGGCCGCCGTCTTCCTGCACCCACTTCTTCACGCGCCGATACATTTTGCGAGTCCAGTATTCCGGATGCACCGAAATAATCAGAACGCGATAACGCTCCAGCTCCACTTCGTCGAAATGGAGCTGCGCGTCGGCGTAGACGTCATATCCAAATCCTTCGCGCTCCATCCACGCGAGCAAGCGCCATTCCGCAGGAGCGTGGCCGCACGCCAGACGGCCGTGAATGGGATCGGCCGCCTGCGTCTCTTCCGGAACCCGCGACGCCGGATCTGGACGGTCGAACGACAGCGGCGGATATTCGTTATCGCGCGGGACCCACACGCCGAATGGGCGCGGATCGCGATATCGCCTCAATTCCTGACGGCCATTGACGATCGGCGCCAGCGGCAGACCGTCGGGGTTGATGTAGTTGCTGCGTCCACCGAAGTTGTTATAGGCGTTCCAAGTGAGTGTGGACATGAGCACCGCCGCGCGATGGACGGGCTGCGCGGGAGCGACGATCCACGGAAACGAAGTGAAGCGGCCGGACACCGATTTGGCATGGACGTAGTAGAGTCCACTTCGCCCGGGTGCGTGGAGAGTTTCCGCCTTCTGCGGAGTTTCGCCGCCCCAGTGATTCCAGCGGATGCCCGTCTGCGTGTAATCGCCATCGGGCGAGATCTGCACGTTCGGCCGAGGGCCATGCTCATCGAACCATCCGATGAGATGAACGAATTCTTTGCGAACGCCGTAGCGCCAAAGCGAAAGCTGATACTCCTCCGGCGAGTGGACGCGCAGCTCGGAACGGCCTCCCGCCTTCACCCAGCCGGGCCAAGCGTAGCCCAGCAAAACGTCCGTCAAAAGGCGGAACTGATAGGGACTGCCGAAGTCGACTTGCGCGACGACGTTCTTCGCCCCGTAGCCCGGCTTCGATAGGGTCACATCGTACCGACCTGCAGAGACCGGCGCATAGATCTCGCCTCGGGGAGTCGATCGAACGACAACGGGTTCTTCGATACCGCCTCCTTGGAACTCGATCAGGACGTCGGGAATTGCCAAGTACCGCTCGTCGCTGACGTACCCGGTTAGCAGGATCTTCGAACGCGGCTCAGTCATGCGCGAGGGGGCGAACGCACAGGCCGTCGCCCGGTTGGATTGAATTGGCACTGTTCCCGTTCGCGGGACTGAGCGGCTTTAACTTGTTCCGAAATGTCGCCGGCCACCGCCATCAGATGGCGGGCAATCCGGTCCATGTTTCCGGCGTGCAACTCGGTTACACTCGCTACCACGCTCACCGCTGCCACCGCCTGGCCCGCTGCATCCAAGATCGGGACTCCGGCGCAGCGTACCCCGATCTCTTCTTCTTCGTCGTCGATCGCGTAACCCCGCTCACGGACCGACGCAAGCTCTTTTTTCAGCCGCTTCGCTGAATGAATCGTGAAGTCGTTGTGCCGCTGCAGCCCGTGCTCTCGAATCAGAGAATCCAACTCTTCTTCCGGAAGGTATGCCGCAAGCGCCTTCCCTAGCGCAGTACAGTGGAAGCTCATGTGTTTTCCGACCCATGTGGCGACAAGGCTCACGCCAGGCGGGGAAATCTTTTCGATCAGAATGCAGGTGCCTTTTTCGAGGACGGCCAGGTGCACGGTCATGCCACTAGAATCCGCGAGCCTGCGCAAGTAGGGCCTGGCCTGCTCACGAAGCCCGATTCCGTTGAGCGCCAGATCGGCGAGGCCGCACACGCGCAGGCTCAAACGGTATTTGCCGGAATCGCCATCGCGGTATACAAAGCCGGAATCGTCAAGGGTATGAAGCAGGCAAAACACGGAACTCTTCGGTAATTCCAAGTAACGCGTGACTTGTGACAGCGTCAGGCCGCCTCTGGAGCGAGCAAGCAGTTCAATAACCGCCAAACCTCGCTGGAGCGCCGGAACGGAGCTTTTCTTCGCGGCTTCCATACGAATGGACAGATTGTCGCATGACTTACAGGCGGCACACGCCAGCTTGAGCTACTGCGCCCGAAGATGTTCACCTAATTAAACTCTCGTTTTTAGCTTTCGGGTCGCATGGTAAGGCGCATGATAACTTGTAATCTCCGTACGATGATCGATATCCACAGCCACTTTTTTCGCGATCCGGAGCACTTTTCGCGGGACTTCGTAGCGCAAGCACTCCGTGCGCGAAACGGGGTCCACGTGGACCTCACGGTAAGGTGGCCTGAATACGAGGCAAGCTCGGCCGGTTGCCGCTGGACCATCGTATTCGGCGGCAAGGCGAAGCTCTCTGGACTATGGGTTCCGGATAGTGAAGTTGCGGAATACGTCGCCGCGCAGCCGAACCGATTGTTGGGCTTTCTCAGCGTCGACCCCACCCAGGCAGGCTGGCGGGAAGAACTCATCGAGGGCCATCAGAACCTGAAGATGAAAGGGATCAAGCTGCTGCCCATGTACGCGGGGTTCAGCCCAGACGTTCCCGAACTCGCTTACCTGTGGCAATACGCTTCCCGCAATGGTCTGCCCGTCCTACTCCACACGGGCACAACGTTTATCGATAAGGCGCCGCTCGCATACGCGCGACCTTATCTGCTCGACGGCGTGGCGACCCGCTACCCCGACGTAAAAATTATAATGGCGCATTTGAGCCATCCGTATGAAGGGGAGTGCGCGGTTGTGATCCGTAAGCACGCCAACGTATACGCCGATTGTTCGGCGCTCCACTACCGGCCCTTTCAGCTTTATCATTCTCTAATGCTCGTTCAGGAATATGGGGTATGGAACAAAGTTTTGTTCGGGACCGATTATCCGTTCACGACAGTCGAGGCGAGCATTTCCGGTATTCGAAAGCTGAATGAGATGCTCGAAGGCACGAAACTGCCCCGATTGAGTGAAGAGCGCATTGAGGAGATGATCCATCGGGATGCGCTCGCTGTTCTCGGGATTGAGCCGTAACGACGAAATAACGCATTTTGTCGAGAGAGTGGGCGCGCGGGAGGCTGCCAGATCGCCAAACATAAAGGACGTTGATCGGCATAGGGGCGGTGGTCACCCACCGACCCCTGCCACACCACCGTGCGTACGGGTCCGTACACGGCGGTTCGAGAGTTGATACCGTTCCTCGTCGACGAACGAAGGAAGACCAAGCGATTCGAAGTAGGCATTGGA
>JBPCKZ010000116.1:0-13682 GCA_051003795.1 Bryobacteraceae bacterium | reverse complement strand
TAGAGTGAGATGGCTGGCCAAAGGAGATGCACTCGGTCAGGCCCAATTCATTGCCGAACTGTTCGGCGTGACCGCCTAGTCCGAACCGGCTTCACCCAGCTTGCTACGACCGCAGTCGTGCCACACGGAAACTTCGCAACGGAACCCGGTGCTCACGTCAGGCAATCGAATGGCAGCCTGTTGCTAAACAGGCTGACTTCAGGGACATGTTGCCTGCGGGGTGTTGTGACCCGAGTTGGGCCACGGCGTGAGCTGTCCGACCAACGGCCCGGCCGTTCGCCCGAGCGTCGTCAGAGGGCCGCTACCGGTGAACAGGAAGCAGAAATTCTCGAAATTATTCGGTATGGGCCGCTCACCATAGACCAGGTTTTCCGGGAACAGGAATTCGTTTACAGGCGCACTGTACTGGCCGAACCACAATCCGTTCGCAATAGTCGGATTCTGACCAGCCACCTGAGGTTGCGTTTCCCCGGTCTGCAGCGCGTATCGAATCAGAATCTCGCGGGGAGGAGGCAGATAATTCGCACGATCCACATTTAAACGGAGCCGTCCAAATGGCGGCTTGGAACTCGGCGGCATCGTCAATTTGCCGACAGGTCCGTTCTTCGGCCGCGTTTTTGATCCCGCCGCAAGAGCCATTGAGCGCTGGATTATGGGTCCGGCGCCGCTCGATGTGTAGTCTAATGCGAAGATTTCGACCGCACGCGTCGGATCGGTTGCCAAAGCTTCGATTCGCAAGCGGGTCGTGAAAGTTCCCCCCAGGATGGCCCTGCCGGGACCGGTTTCCTGTGCGGCGGCAAAGGGAATCCCGCCCGTGCCAATCAGTGAAACCTCAAGAGAAAGATAGGCCGGATTCTTGCGCGGCTCCGTGTAGATTCCCAGCCAGGCGGTAATAGTATGAGCCGAGACGTATGTCACTGGGGGCGTCACCGATTTATCGAGCGCGAGAGTTCCGGAAAACGTAATCCGGTCTCCCTTCACGAAAGGAGCCTGCTTCCTTGCGTCGCACTCCGGGTGGGGAGGAGCAGGCGATACTCCGGGCACAATGGCGATTCCTTGCATCGCATCGATTGCCCCCATAGTGAAACGTTGCAGGAAACCGACTCCATCCGGCGGCCGGTTCTTCTTGGGACAATCCGCATCGTCGGTTGTCGCAGGATTGGTGCGCGGGATGCACATCGGGAAACCGGTCGCGGAGCGGATGGTCGCATTGTCCTGATCCACGGTGAAACGCTCATCGAATGAACCGCCTTTCCCAAAGCGCCCCAGTCCCGCTCTGGGCTCGGGCACCGATAATGGCGGATCGTTCAGTCGGACGCGAGTCACCGGCGGATCGTTCAGATTTGTGCCCGCCTCAGGTCCTACAATCAATTCACCTTTGACGTAATCGATATCCAGGATGTACCCGTCGGAAGTGTTCAGCGACTGCTGTGAGATGTGCACCAATCCCGCCACATAGGTTGGAACTCCGGCCACAGACACAATATTTCCCGTAATCGCGGCTTCAAAAGCAGCAAGCGGCCTGACAGCTGGCGGATCGTTAAGCGCCAAACCGGAGTTCGGAAATACCGGATCGGCCGCGACCGCGTGGGGATGATCATACGGCTTGAACTTAAATACGTCATTCGGGGTGAGCAGACGCGCGGGGAAGAAGAGGATCGTGTTTCTTGGAATAGTGACCGTGATGCCGTTGACCTTCATCTTGGCCCCGCTAAGCGGGTCCGAGGGTGAATCGAGCGTAAATGTCTGGATCGGCCCAACCAAATTGAAAGGCACTGTCTGCTGCGCGTACAGAGACATAGCGGCGAAGACTGCCATCGAGAACTTTTGCATCCATTTCATATCGTCAATCCTCCACGTTCACCCAATCCGTTAAGCGGGCGTACCCGTTTGTTTCTGCAGAGACCATGTAAGCCCCTCGCACTCCCGCATGACGCCGCGAGCCAAACGTCACTAGAGGGACCAGATCTGTCCGGAACTCATGTAGAGATTCGAGGGCCTGCTGAAAGCCCTCGCGGGTGAGATCGCGGCCCGCGCGTTTCAACGCCTCAATGACAACCTTAGCCGCCGCCGTTCCCACTGCTCTCGAAACCAGAAACGGCATAGGAGTGTCGCCAAGCCCAAGAGCCGCCGGACCGATCTGGGACGGCAACAGTGCCGGGTATGCCACAACCAATCGCCTGCGATCCTGTGCCGGCCAATCGAATACCTTCGATCCGGCGATTAAGTGCAAGGTGGCGACCGGCACATTCGGAACCTCTCTCAGTAACCGTTCGAGATCGGTAACCGAACCGGTAAACAGAAGTGCATCCGCGCCCGCTTTCGTTTCACTGGATTCCACGATGTGGCGCTTTGTGAGATCGACCCAGGCGCTTTCAGCTTCCACATCGAACGGAGATTTTGCCCGAACCCAATGAATGCGCCGAAGCTGTTGAGTAGACAGATATTCGCCGAGCGCGGCGATCTGGTCCGTGACGCTCGCAACTAAAGTGTAGGTACTGGGATTCGCAGCCGCGCTCGAAACCGGTCCTACCGAAGGCACGCCGGCCGGCGCGCCAGCCTGGTCCAAAGTAGCTACAATGGCGAAGACGTTTTTCGCTAGATCCTGATTCGAGTGCGCGGGTGTCAAATGCAACTGCCGGCCATAGATGCCGCTCCGTTGGTTGATTTCCCGAAACTCCGCTTCCACCGCTTGTTTTACCGCTTTGGCCAGTTCACTCCGGGAGCCAAGCGCTATGCCGATATTAATGGTCTTGCCGTCGAGTCCCGGTGCTCTATAATCGCTATCCGTTAACGTTCGCAGGTAGGCGGCGAGACCGGATAGCTCTTGGTCCGTCAGTGGAAAAGACGGCATGGAAGGATGGAGCATGCGGCCGTCTTTCCCGATACCATCGATGACCGCGCGGCTAAGCTCGCTGTCCGAAAACGAGCTTTTGAGCGCCGGAACCTGAACGCCGGCCTCGGTGGTTCCCTCGCCACGCAAGCCGTGGCAACTGGCGCAGGGTACAAGCCGCGCCGGCGTTTCGGTAGCGCTGCCCCGGAGCATGGCCATGAGTTCGCGGCCTTCTACGCGGCCTTGGTTGTAGAGTGACTGGCCGGGCTCCACGCCGAAAAGGCAAATCGGAAGCAGGGCCAACACCAAATACGCAACTACAACCCCCCTCCGCATTTTATTTATTTCCTTGCGCTGCCTCGCGCAGCAACGCCCTTAAAGATTCAGCCGGTGACAGTCCATAGGCGCGTGTCCAGCGGTTCGTGCGGTCGTTTCCGATGAGCAGCATCGCGGAGTGTGCGCTCCTGTCTTGCGTAAACGCCCGTAGCGCCTTCAATAGGTTCTCGATGTCCACCCGCTCTCCGGTCACGAGAGTCCAGCCGTTACGCGCGCCAAAGCGGTCCGCAAACTTCCGCAGTTCCGCGGGCGTATCTGGTTCGGGATCGACGGAAATTGAGATCAGCCGACGCCTATCCACTCCGGATGTCAGTTCCTGTAAGTGGTGAAAAGTGGCACCCAGGGGAGTGCAGATGGTCGTGCAACTCGTAAAAATGAATTGAATTGCGACCGTTTGGTCCTTCACCAAATCCGTGTAAAAGCGCAACACACGTCCGTCTTGATCCACCACGCGAACATCCGGTATAGGAGACCCGATTGGTTGCCAACGGCCGGGCTGTGTGGATTCCGCGGCGAACGAGATCGGTATTAAAAAAAACGCCGCTACGGGGAAGATGTATGCGGCCCTCATTTCCCGTTCCTCACCTGGACTGTCGCGGGGTGCGCTTCCAGGCTGAAATCCCGGCGCACCGCGACTACCTGCAGCACAAACTTTCCGGCATGCGGGAACTGATGCGTAGCGGCGTAGATGCCGTCGCCCCGCTCGATCAGCCACTCGCGGCTTTGCCACTGCCCTGGGGGTTCGAAAGCGAGCAACTGCACACCTCGCAGCCCGAGAACCGGCTGACCGCTAACCGCGTCCTGGATACGGAACTGAAACTCACGCGGCTCACTTGGTGTGAGGCCCAGCATCGCCGTCTCCCGCTGGTTCTGCATCACCGCGCGAAGTTGAACCGCCGCTTTACGATCCGGCGCCGGATCGCCGATCAATGACGCTTCGAAGCAGACGCGAACCTTAGGCTCATCGAGCGCGAACGGCACGTCGAATCGACCACTCGACGGTACCCGCAAAGTAGCCTGATACACGCCTTTCCCGATACTGCGAAGCCCGCGATCAATCACCATCACTCCTCGAGGCTTCCGCCTGTAATTTTGCAGCGTTCCCTTGGGGGCCATCATCCCCTCTTCGAGGAAATATAGGACCGCTTCCGGTCCATTGGCGGCCAGCACGGAATTGCCTTCCGGCGTGGCGACTACCGCCGGAGCCGCAGCGATCAGATTCGGTTCCTGGCTCAGCTTGGCATCACCCGTTTGGATGTAAACAGGCGTCGCGTGTCCCTCGCGCAACTCGGCCAGATTGATCACAGCGAAGCTGTTGCTGTCGAGCGCGTGTACGTATGCGTAGCGTTCGGTAAAAGCGGCCTGATCGGGTTCGCTCTCCACCCCAGCCGTACCCACTACCTGCGCTACCGAAGAATCGATCATGAACACTTTCCCCTCTGCTTGGCTGATCGCGAGCGCGAATCGTCCTCCCGGATCGGCTTGCAACCAGACGATTCCCGGTCCCGCTGCTATCCGGCTGACCACTTTGTTCGTATCGGGATCGATGGCCGCCACCCGGCTGGAATTTACGCTGCCGACATAGATCAGTTTTGCGGCGGGCACCCAGGCGGCCGCGACCGGCGTTCGCTCCACCGGGATGTCCTCGATCTTTTTGAGTGTTTCCGCATTGACAGCCGTCACGTTATCGTCCTCGCTGTTGGTGATATAGGTTCGATGGTGAGGCGGCGAGAAGACGATCTGGTGCATGCCTTTTCCTACCGGAACATAGCCTTTCACTGTCAGCCCGGCTCCATCAATCACCGCAATTTGCCCGAAACCGTCGAGCGAGCTCCACACCGAACTTCCATCCGGTGATAGAACTACGCGGCCCGGCTTGGAACCGGTAGGAAGCTCGACATTGCCAAGCAACTTGAGCGTGACAGCGTCAATAACTGCAATCGCCGAGGCGTCCGGCATACTGACGAACAGCCTCTCCAGTTCCGGCGAGTATACCCAATCGAAGCCAACACCCTTCAACTCCACTGCAGCTTCGAGCTTCGATACTGCCGAGACGAACGGGTTTAGAAATGTAACTGTGCGGTCATGGTTAAGCGTTGCGAGCAGATAACTATTCAGATCCACGTCGGCGCGGGCGGTAAGCTGACCGCTGGCGAAGTTGCGGATTTTCTCGAGACACGGTGTCTCGATCGCGACCGCCTCGTTACGCCGTTTGCTGAGCCAGACCTTGGGGCGGGAGCCATCGATGGGAGTGCCGCTCGCTTCATCCAGAACCCGGATAGTTGCCACGGCCGTGCCGTTGGCGACGGGCCGCAAATCAAATTCCACCGCCACGCCTTGTTGCACGATCCGCTCCCGGCCCTGGGCGGGCGCGCTCACAAGGTGACTCAACAACACCAGGGCGGCGCCCACTATCGGTTTCATGAGCCCGCCTTTCGTACTTTTGGCCCGGCGGCCGCCGTGACAGTCATTGGAGCGATCTGCCGCTCCGCAAACGTAACTTGGTTGATTCCGAAACTTCGCAAAGCTTGCGCGGGACCGAGAGGCTCCACCGAAAACCCGAGCGAGAGGATAGGAGCATCGCCGTCCTCGCACTGAAACCCGAGAGTTACCGCACTGCCATCACGTGCGCCAGTGGTCGTCGTTGGGGTTTTCTTAACCCGCGTGAGCGTCGTGTCGGTCAGCGTAGCCTGCGAAAGGGCCGTGAAAGATACGGGATTCGTATTGGCTAGGCCGAATGCCGCGATCTGCACGGCCGCCGCGCGTACGGGCGGAGTAAACGTCAGCAGGATGGTATCGCGCGGCCGCTCGGTCTGTAACAGTAAATCGCCGTCACCGAAATTAACCTGGACTCCGTTATCGTCGTTCTGTTCGAGCGTCGCACCCCCGCCATTCACGCTGGCTCCCACCATTTCGTTCTGGTCGCCGAAATGATTTTGTTGCGGATCCAACTCGAACCCCAGCCGGACGGGCCCCGGAAGCCACGAAACCGTTCCCGCGTCTTTCGTTGGACGCGCCGTAATTGCCTTCGCCATTATTTTGTCCTCGCTTTCTGCTGTTGCACTTCTTCGTCATCCGCGGTGCATACGGAACCGTCGGGATCCGTCACACGGAAAATTCCCCACAATCCACCTTGAAACTGAAAGGCCTCCTGCGTCCGGAAAAGGTAATCGCCCTTCACCCGGTACGTACCGCCGGCGCAAGTTCGGAGATTCAGATGCCGCGCTGGCCCGATTCCACTAACACTCCCCAAATGAGCGATATGCGTGTTGTTGGCCATCACCTGCGTGTACTCGGAGTCGCCGGTTCGTTTCTCCCACTGCCACGGCTGATCTTCCCAGCTATGCCCAAACAGCGTGAAGCCATGTTGGCGCGGGTGTCCGCCTGGATGGACTACGCGGAATCGCACTTCCCGGCCCGCCGGCGCCGTGAACACGGGGGTTTCCGGGTCGCCGCACGGCCCGCCGCAACCCGCATTCGGCGCCTTGGAGCTGAGCGTATTGGTAAATACCCGGTTCTGCATTTCTTCGGGCTTGACTTCCGGCGACCCCGCGCCTGCGCGCGCCCACAACGGCTCTGTCCGGTAATTGAAAGCTTTACCGCCGGAATCCTCCGCGTCATCGCCGCCGCGCAGGTTCGGCAGGGGTTCTTGACCCTGCATCAAGCTGAGATCGTCCTGATACAGGAGCGCGAAATCCCGAAATGATATCTTGTTTCCAATCCGAACATCGGCGGTCGCCTTGGAACGCATGAACTGCATCCGCGGATCTTCTTCTCCTTTGATTTCGCAATAGCCGGCCATCCGGTATTTTTCGCGGATTGCTTTGGTCACCTTATCGTTGTGCGCGCCCCTGTGCGCCGTTCCGGTCATTGGCGCAATCGGATAAGTGGAGCAACTCCCGCGCGGCTCCACAATCAGCATGCCGACCGCCCCGTGGGTGGTGTGCTTTATTGGGTCCGCCAGGTCGCGCAAAGAAACCGCGCCATATTCAGCAGGCAGGTATCGCACCACGCGCCCTTCCGGACCATCCACCAGACGCTGCTCACCCGCGTACCAGTTGAACTTCTTGGTTTCCCCGGGCTGGACCGCCGACGGCTGGTTGATCCCGATATCGACACCCATGGAATTACGGAAATCCAACTCGAGCAATTGGGGACTCAGTCCGACGCTGGATGAAGATCGCAACTGATTCATATTGAGACCGTCGGTCAGCGGCGGCATGAGGCTATAGGTACCTTTATGCTGGGCAACCTTGGCTTCAATTTCAGCCGGCTTGCCGCTCCCCGCCCCGTTCCTCACCTGGTCCGGATGTTTCCAGCGGTCGTCGTAATCGGACGGAATGTGGTTGTGGAGAAAAACGTCCAGGCATGCGCCAGCCGGCGCGCGCAGGATCAGAGGCTCGTATGGTTTGCCTTGTCGATATGCTTCCCGCAGATGCTCTTTCTGATCGTCCGGGTATTGCGGATCGTGCTCCACGAAGACGATCGCGTTGGGATCGGAAATCTGGAAACGGCTGTTATAAAATGCGCCATCTTTTTGCGTTAGGCGAACCTTGTCGTCGGGGTCACCTTTACTATCCGGCGCGAGATCGCGCGCCAAATATGCGCCCACATGCACTACCATCGTGCTCGGGGCGCACACAATGTTCGAATCCGCCGTTTTCGGTGGCGCGGGTGCTTCGACGATCTTCGCCAGATTCGGCTGAACATTCTGGACCGGGACGCTAGCACCTGGCGGTGTTGTCCATCCAAAAACCCTGGCAATTCCCCACATGCCGTCCCAGAGGTTATCCGTAGCCGACGACATATACAAGTGGTCCGAAGCGGCCTTATGTTGTACGCCCAGCGGCATGTCGAACTCCATGTGTTCCGAAATACCAATCTGCTGCGCGTTCACGTACCCCGGCGAAGGATGTTCTTGCAGGCTGATTTCTTCAGGGGTGTGAGGATATTCGCCTGCCGCCTGATGCAGCCACTTGACGCCGGTCATCGTGAAAATGTGCTGCTCTTCCTGCGCCCCCTGCACCAGGCGCACCTGCATGCGGTCACCCTCATAGGCAGTCAAGAGCGGAGTTGCCGGATCGCCGGGTTTACGCCCCACCTCGCAGTAGAACGGCTTGAACGCATCATCGGCCCCCTGCGGGCAATTAAGGTGTTCCATGAAGTTCAGCCGCTGCTTTTCGAGCGCCGCGAACAGGGAGGGATTCCTGGATCCGTCCGCTTTTCGCGGTTCCCGTAATTCTTCGTCGGTGACTTGATGAACGTTGGAATTGAAGACGTTGGCCAGGTTGCCCCGTGGATCGTCCTTCACAGGGGCTTTGGGGTTTTCAGGGTAATAGTGGTCATCCGCATACTTGCGCTGAATGAATCCGGTGTTTTTCTCCTCGGCCACGCGCAACGGCACGGGTTCTTGCCTGTAATTGATCAGCTGGGTACCCGGATCGCGCCCGGAAATGCCCTCGGGCGTGGGCAAAACCTCGCGGTCCGCCCCACCGGGCATTCGCAAAGTCTCGCTGCGGTTCGGCGGGTTCACCGGTTCCAGATCCGTTGTGTACAGCAGAGCGAAATCGGCAAAGGCCATGGTGAACTCGCGCCGGTTCTTGCTCGGGTCGCCCCTTACTTCGATGTTGGCGCGGTACGATGTAGGTCCGCCGTCATTGCGTCCCGTTCCGAGCTGTCTGCTGCCGTCCAGAGTTTTCCAGGTGGAGTCCGTGGGCTCTATTACAAGTGCCGCATACAGGCCGTGATGTTGATGCGAGCTCGGCCCGAAGTGGTCGTGCGTGAATACGGTCCGCAGGGTGCGGTCGTTCTTATTGCGATCGAATACCGGGTCCGCGTACCAGCGTTGAACAGTGGTCTGGGCGCCGCACCATGGATTCTTATCGCTTCCGCCCGGCATATCCGCGCACCAGCCCCGCTTATCGTTCTCCAGGGCGCCATGAACCTTGAATATCGGGTGCGTCTTCAACCCGATTGGATCGCCAGGATTGGCGGCGTTATGCGCCGCAATGCGTTCCCGGACCTCATCCGCCGAGAGCGTCCCATCTTCATAGTTCCAGCCGTTGGCAGATCCGTCGGATGAGGTGACATCGAACTTCACCAGGTGAATGTGCTGCCCTAGAGTATCGGTTGGCGAGAATATTTGAAAATCATCCAGATTCAGGGCGCTGGGGACAAGATTCGTCGCGGCAAACTGAATACACTCGCCCGAGTTTGCGCGGAAAAACAGCGGTTCCGTTGGACGCCGGAGTTCGATCGTATCCTTGACATCTTTTTCCAGCACGGCTATCCGCGCTTGTGGATCGTGCCACCCCCACTTATTAACGGTCATATCGAGTTGGATATAAGCCGCTCGATATTTACGCAACGGCGTGCCAGTCGGACAGGGGTCCGCGTACGGGGCGCCTGGCATCCCAAGGCTTTTCGGTTCCGGATTTCCCGAACTGCGCATCCACTCGCCGATGCGCCCATTGACGCCGAACTGCATTGTCTTGCCACCGCCTTCGACGGGAGACCAATAGCCCATTCCTTTCCACCACTCACCGGCGAATGGGAGCGAGTGGTCTTGCGGCGTAGTCAACGGGTCTGCTTTTCCGGGCGTACCGTGGAAATCGAGACTGGCCAGCAAACCTTGATGGAACCTCATAGCCGTTTGCTCACCGGGCGTGCCTTCCCAAGGCAGGCGGTGAATGGTGGCCTTCGTCAGCTTCTTGGCAAATAATGTGTGCGCCGAGTTGGAGTTGCTCGCCATGACGCGGTTCGCATTGGCTTCCGCCACCTTCGATCCCAGGGTTACGGCATCCGGGCCACTCGGCCCGTCGCCGAATTTGGAACTAAACAGTTTCTTTTCTTCATCCGGATCGTCGGTACCGTTCTTGGCTTCGCCTTCGAGCACCAGATGCCGCGACAATCCACCGCTCAACTGTTCCCCCTTCTCGTCGATATCCATATCGAGCGGAGGTTGGGGCGGACGGTGGCCAGCCCGGCCTGGAATAAAGAATGGATAACCACCGAATTCCTTGCCGGGCAGCGGAGCTAGCGCACGGCCGGGAATGGGAACCACCGCGGGATTGGGCGTACCCTCCGCGATTTCGCCATCCGGCAACCAGCGCCCGCGCGGGTTCGTTTCGCCATCCCAGACACCCTTCGTGCCGTCCTCAAACACATCGTGCGCGCGCCAAAGCTCCCACATTCCCTGGGCGAAATGCGGATACAAATGGCAGTGAAAGATAGAATCGCCCACCGTGAAGTTGCGATTGCCTGCGCCGCCATATTGAATCGCGTATGTATACGACGCGCCCGGCGAGATGGTTTGCGAGTCGAGATAAGTCGCACGCGGATCGCGATGGTCATACAGCCATTGATGCGCGTGAAGGTGAAAGACATGCGTTTCTTTAGGACCTGCATGCATATTGCGGAAGCGCACGGGATCACCCAAATATGCGTGATGGACATTTGATGGATCGTCTTCATACTGCGGCAGAAGCGCGGGATCGCCATTCGCCCAGGAGGAGAGGAAAAACTCTTCGAATTTACATTCGGCGCACTTCGCGGCCGGACCGATCTTTTTCAGATTCGCGAGCACGGGCGCGCCCATTGAAGACACGCCGTAGTTAATGCCCATCCCGTCTTTCACGCTCGCTATCGGATTTGTTTCATCGCCCAGTTCGGCGAAGCTTTGCACGGCGTTGATCTCGTCATGGAATATTACAGTGAACTCGCGGAAAGAGAGTCCGCAAGTTTGCCCGGGACCTTCGTCGCCGCAATATTGTTCCCCTTTATCTTTTGGGGCCTTTGGGTCTTGCACAATTACGGCGTTCAGGTCGGAGTGCAGTATGCGATTTGCCGAATCGAGAATCGCGATTTTGGAGTAGTCGATGTGGGTGTAGTCGGAATCTTTGCCGCGCTTAGGAGAAGCCGCTACGAGCACGTCGTGGGTCACCTGTGACCGGTACCACTTCGCTCCTTTTGGCTCCACGTTGACCGCGCCAAATAGCCCCAGCTCTATTTGACCGCCATCGCCTTCGCCTCCCGTTGTCGCCGCAGTCGAATAGAGCAAGAAGCCGCCCTCTTTCCGCGCGTACCACTTATACGTGTGTGCGCCGCCGGGTTTCACGTTCGAATTCGGGTTGTTGCCCACAAACGCGCCGTCGGACTCAATCGAACCCATATACTCCAGCCCATTCACATGCAATGAGACTTCACGCGTGGCGGGGTATGGCGACTCTTCCATCACGAATGGCACGCGCGCTGTCGAATCGTTAGGACTCAGCGCGTGTTCGGGAACCGTGAGATTGGTCCACACCGGAGGTAGCGGAGACAACAGATTGGTAAAATGCACTTCGAGGCAATCGTCTTCATTGACGCGCAGCACCAATGGCCTCGGTCGTTTGGAGCGGCGCAATCGAACCTTCCCTGGCTGCAGCTTGCGCTGCCAAAGTTGCTCGACCGTGTACTTGGCGAAGTAAGCGTCTTCATCGACTTGCTTGACATCTTGAGGGACAAGATCCTGTTGCAGGGCGAAAATCAATCCGGCCGGATTGAACGACCCGAAGCGGTTATACTGATAGGCGTGCTCGATAGCAGCCACTTCCGCCTGCACGGTGACACCCTTGCAACCAGCGGGGGCTGCGGAAGCCGGAGCAATGCACAAACCTCCCAGCAATACCGCTGAAAACACCCCAAGGAATAAACCTTTCATTGAAGCCTCCGGTCCCCGTTTCATCGGGGGCTCTCACTGCCCGATTGCGAAACACGTTCGATCGTGTTTAGAATCTTCTCGAGGGGTTCCGATGCGTGGACTTTAGACCAGACGCCGGACCGCTCATTTCCCACCAGGAGCATGGTGCTGTGATCTTCCTTAGCGGGAAAATACTGCCCCAGCCGGTACAAAATCCAATCGATATTGCGCTGCTCACCGGAAACGAATACCCAGCCAGGCTTGGCTCCGAGCGATTTAGAAAGCTCATCCAGCTTGCGCGGCGTGTCATCGGCGGGGTTTACCGTGATACTAATCAGGAAAACGTCCTTGCCCAACCGATCGCCAAGCGCCTCCTGTAGCGAACGCATTTTTCCCAGCATCATGGGGCAAACCCCATGGCAGTTGGCGAAGAAAGAATGCAGCACTACCGTTTTGCCGGCCACGAGGTCTCGATAGAAGCGCACCTGACGCCCGTCCTGTAAGATTGCCGGCAGATTCGGGAAGTAAGATTCCGCGCCGAAAACGGGTGGAAGTAAGATTAGTGCGGCTAGCATGGATAAGCGGCGAACGGTAGAATCGAAGTTCATGGGCGTCTCTTTGTCAGGTGACTTGGCATTACCTTTCGTTTCAAGGCATTTTGTAGCTGCCTATACGGTTCTGGTGCAAACTTGCGGAGTGTCGGATAATCGCGGGAATGACTTCAGCGGCATCCGTCGAGGATCTGTTCAAGGGTCGGCAGTTCGATCAAGAAATCATCGTCCTTTGCGTTCGATGGTATTTACGGTACAAATTGAGCGCACGTGACCTCGTGGAAATGATGGCCGAGCGCGGAGTGGTGCTCGTGCACACGACGATTCTGCGTTGGGTGCAGCGCTACGTGCCGGAGTTCGAGAAGCGCTGGAGCCGGTATGCGCGGCCGGTTGGCGGTTCGTGGCGATGTGACGAGACGTATATCAGGGTGAAGGGCCGGTGGACCTATCTGTATCGGGCGGTGGATAAAGTCGGGCGAACGGTCGATTTTTACCTCAGCGAGAGGCGGGATGTGAATGCAGCGAAGCACTTCTTCCGCAAAGCGATGAAGAGTGTTGGCATGCCACGCGTGATTACTCTCGATGCTTACGCCGCATCCCATCGAGCCGTGCGAGAACTGAAGGCGGAAGGCTGCCTGCCGCGGCGGGTCCGAGTGCGGTCGAGCAGGTACCTCAATAATATGATCGAGCAAGACCATCGTCGAATAAAACAGCGGACTAGACCGATGCTCGGATTCAAACGGTTTGATCATGCGGCCGTGACCATCAGCGGCATCGAGCTTGTGCAGAAAATTAAGAAGCATCAGTTTAAGACCGGTAAGTTGGGTGGCAGTTCAGCCACAATGCCAGAACTTTGGAATGCTGTACTAGCCGCCTGATCGGAATTTCTAAAAATCCGAAAGGCGTACAGCCCGCTTAGGAACGTTGCACCAGAGCCCAGAAAAGAAGGCAGCGCCTGGCATCAAAGGATTATTTGAAGAACCGATGGGTGAGGGATTAACCCCGAAAGATATAACCGAACTTCGAGTCGCGTTCGCCGAAGTGAAACAGAGCTTTTCGCGGCTCGAAACCTTATTTACAAGAATCGTCGGGCCAGGCTAACGGCGTGCCCGGCTCCGACGCGACGTTGAGATTCAATTCCCGTAGGGTTTGTAGCTATGATCCTTGTGCTTTTTGTAAAGATAACCGCCGACGCCACCGGCGAGCGCACCGACAGCCGCTCCCTTTCCGTGGCCGATAAGACCGCCGACGACAGCGCCAGCCGCGGCCCCGCCTCCTACAT